>CAIPBM010000112.1 GCA_903863295.1 uncultured Verrucomicrobiota bacterium | reverse complement strand
GTGCGCAATTACACGCAGCAAGCCATCGATAAAGCCACCGTCAATGCGCTACTCAATGCCGCCGTGCTCGCGCCCACCGCGATGCACCAAGAGCCGTGGTCGTTTGTCGTTATCCAAGATAAGGACGTGCTAGATCGCTTGTCAGACAAATGCGAAGAGCAAGTGCGCGAAGAAGCAAAACGTGGTGATTCTCCAACATCCAAGCATCGGCTCCATCTGACGGACGCCCCCGAGTTCAACGTATTCCACAACGCCGGCACGCTCATCATCATCTGTGGCAAGCACACGGGACCGTTTGTGGCTGCCGACTGCTGGCTGGCTGCAGAGAACCTCATGCTGGCAGCGTGCGCGGATGGTCTGGGCACTTGTGTCATTGGGTTTGCCGTGGAGGCACTCAACACTAAGGAGTGGAAGGCTGAGTTAAAAATTCAGAATGAAATGACCGTCATCGCGCCCATCATCATCGGAATGCCTGCCGGTGAGCATCCAGCCACATCACGGAAGCCGCCTGAAATACTCTTGTGGAAGTGATGCTATGGCAAAGAAGACCGCATTGCCCTTGCGCAAAGTTTACCAAGTCATCGAGCCGGGCCCAGTGGTGATGGTTTCCCCAACCTTGCCTCTTAAAGCAGAGCTGAGAAACGATTTTCATTACTACTTACTCACAAGGAGCCATGACTGACCTTTTATCCATCTTGCCAACGCCCAAACTCATCGGCATCGCAGCCGATCACGGTGGCTATGAGTTGAAGCAATATCTGGCCGGAATGTTGCGTAACGCCAGCCATGACGTAATCGATTTCGGCGACCGACAGCCCAAGGCCGAGGATGACTATCCGGATTTCATCGTGCCCCTGGCACGCGCAGTCGCTGGCCGAGAAGTGGAGCGAGGGGTGGCTATCTGTGGCAGTGGTGTCGGGGCATCAATCGCCGCCAACAAAGTGGCAGGAGTGCGGGCCTAACTGATTCACGAAAACTTCTCCGCCCACCAAGGAGTGGAGGACGACGACTTGAACATGATCTGCTTCGGTGGTCTCGTCATCGGTCACTCTCTTGCCTGGGAATTGGTTCAAACCTTTCTCGCAGCGCGATTCAGTGGCGCAGAGCGGCATCGTCGTCGACTCGCCAAAATTGCGGATTTGGAAAAACGCATTGAAGTAAAAATATGAGCGAACCAACACCAATCCGCCGACCAACGTACAACCTTCTCCCCACGGAAGTTGATGGATTCGATATCCTAGCGGAGCTGGCCCTGGACATGCGTTGCTCGTGGAATCACGGAGCGGACACCCTGTGGCGACAACTTGATCCCTCGTTATGGGAACTGACGCAGAATCCTTGGGTTGTGCTGCAAACGGTCTCCCGGGACCAACTCAAGCGCAAACTGACCGATCCGGTTTTCCGCAAACATGCGGAGGACCTTCTGGGATCCAAACATCGCGCCGAGGAATCTCCCGCGTGGTTTCAGCAATCCCATCCGAACTCCTCCCTGACGTGCGTCGCCTACTTCAGCATGGAATTCATGCTGAGCGAAGCATTGCCCATTTACTCCGGCGGGCTCGGCAATGTGGCCGGGGATCAGCTCAAAGCGAACAGTGATCTCGGTATACCGGTGGTGGGAGTAGGGCTGCTTTACCAGCAAGGCTATTTTCGGCAGGTGATCGGCAATGATGGGGACCAACAGGCCCTTTTCCCCTATAACGATCCCGGACAATTGCCGATCACGCCCTTGCGCCAGCCGAATGGCGAATGGCTACGACTTGAGATCGCATTGCCTGGCTACTCGGTCTGGCTGCGCGCCTGGCAAGTCCAAGTCGGCAGAGTGAAACTTTACCTTCTCGACAGCAACGATGCGGCAAATTTTCCCGCCCATCGAGGCATCACCAGCGAGTTGTATGGCGGTGGGCCCGAAATGCGGCTTAAGCAGGAGTTGCTTCTCGGGATCGGTGGATGGCGGCTGCTCAGGGCGCTTGGAATCCAGCCGGAAGTGTGTCACTTGAACGAGGGCCATGCGGCCTTCGCCATCTTGGAGCGCGCCCATAGTTTCATGCACGAAACCGCGCAACCCTTTGACGTTGCCTTGGCGGCCACCCGAGCGGGGAATCTTTTCACCACCCATACGGCTGTCGCCGCCGGATTTGATCGTTTCGATCCAGCCCTCATCGAGCAATACCTTGGCCGTTATGCCGAAGAGAAGCTCGGCATTATTCTCCACGATCTACTCGCCCTTGGCCGCCAGAATCCGAATGACAAATCGGAAAGTTTCAACATGGCCTACCTGGCGATCCGGGGAAGTGGGGCAGTGAATGGCGTGAGTCGCTTGCATGGAGAAGTCAGCCGGAATCTCTTCGATCCTCTCTTTTCCCGCTGGCCAGCAGACGAAGTGCCCGTCGGATACGTGACCAACGGTGTTCACATGCCAACTTGGGATTCGGCTGCGGCCGACGATCTCTGGACCGAAGCCTGCGGAAAAGACCGTTGGCTAGGCACGCCGGAAAATTTGGAGAAGGACATTCGTCGCATCCCCGATGCGCGTCTATGGCAATTTCGTCTCGCGGCCAAAAAGTCTCTGGTTGAATACACCCGCGCTCGACTGTCTAGGCAACTGGCTGTTTCCGGAAGATCTCCAGAGTTGGTCGAAGCGGCCAAGCATCTCTTTGATCCCAATGCGCTGACCTTGGGCTTTGCGCGCCGTTTTGCGACCTACAAGCGTCCGAATCTCCTCCTGCACGACCCTTTGCGACTACTTCGCCTGCTTTCTAACCCGCAACGCCCGGTGCAACTCATCATCGCCGGCAAGGCGCATCCTGATGACCAGGGCGGCCAGGCCTTGATCCATGAATGGATCAATTTCATCCGTCGGGCAGAAGCCCAACCTCACGTCATCTTTTTAAGCGACTACGACATGCAGTTGACGTCGCATCTCGTGCAGGGAGTCGATGTCTGGATCAATACGCCGAGGCGTCCATGGGAGGCGTGTGGAACAAGCGGCATGAAGGTACTGGTCAACGGTGGGATTAACCTTTCGGAATTGGATGGTTGGTGGGCCGAAGCGTATCTCCCGGACTTGGGATGGGCGATAGGTGACGGCAAAGAGCACGGCACGGACCCAGGCTGGGACCACGCCGAAGCGGAGATGCTCTACGACGCCCTCGAACGCGAAGTCATTCCTGAGTTCTACAACCGTGATGGTCAGGGAATCCCGACGGCTTGGGTGGCTCGGATGCGGGAAAGCATGGCCCAGTTAACCCCTCGCTTTTCCGCCAGCCGAACGGTGCGCGAGTACACCGAAAAGCACTATCTTCCGGCGGCGACGGCGTACCGTTCGAGAGTGGCCGATAAAGGCGCAATCAGCCGAGAAATGGTCAATTGGCAACATCGTCTCGAAGAAAAATGGAACAAACTCCATTTCGGCGAGGTGAAGGTTGAGACTCTTGGCCAGCAGCATGTCTTCGAGGTTCACGTCTGCCTAGGGGACCTCGACCCGAAAGCAGTTCGAGTCCAGCTTTATGCCAACGGGGCTATGGGGAGTACTCCTGTACTGGAGGAGATGAAACGCGTCCGGCAACTGGCCGACACTTCGGGTGGTTATGTTTACAGCACGACCGTATCCTCCGCCCGTCCGGCTGGGGACTATACAGCGCGAGTCATCCCATGCTGCGAAGGTGTTGCCGTTCCTTTGGAAGAATCACGAATTCTGTGGCAGCGGTGAATAAAACCGAGCAGGAGGATTTGGCAGAACTATCCGAAGTTCGGATGGGCGTTCCGTTGCCCATGGGAACCCACGAATACGAGGGTGGAGTTAACTTCGCCCTGTTCAGTCGTCACGCCAGTCGCGTTCGGCTGGAGCTGTTTGATCGTCCTCAAGACGCAAAACCCGCCCGCGAGATCGAATTCGATCCCGTCTACAATCGTACCGGAGATATGTGGCATGTCTGGATTAAGGGGATTAAACCAGGTCAACTTTATGCCTATCGGGTTGATGGTCCCTTTCAACCATGGGAGGGACATCGATTCAATTTCCACAAGCTTCTTCTGGATCCCCTTGCGACAGCAATCTCCCGAATACCGAACTGGGATTTTGGGCCGGAGCGGGGATACGATCCATCAGCCCCGGAGCGTGACTTGGCCTTTTCCTCGATGGACGACGCGGGAGCCATGCCGAAATGCATTTTTACTCGCGAGGAATACGATTGGCAAAACGACCCACCACTCCGCCATCCTTGGTCCAAGACGGTCATCTATGAAGTCCATGTTCGCGGATTCACGGTTCATTCGAGTTCCGGCGTGGTCAATCCCGGTACCTACCGGGGACTCATGGAAAAGATTCCCTATCTCAAGGACCTGGGGGTGACGGCTGTGGAACTCATGCCGGTATTGGAGTTTAATGAAAATCAGGTCTGTGGCGTTAACCCGCAGACCAAGCAGCCTCTTCGAAATTACTGGGGATACGATCCCGTCGCCTTCTTCGCGCCCAAGGCCTCTTACAGTAGCTTGCTTGGGTTGGGTGAGCAGAAATTGGAGTTCAAAAGGATGGTGAAGTCCTTGCATGACGCAGGCATCGAAGTGATCCTGGATGTGGTCTTCAGCCACACGGCAGAGGGAAACGAATTGGGGCCGACGCTGGGCTTTCGTGGGATGGATAATTCGATTTTTTACACGTTGTCCGGCGACAAACGCTACTACAAGGACTTCACCGGAACGGGCAACACCATCAACGCCAACCATCCCGTGGTGCGGGACCACATCGTGGCCGCGCTTCGCTACTGGATGGTCGAGATGCACATCGATGGATTCCGGTTTGATTTGGCATCGGCCCTCGGTCGGGACGAGTCTGGCAATTTGCTGGCAGATGCTCCTCTTCTTGTGCGAATTGCTGAAGATCCGATCTTGAGGGACGTGAAGATTATCGCTGAGGCTTGGGACACCGCAGGTGGCTATGAAGTGGGAAGTTTTTCAGAGCCTCGCTGGGCTGAGTGGAACGGCAGATACCGGGATGACATCCGGCGTTTCTGGCGTGGCGATGATGGGATGTTGGGGGCGTTTGCCAGTCGCATCTGTGGCAGCGCCGACATTTATTCCAAGTCAGGCAAAGGTCCCGACAGCAGCATTAACTTCATCACCTGCCACGACGGGTTCACCCTGAATGACCTCGTGAGCTATGGCAACAAGCACAATGAAGCCAACGGAGAAAATAACCGGGACGGATCGGATTATAACTTTAGCGAGAATTGTGGCACCGAAGGCGAGACCACCGACGCGGCAATAGAGTCATGGCGGAATCGCCAAATTAAGAACTTCCTGCTGACTCTTTTCATTTCACGAGGGGTGCCAATGCTGCTTGGTGGAGACGAATTTCGTCGTTCGCAAGGCGGCAACAATAACGCCTACTGCCAAGACAACGAAATGAGCTGGCATGAATGGGGCTTTTTGAAAAAGCACGAAGAGATTTTCCTCTTCACCCGAGGCATGATCGCCTTTCGTCGTGCCCACCCGATCCTGAGCGAAGAAAAGTTTTACGCGGAGGCCGAAATTCATTGGGTCGGCCCCTATGGTAGAATGCTTAACTGGGCGGATCCGAAGGAAAAGCAGCTTGCGTGTCTAATCCATGAAGGTGAGCAGGGAGCCCTTTTCCTGATGTTTAATGCTGGGTGTTATGCAGTTGAGTTCAACTTGCCAACTTTATCGCCGAGCAAGCGGTGGTGTGTGGCCGCCGACACCTCTCGTGAAGCGCCCCGCGATTTGTCTGGAGCGGGTGAAGAATCCCTTTGGCAGGAGAAAACCTACCATCTTGGATCGCGAACCTGCGCGATACTCTTGGCTCAAGACACAAATGTTAGAGCCGCTGGAGGGCACTGAGGCAGTGCGGGTCGAGGAGTCTATCAAGTGATGGGGTCTTCACCCCATAGCGGCGCTAAGGGATCGGGCGTTCACTTAAGGCGAGCCTCGCAGTAGCACCTTTGAGGTCAACCCCAGCTCCTCTATTCGGAGGCGCAAAATCGGAGATAACGAAATGAGACAAACCAATTCCTTCGGAACCCTGATCTTCATCATCATTTTTGGCGTTGGTGGATTTTTGGCCTACGTCGTCAGCGGCGTTGCCGGTACTGTGACCGCTGGCTGTATCGGAGTCGGTGCCTTTATCCTTGCCGTAATTGCTTCGAGCGCCATTCGGGTCGCCAATCAGTGGGATAGGGCCGTGATCTTGCGCCTCGGTCAATTCCATGCGCTGAGAGGCCCGGGTCTATTTTTCATTATTCCCGTTTTCGACGCGATTCCTTACTGGATCGACACCCGTGTCATCACCACCGGCTTTAAAGCGGAAAAAACGCTGACCAAAGACACGGTTCCCGTGGATGTCGATGCCGTGCTGTTTTGGAAAGTGGTCGATCCCAAGAAAGCGGCCCTGGATGTCGCGGATTACGAAAGCGCGATAAGTTGGGCCTCCCAAACGGCTCTGCGTGATGTCATCGGTAAAACCATGCTTTCCGACATGCTGGAAGGCAGGGACAAAATCAGCAGTCTGCTGCAAAAGATAATTGATGAGCGCACCGAACCCTGGGGCATCAACGTCATCTCCGTCGAGGTGAAGGATGTTCTTATCCCTTCCGGCTTGGAAGATGCGATGTCAATGCAGGCGCAGGCCGAGCGAGAGCGTCAGGCCCGCGTAATCCTGGGTGATGCGGAGCGCCAGATCGCGGAGAAATTTGCTGAAGCAGGCAGAAGCTATGAAGGCAATCCGGTAGCCTTTCACCTACGTGCCATGAATATGCTGTATGAGGGTCTAAAGGAGAATTCCACCATCGTTATCGTTCCCAGCACTGCCGTGGAAAGCATGCAACTCGGTGGACTCGCTGGCATGACGGCGCTGACCATGGGGTTAGGCCAGGATCGGACAAAGGTTCCGCCTATCGTTCCCAGAATTCCCGAGGATGGCGTGAACGGGCATCAAGAACTGGCGCTCAAGCCCTAGTCGCAACTAATACGATATCTCGAGAAAGGTCAATCCCATGAAAACCAGCGTTGAAAAAAGTGACGAAGAGATGAAGATCGATGTGCTCGCGGAGCTCGAATTTGATCCCAGGGTAAAAGTCAGCGATATCGGCGTTCTGGTTAAAGACGGAACGGTGACGCTCAACGGCTACGCAACCAGCTACGGAGAACGATTCGCGGCGGTGCGTTCCGTCAAACGGGTTGCCGGCGTCAAGGCCATTGCCGACGACATTGAAGTCAGACTGCCAGATTCCTCTCGTCGTACAGACGGAGAAATCGCGGCAGCGGCAGCCCATCAAATTGACTGGAATTCGACCATTCCTAAAGGCATCGCCAAGGTAACAGTTCGGGACGGTTGGGTGACACTACAGGGCGAATTTGGCTGGTGGCATGAGAAGAACGCCGCCGAAGAAGCGGTGCATCACCTTGTGGGCGTCAAAGGCGTGACCAATTTGATTACGATCAAACCCAAAGAGGCACCTGTGGACATCGAATCAATCGTCAAAGATGCCATCGAAAGAAACTCTCTTTTGGTAGCTGAGCAAATCCTGGTTGAGGCGGTTGGAAATGAGGTAATACTCCGTGGCAAAGTTCGCAGCTATACGGCACGAGAGGAAGCCGAACGAGTCGCTTGGGCCGCGCCGGGTGTGTTTTCGGTAACCAACGAACTCGATGTGGAGTGGTTTTGGGGTGAAGAATAGTCCATCGCTTAGCTGGGCTCGAACAGCTTGTCTACTCCTGCCTCTATTCTTGTTTGGGACGGCAGGAGAGATCTTTGGAGCCGGCCAGATTCTTCGGTCGTCTGATCTCACACCATTTAGCGGTATCCATCGGCTGATCGTCGTCTTTCCTGGTGATCGCAAAAGGGAAGAAGCGTTTTTAGACCAATGGGACTCTACTACTGTTTGCAAGTGGATGGATCATCGAAGCCTCCTCGTCTTTCAAGTCGTGAATCCGAAAGTGATCCAGGAACTAAGGAAAAACATGGCACCAAGCGAATCGGGCTTTCGCGTCTGGCTGGTTGGGATAGATGGACATCTTCTTTTCAGTTCGGGCAAAAATGTAGACCCGTGGGAAATCTTTGATCGGATCGACGCTCTGCCGGGGCGCATAACCGAGGTCCACCGATATAATAATTGGGCAGCGGGTCACCGAACAAGCCCGTGAGAACAAGTGCTGAACCCAACCAGAGTTCGGACTCTCGCCGACGAAAGGGAGTCATGCGATGAGCGCCGATAAAATAATCGCAGTAGCATCGCCCAGTCCGCCAGCAAAACCGGAAGAGAAAACCGCGTCGAAGGGTCTCTCCAGCGAAGTGGCGGCAAGTCTTCTTCAAAAGGATGGGCCAAATGCCATGCCCGATACCTCCGCGCATCCGCTTCAAAACGCCTTGGCCAAGTTCTGGGCACCTGTTCCATGGTTACTGGAAGCCTCCATTGTACTGGAATTGGTCCTGCAAAAGTATTTCGAGGCTGCGATTATTGCTGGGCTACTCGTCTTTAACGCGGCTTTGGCCTATTTTCAGGAAGGTCGCGCCCAAGCCACCCTCGCGGCCTTAAAATCGCGCTTAGCCTTGAACGCATCGGTTTGTCGCGACGGAAAGTGGAAAACGTTACCGGCGACTCAGTTGGTGCGAGGCGATTTGGTAAAGTTGTCGCTCGGGGGCGTGGTGGCGGCCGACGTGCATTTGATCGACGGATCCGTCTCGCTCGATCAATCGATGCTTACCGGTGAATCTTTGCCTCTTGAAGCTGGCCCCGGGACAGACACCTACGCAGGAGCTTTGGTCAAACGCGGCGAAGCCACGGCAGAAGTGACAGCCACCGGCGTTCACACCAAATTCGGTAAGACGGCGGAGCTTGTCCGCACCGCCCATGTTCAAAGCTCACAGGAGAAGGCCGTCCTCCGAATCGTACGGAACCTGGCGATTTTTAATGGTGTCATAATCGTTCTCATTGGAGGTTATAGCTACGCTCATGCGCTGCCCTGGAGTGAGATCATCCCCTTACTCCTCACGGCGATACTTGCGGCCATTCCGGTTGCACTGCCTGCAACTTTCACCCTGGCGGCTGCGTTGGGAGCTCGTGCCTTGGCCAAGTTGGGGGTCCTTCCAACGCGACTTTCCGCCGTGGATGAAGCTGCCTCAATCGATGTCCTTTGCTCGGATAAGACAGGGACGCTCACCTGCAACCAACTCGCGGTAACCAGCGTTCGTCCGATGCCGGGCTTTGACGAAGCCCACGTTCTGGGGATGGCAGCCCTCGCCAGCTCCGAAGGTGGTCAGGATTCTGTTGATGCAGCCATTCGTTCTGCTTCATCGAAAGGACCGGCATCGGATCTGCCCAAGCTAACGACATTTATCCCATTCGATCCGGCCAAGAAGACGTCAGAAGCAGCCGCAACAGATGCAAAAGGGGATGCTCAGCGCATCATCAAGGGAGCCTTCACCGCCGTCATCGGTCTCACCGCTCCATCGCCGACAGCGGCAGGAATAGCTGACGAACTCGAAAAGCAAGGTTTCAGGGTCTTGGCCGTGGCGGCTGGGCGGCCCGCGACTCTGCAGGTCATCGGACTTATTGCTCTCAGCGATCCGCCCCGTTCAGATTCAGCCTCACTTATTTCCGAACTACACGCCTTGGGCGTAACTACCGTTATGGTGACAGGCGATGCACCGGCGACGGCGGTCATCGTCGCGTATGCCGTCGGATTGAAGGGCGCTGTCTGTCCCCCTGGACCAATTCCTAACGGCGTCAAACCACAGGATTTCGCGGTGTTCGCGGGCATTCTTCCGGACGGAAAATACAACCTCGTAAAGGCCTTCCAGAAGCATGGGCATACGGTGGGGATGTGTGGCGACGGGGCGAACGATGCGCCCGCGCTGCGTCAGGCCCAGATGGGCATCGCGGTGTCGACCGCAACTGATGTGGCCAAATCTGCGGCAGGCATTGTCCTGACGAAACCCGGGTTGGAGGGCATTGTCGCTGCGATCAAGGAGGGCAGGATCACCTTTCAGCGTGTTCTGAATTACACGCTCAATTCCGTGATGAAGAAAGTATTGCAGGTGCTCCTCTTGGCCATCGGCCTGGTCATGACCGGACACGCCGTCTTGACGCCCCTGCTGATGGTCATCGTAATGATCACCGGCGATTTTCTTGCCATGTCCATGACCACAGACCGGGTGCGACCATCGGAGACGCCCAACGCGTGGCAGATAGGCCGGATTACCAGCGCAGGCGTCATCCTGGGAATTTGTTTTCTGGCGTTTTGCACCGCGATTCTGGCCGTGGGCAAATTCAAGTTGGGACTTGGGGTGGATGAGCTGAGAACTCTTTCCGTCGTTTCAATCGTCTACGGCAGCCAGGCAACGATTTACGTTATACGCGGTCGTCGTCACCTGTGGGGACTACGTCCCACCATTTGGCTGGTTCTATCCTCCGTGGCCGACCTTCTGATTATTTCGACGTTGGCGATTGGTGGGATCGCCATGGCACCGCTGCCTGTCTCGGTGGTGGCCGGGGAATTTGCGGCGGCTATCGTCTTTGGATTGATCCTGGATGTGATTAAAATTCCTGTCTTTGCTCGCCTTCAGATCTCGTAGGGGATTTGTAAAGAGAGTGTCATGTGATCCGGCATAACCAGACAATATTATGAACAACCCTCGTCTCGATTCATCTGACAATTTCTCTTCCGAAATTTTATTTGAAGGACGCTTTCTCAGGGTGAGAAGGAAAGACCATTGGGAATACGTCGAGCGTCACAAGACGACTGGGATCGTGGCAATTCTGGCTATCACCGATAACCAAGAGATCATTCTAATTGAGCAGCTACGCATTCCGGTAAACCGGCGTGTAATCGAAATTCCAGCCGGACTCGCCGGAGATATCGAAGGCCAGGAAAACGAAGTGATGACTGAAGCGGCGAAACGTGAATTGCTGGAAGAAACGGGTTTCGAAGCGCAACGGATGGAATACCTCACCGATGGACCTCCCTCAGCCGGACTTTCAACTGAAATGGTGACTTTTTTCCTCGCTCTCGGATTGAAGAAAGTTAACCGAGGCGGTGGTGATGGAACGGAAAATATCCACGTTCATGTTGTGCCCCTGGCGCAACTGAAATCCTGGATTGAAACCAAGCGCGGTGAGGGCTGCCTCGTGGATTACAAAATCTATGCAGCGCTTTATTGCATTGAGTCCGCTCGCTAAATCGTTGAGAGCCTTGGGACTAACTCTCTTCCATGCGGGACAAAGAGGTGCGCGCTTGAAATCGCTCGAAATTGGCTTGGGGTAAAGACCCCATACCGACCCGGTCTCTGCGTGTAATAATAAGCCCCGAAAAAGAGGTCAATTGAATACGATGAAAGCAACTCAGAAGCTCCACAACTTGGGCCAGAGTCTCTGGCTCGACAACATCACTCGCGATTTGCTCAATAGCGAAACGCTGAAACGGTACATTGATGAACTTTCAGTAACCGGACTGACGTCCAACCCGACGATTTTTGATCACGCCATCAAGAACAGTGCCGCCTACGATGACGCGATCCGTGAGGGATTGGCGAAAGGTAAGACCGGAGAAGGCCTTTTTTTCGATCTGGCCTTGGACGATCTCACCCGGGCCGCAGATCTTTTCCGGCCAATCTATGACCGCACTAACGGTGTGGACGGGTGGGTATCACTCGAAGTGTCTCCGCTTCTGGCGTATGACACCACTGGCACCATCGCCGCCGCCAAGGAACTTTCGGCACGGGCTGGACGGCCCAATCTGTTCATTAAAATCCCGGGTACGAAAGAAGGACTTCCAGCTATTGAGGAGACGATTTTCGCGGGTGTGCCGGTGAATGTCACTCTCCTCTTTTCCTCGGAACAGTATGCGGCGGCAGCCGAGGCTTACTTGCGCGGCATCGAGCGGCGTATTGCCGCCGGGCTCAATCCCAAAGTTGGTTCTGTAGCCTCCATGTTCATTAGCCGTTGGGACGCGGCCGTAGCAGGAAAAGTTCCGGAAGCATTGAGCAATCGGCTAGGCATCGCGGTGTCAGGTCGCATCTACAAGTCATATCTCGATCTCCTGAGCAGCCCACGTTCGCAGTGCGTGTTGAATGCCGGTGCCCAGTCACAACGACTGCTTTGGGCAAGTACCGGAACCAAGGACCCCAAGGCCTCCGATACCCTCTATATCAAGGCGCTGGCCGCTCCCTTCACGGTGAACACCATGCCTGAAGGAACATTGAAAGCTCTCGCTGACCACGGTGAAATCGGATCGAGCATGCCGACGGACGGCCGAGAATGCGAAAAGATGTTGGAACAGTTCGCCTCAGCGGGCGTCAACGTGAGCCAGTTGGCCGACCAGCTTCAGGACGAAGGGGCAAAGTCTTTTGTGAAATCCTGGAATGAACTCATGACCGTGATTGCGTCCAAGAGTAAAGCCCTTAAGCAGGCCGCTTAACGGCGGCTGAAGTTGAATCCAAAACCGGGGGAAAGATTTGTGCGTCGGCATCCTGCCCCTTGCGAAATTCGACTGACATCTTGCTTAACTTGGCGAAAATCTTTCCACGATGACGTAGCGGCCACCAATCGTAGAGATAGATTTCCATGGGTCGCCACATCGCCACCCAGCCGGCGATGGTGAGTCCCTGTTGGATGAAGTCAGGGAGAATGCCCGACTGCTTCGGCAAAAGAATCTCGGTGATAAAAAGACAGAGGCCCAAGAAAGCAAAGCCCACCATCAGGCTGGTGCGCCCCTGCCTCATTAGGCGCTTGAATTCCAAACGATTCAGCCGGGCCCGGTAAGTGAAGTAGTTGTGGATCGCTTTTACGACGAGATCGCTGGCGCGGTGTCCTTCAGGTGGCTTCTTCAGATAAAGGATCAGCGCGACTGGTTCGTCGATGGGAAATTCCTGTGCCCAACTCACGATAAAATCTTCAGCGCTTCGGTCCAGGTCCTTGTCGGGAAAGGGGGATGGATCGATGGTGTTAAAGAGCTGATTAATATCCCGCAGGTTTAGCTCGATGTTTTGAGTCACCGTTAACGGTACTCTCTTTTTCCGGGCCGTACGAATTTGCCCGGAATCCTCGGGCTAAAGTTGGAAGATCGAGCTCCCTCGAAAAGGTTGTGACGCGATGGGTAGCGTTCAAGACGGATGGGGTGTTCACCCCATTGGCCTGCCTGTTTTTGGACTTACCTTCGGAGAAGGGATCAACACGACGGCTGATCCAAACCCAAAACGACTCTCCTATGCACGCACCTCTCAAAACCCTTACTCCCGACGTCCTCCAGAAAATGAACGCCTATTGGCGTGCCGCGAACTATGTGTCGGTGGGACAAATTTATCTCTACGACAATCCGCTACTGAAGGAGCCGCTCAAGCTGTCGCATGTGAAGCCGCTCGTCGTCGGTCACTGGGGTACGACACCGGGCCAGAACTTCATCTACGTACATTTGAACCGGGTTATCAAGAAGTACGACCTCGACATGTTTTACGTAGCCGGTCCCGGTCACGGTGGGCCGGCCATTGTTGGCAACGTCTATCTCGAAGGCACCTGGAGTGAAATTTATCCCAACGTGACTCAGGATGAGTCAGGATTGCAAAAGCTCTTCAAGCAGTTCTCCTTTCCCGGCGGGATTTCCAGTCACGTTGCGCCGACGACTCCGGGTTCGATTCACGAGGGCGGCGAGTTGGGTTATTCACTCAGCCATGCTTTCGGGGCCGCTTTTGACAACCCCGACCTAATCGTTGCCTGTGTCGTCGGTGACGGGGAGTCGGAAACGGGTCCGCTGGCGACCTCGTGGCAATCCAATAAACTACTGGATCCCGTCACGGACGGAGCCGTGCTACCGATTCTCCACCTCAATGGTTATAAAATCAGCAACCCGACCATCCTCTCCCGGATTGAACCCGAGGAACTGGACCAATTCTTCCGTGGTTGCGGTTGGACGCCCTACTTCGTGGAAGGCGATGAGCCGGAAAAGATGCATGAACTCATGGCGAGCACGCTTGAAAAGGCTGTCGAAGACATTAAGCAAATTCAAAGAAATGCCAGGGAGAACAACGACACTTCCCGGCCACGCTGGCCGATGATCGTGCTGAGATCACCCAAAGGCTGGACGGGACCCAAGGTCGTCGATGGCTTGCAAATCGAGGGCACATTCCGGGCGCATCAGGTGCCAATTCTGGTGGATGCCGAGCATCCGGACCACGTTAAACTTTTGGAAGACTGGATGCGAAGCTACAAGGCGGAAGAGTTGTTCGATGCCAATGGTCGTCTCCTGCCAGAATTGGCCGAGTTGGCCCCGAAGGGTGACCGCCGCATGGGAGCCAATCCCCACGCGAACGGAGGTCTTCTGCTGCGTGACTTGCGGATGCCGGACTTTCATCAGCACGCGGTGATCGTGCCTTCGCCTGGTGCAGTTGATGGGCAGGACACACTCGTGCTGGGCAATTTCCTGCGCGACGTGGCGAAGTTGAATCAGGATCAGCGCAATTTCCGAGTCTTTGGCCCCGATGAAACCCTCTCGAATCTCCTTGGAGCCGTCTTTGAAGTCACCAACCGCCAGTGGGACGCGCGCGAAGTTAAAAACGATGAATTCCTCGCGCCCTCGGGACAGGTACTGGATTCCATGCTCAGCGAACATCAATGCGAGGGATGGCTGGAGGGATACCTCCTGACTGGACGGCACGGGCTCTTCAATAGCTACGAGGCATTCATTCGCATCGTCGATTCGATGTTCAGCCAGCACGCCAAATGGTTGAAGGTGACCTCGGAACTGCCTTGGCGAAGGAAAATCGCGTCGCTGAATTACCTGCTCGCCTCCCATGTCTGGCAGCAGGACCATAACGGGTTCACCCACCAGGATCCCGGCTTTCTAGACCACGTCATAAATAAGAAAGCCAGCATCGTTCGCGCTTATTTGCCGCCAGACGCGAACTGTCTCCTATCGGTTTTCGACCATTGCCTGCGCAGTCGGCATTACGTCAACGTCGTTGTCGCAGGCAAACACGCGCTCCCCCAATGGCTCACCATGGATGAAGCCGTCGTCCATTGCACGGAAGGCATCGGCATCTGGCAATGGGCCAGCAACGACCAGAACGCTGATCCGGATGTCGTCATGGCCTGTTGTGGTGACACGCCAACACTGGAGATTTTGGCCGCTACCTCCATTCTACGCCAGCACCTGCCCGATTTGAAAATCCGGGTGATCAACGTAGTCGATTTGATGAAGCTTGAGTCCGCCAGCGAGCACCCGCACGGTTTGAGCGAGACCGACTACGACTCTCTATTCACGAAGGACAAGCACATCATCTTCGGCTTTCATGGCTATCCATGGCTGGTCCACCGGCTGACCTACCGCCGGACCAACCGTAACCTTCACGTCAGGGGGTACAAGGAAGAGGGCACGATCACGACGGCCTTTGACATGCGAGTGCAGAACGAACTCGACCGCTTTCATTTGGTTCAGGATGTGGTGGATCGGGTGCCGAATCTTGGAACCAAAGGGGCCTACCTAAAGCAGTTGATGCAGGACAAGCTCATCGAGCACAAAGTCTACATCGATCAGCATGGCCAGGACTTGCCGGAGATTCGAAACTGGAAGTGGAACGCGGCGAAGTGAGCGCAATAGGCCTCATTGAAACGGCGAGGGCGCTGGTTGCCGATGACAAGGGCCTGCTGGCCATGGATGAAAGTAATCCGACTTGCAACAAACGATTCGCAGCGTTGAGAATACCCGAGACCGTGGAGGCCCGACGTTCGTATCGTGAGCTGATTGTCACCACGCCTGACCTCGGTCAGTGCATCAGTGGCTTGATTCTTTATGACGAGACGATTCGCGAGGGAAAGAAAGAGGGCGCCTCGTTTCTAAAAATCATTGTCAATGCGGGAATCATACCGGGTATCAAAGTCGATACCGGGGCAAAGGACATGGCGGGTCATCACGGGGAGAAGATTACCGAAGGTCTGGATGGTCTCCGTGAGCGCCTGATAGAATATTTCAAAATGGGAGCCCGTTTCGCTAAATGGCGGGCGGTGATTACCATTGGTCCCGGCATTCCCAGCCGGGGTTGTATCGAGGCCAATGCGCAGGCGCTGGCTCGCTATGCCGCTTTGTGTCAGGAGACAGGATTGGTTCCCGTCGTCGAACCGGAAGTGCTGATGGAGGGCGAACATACGCTGGCTCGATGTTGCGAGGTAACGGAGGAAGTCCTGCGAACCGTTTTCGACGAGCTTTATGCACAACGGGTCATGCTAGAGGGAATGATCCTGAAACCCAACATGGTCCTTCCTGGATTGACCTGTCCCCAGCAGGAAGTGGTGGATGTTGTCGCGGATACGACGGTGAAGTGTCTCTTGCGGGCCGTTCCCGCCGCCGTACCGGGAATCGCTTTTTTATCGGGCGGTCAGTCCGGAGAACTCGCCTCCGCCAGGTTGAGCGCCATGAATTCCCGCTTCCGAGGGCATCTGCCCTGGGCGGTGGCGTTCTCGTTTGCCCGCGCCATCCAGCAACCTGCTTTGGAGGTTTGGAAAGGTCAGCAGGCTAATGTGCAGTTGGCCCAGAAGGCCCTCTATTATCGCGCCAAATGCAACGTGGCGGCACGACGTGGCAACTACCCCGCTGCCATGGAGGGGGAATAAAATGGATCACCTGTCTCTTTATCCCCTGCGATTTGAACCGATTTACCAATATCGGCTTTGGGGTGGTCGGCGTTTGGCGGACGTACTCTCGGCCCCGCTTCCGGGTGATGGCCCTATCGGCGAAGCTTGGATTCTAAGTGACCGCGATGACCATCCCAGCCTCGTCGCGGATGGGCCGCTGAAAGGCAGCACCATTGGGCAACTGATGAAGCAATCGCCGAAAGACTTACTAGGAAATCTTGCCGGGCACTATTCCCGTTTTCCCCTCTTGTTGAAGTTTCTTGATGTTCAAGAACAGCTTTCGGTACAGGTGCATCCATCGGATGCACATAAGGACCTCATCCCAACTGGCGATACCGGAAAAACCGAAGCATGGGTTGTATTGGAAAAGGGAGAGGAAGCTCGCATTTACGCGGGCTTGAAAGAAGGCACGACGGCGGATGTTTTGCGACAGGCTATTAAAAACGGGACCGTTTCCGACCAACTGGCCAGCTTTGGACCTCGCATAGGCGACGGCGTTTTTATTCGAGCAGGGACTGTTCATTCCCTGAACGACGTCGTGGTTTTCGAGGTCCAGGAAAATAGTGACGTGACATTTCGTCTTTACGATTGGGACCATATTGATCCCAAGACCGGCCAGCGAAGGCCCCTGCAAGTCGAGCAAGCCATGGCGTGCATCAACTTTACCCAAGGGGTTATTGGGCCGGTAGTACCGCAGATCCACGACGCGAAGCCGCTCCCGTGGGAGAGGCTCATCAATTGCGATCATTTCGGGGTTTGGCGAATCAGCGAAGAATTCGCGTTTGTCGCCGGGGCTGCGGGTACTTGCCGTGTCCTGGTATGCATTGAGGGTAGGGGTGACCTCGATTATGACGGCGTCGATTATCCCTTCGGTGAAGGTGACGTACTACTCCTGCCCGCCGTCGTCGGAGCTTGTAACTGCCGACCGAACGGCAATGTCACGGTGCTGGAAATTTCGCTGCCGGAAATCCGATAACATTATGAAACGGCTAATCGTCTTTGACTTGGACGGCACGCTGGCCGAAAGCAAGGCCTCCATCGACCCCGAAATGGCCAAGCTGCTCGATCATCTCCTGAAAATCGTCAAAGTGTCAGTCATCTCCGGAGGTGCTTGGTCACAATTCGAAAAACAAGTGCTGGCTCACCTTTCCCATGACGAGCGCCTCAAGAACCTGTCTCTTCTGCCCACCTGCGGCACCAAGTTCTACAAATATGACTCGAAATGGGAATTGCTCTATTCGGAGGATTTCACCGCTGCGGAAAAGAAGAAAATCCTTGCCTCCCTGCAGCAGACAACCGAGACACCTGATTTAAAGCCCGCTCAAACTTGGGGTGAGCTAATTCAAGACCGGGGCAGCCAGATCACATTCTCCGGGCTGGGACAACAGGCTCCTCTGGAAGAGAAGAAGAAGTGGGATCCTGACTTTGCCAAGCGCAAGAAGATCAAAGCACTGCTCGACAAGCTCATCCCCGAGTTTTCTGTGCGCCTGGGTGGTGCGACCTCGGTTGACATTACCAAGCATGGCATCGATAAGGCCTACGGCATTCGAAAACTCCGGGACGTTCTGGGCATTGCCATTTCCGAAATGATTTTTATCGGAGACGCTGTGTTCCCAGGTGGAAACGACTATCCCGCCAAGGAAGCAGGGGCTTTGTCCATCGAGGTCAAAGATCCGCATGAAACGAAGCGGGTGATTGAAGCAATCGTTGCTTGTCTGGAGGAAAGTTGACCATCCCCTTCCAATTGCAGCGACTGGGAATGCTGATGGAACCCGAACCGGGCAATCCGCAGGAGAGTGAGGGCGTCCTGAATCCCGGAGCCGCTCGCGGCCCAGACGGTCATCTCTATCTCTTTCCCAGGATCGTTGCGGAGGGCAATTACTCCCGGATCGGCATTGCCCGGGTCAAATTCAACCAAGACGGCAATCCCTGCGGAGTCGAGCGGCTTGGCATCGCGCTTGAACCTGAGGCTGATTACGAAAAGACCTCGCATGGCGGCGGTGGCTGCGAGGATCCACGCATCACGTTTGTGGAACCGCTCAAGTGCTATGTGATGACTTACGCGGCGCTTTCTTCCCTTGGTCCACGGATTGCGTTCGCCGTCTCGAAAGATTTGCTTCATTGGCAGCGGCTGGGGCTCGCAACTTTCGCATCGTATGAGGGCATCGATTTCGTCCATGTGGACAATAAGGACGCCAGCCTTTTTCCTACTGCGATACCCAGCCACTGCGGAAAGATGCAGATGGCACTGCTGCATCGGCCCCTCTTCCCCGGTACTCGACCTGAGGAAACCGCCTGCCACGAAGGCCCCCGCCAGGTGGACTTGGACCATGAGAGTATCTGGATTTCCTACTGCCCAATGCCCGAGACAGGGTGCGAGCCGGAGCACCTGGGTCTCTTCAATTCGCATCGCCGACTCGCCGCGCCGGTTGCGCCCTGGGCAAGATTGAAAATTGGGGCAGGTACCCCTCCCATCCTGACCCGGCACGGGTGGATGATCATTTACCACGGTGTCAGCGACATGGCGGGGTCGGGCAACGACGCCCACCACTTGTGTTATTCCGCAGGCGTCATGGTGCTGTCGGAAAAGCATCCGCGCGAGGTCCTCTATCGTTCAGCGGAACCGATCTTGAGTCCGATCCTCCCGCAGGAGCGCATCGGGACGATTGGCAACGTGGTATTCCCCACCGGCATTGACCGCCGAGCCGACATCGGTTCGCCAGATCGTTTCGATGTGTATTACGGCATGGCTGACAACCGAATCGGCGTCGCTCGTCTTGATTTACCGGATTCTCTGCCATCGGGAGGAGTCGGAGCGCAGCCCCAAGGGAAGGTGTAACGCTCCGAAATCGGGAGCTTTAAATCGCAAAGGAACATATGGAAGCCACCGCCAAGAAACCGACGACCGCAGACTTAAAGCCCGGAGCGAAGCCTGAGTCCAAGGACGATTTGAAATCCCTCCCGATGGCGGAGGTGGAAAAGAAGTTAGGTTCATCTCCGGATGGTCTCACCCAGGCTGAGGCTACGAAGCGCCTCACCCAATATGGCCCGAACGAGCTTGAGGAAAAGAAAACCAATCTCATCCTTAAATTTCTCGGCTATTTCTGGGGCCCCATCCCGTGGATGATCGAAATAGCCGTGATTCTGTCCGGTGTTGTAAGACACTGGCCCGATTTTTTTATCATTCTCGTTTTGCTTCTGTCTAACGCTGTCGTGGGATTCTGGGAAGAGAAGCAGGCCGGTGATGCGATAGCCGCACTTAAGGCGAAGCTGGCAATCAAGGCCCGGGTGAAGAGGGACGGAAAATGGGTAAACCCGGCGGCGCGCGAACTGGTACCTGGCGACGTCATCCGCCTGCGTCTGGGCGACGTTGTGCCTGCCGACGCGCGCCTCCTTGATGGCGACGAAATCTCGCTCGATCAGTCCGCACTGACAGGGGAGTCGCTGCCCGCCACACGCAAACCAGGCGAAGCGGTTTTCTCGGGATCGATTGTCCGCAGGGGTGAAATCGGCGCATTGGTTTACGCCACAGGCACTAAAACCTATTTCGGCAAGACTGCCCAGTTGGTAGAAACTGCCGTTACCGTCAGCCATTTCCAGAAGGCGTTGCTGAAGATTGGTAATTATCTGATCGTTCTGGCAGCGGTGTTGGTCGCCGTAATTATAACCGTCGCGACCATTAGAGGGGATCCGATTCTTAATACGCTGCAGTTCGCGCTCGTACTGACGGTGGCGGCAATCCCTGTAGCTATGCCAACCGTGTTGTCGGTAACGATGGCTGTCGGTGCGCGTCTGCTGGCCAAGAAACAGGCAATTGTGAGCAAGCTGGTGGCCATTGAGGAGTTGGCGGGCGTCGATATCATTTGTGCGGACAAGACCGGAACGCTGACCCAGAACAAACTAACCCTGGGCGATCCCTTCTGCGTCAACGGAATCCCGGCCGATCAAGTGATTCTCGACGGCGCGTTGGCTTCGCGCTCCGACAATAATGACACGATTGATCTGGCGGTCATTGGCGGCCTGAAAAACAAGGATGCGACCAAAGATTTTCAGGTCACCCATTTTACGCCCTTCGATCCGGTGCATAAACGCACGGAAGCCGGCGTCAAAGACAAGGATGGGAAGGAGTTCAAAGTCACCAAGGGGGCACCCCAGGTGATTATGCAGTTATCGGCCAACGCCGGGCAGGTGAAGCCTGATGTCGACAAAGCGGTCAACGAATTCGCAGCCCGTGGTTTTCGTTCACTCGGCGTTGCCCGGGCTGAAGGCAATGGCCCGTGGCAGTTCGTCGGTGTACTGCCCCTTTTCGACCCGCCCCGCGTTGACGCCAAGGAAACCATCGCGACGGCGCTCAAAATGGGCGTGAAAGTCAAGATGGTGACAGGCGACGCCCTCGCCATCGCGAAGGAAACCGCGAAGAAGTTGGACATGGGTACGAACATTCTCGATGCCACAGCCTTGGGTGACGCCAATAAGCAGGAGACCGATCAAGTGACCGAGGAAATCGAGAAGGCCGACGGTTTCGCCCAGGTTTTTCCCGAGCACAAGTTCCATATTGTGGATGTCCTCCAGAAGAAAGGGCACCTCGTTGGCATGACCGGTGACGGCGTCAATGATGCCCCGGCTCTCAAGAAAGCCGATTGCGGTATCGCCGTGTCGGGCGCAACTGACGCCGCCCGCGCTGCAGCGGCCATTGTTCTCCTAACGCCGGGCCTGTCGGTGATTATCGACGCGATCAAGGAGAGCCGGCGCATTTTCCAGCGGATGAACAGTTACGCGATCTACCGCATTGCCGAGACGTTGCGGGTGCTCTTCTTCATGACTCTGGCGATCCTCGTTTTCAATTTCTATCCACTGACGGCCGTCATGATCGTGATGCTGGCGCTGCTCAACGACGGAGCCATTCTGTCCATCGCCTACGACAATGTTAAGTATAAGGCCCAGCCCGAGGCTTGGAACATGCGCATGGTGCTCGGGATTTCCACCGTACTGGGCGTCATTGGGGTAGTGGCGGCGTTTGGATTGTTTTATCTGGGCGAACGTGTCTTTCATCTCGACCGTCCACACATCCAGACCCTGATGTACTTGAAGCTCTCCGTAGCGGGACACCTGACGATTTTCCTGACGCGTACGCGCGGGCCTTTCTGGTCGATCCGGCCCGCCCGAATTTTATGGATGGCCGTCCTCGGCACCCAAACCTTAGCGACCTTGATCGCTGTCTATGGAGTGTTTATGACCCCGCTCGGCTGGAAATGGGCCGGATTTGTATGGGGCTACGCGCTCATTTGGTTCCTCATTAACGACCGAATCAAGCTGCTCGCCTATCGCATTTTCGACCCCGCCAAAGCCACTACAAAACTGTCAGGCAAAGACGCACCAGATTCCGACTCCAAGACCGCACCAAAGCCCGAGGCCAGCGCCGAGCCAAAAACTGAAGCGAAGCCCGAGGGCAAAGACAGTCCCAAATCCGAAGCCAAATCAGATTCGAGGCCTGAAACCAAAGGGGAACCGAAATCCGATGGCGATAACAAGCCAAAGCCTGAGGCAACGGTCAAATCTGATCCCAAAGACAAAGACGAGCCTGGGCAAGCGCCTAAAGCTGAATCGAAACCCGAAACAAAACCCGAGGCGAAACCGGAGGTCAAAGATGACTCAAAGACTCAAACCAAGGTTGAACCTAAACCCGAAGCCAAGACACCGCCGGAAGTGACGCCACAGCTCGTCAAGCGAGTCCATGAACTCTACGAAGAACTGGGGCGTGAGGACGTAAAGGCAGTTCAGGACTGGGAGAAGGCAAACCAGGACACTCGGAAAACTGCTCCCGATGAAGCGCATAAGTAAAATGGGGGCAGACCAGGCCGCGCGCAGGTCAAAGAAACTGTAATGAAAATCCACTCGAAGAATTTCTGCGTTCAGCCCGGAAAAGAGGTCAAGCTCGAGGATTGGCCGACGACGGTAAAGCACCTCTTTAAATCAAAGGAGGCTTACCGGGAGCGTCTGGCGGAACACATTGAGGCGTTGAGTTCTTTACAACAACTGCACTATGCGTCCAACCGCCATGCATTGCTGTTGATCTTCCAAGGAATGGACGCCGCCGGCAAAGACGGGGCTATCCGCCATGTCATGTCCGGGGTCAACCCCCAAGGTTGCGAGGTATACAGTTTCAAACAGCCCAGCGCCGAGGAACTTGAACACGACTTTCTCTGGCGTGCGACTTGTCGTCTGCCGGAACGCGGGCGGATCGGCATCTTCAACCGCTCCTACTACGAGGACGTATTGGTTCTTCGTGTTCACCCGGAGATTCTCCGCAGTCAGGGCTTTATGCAGGAAACATACGAAGAGAAAAGCTTCTGGCAGGAGCGATATCGCTCGATTGTCGACCTGGAGAGGCATCTCTATCGTAACGCTTCACGAACGGTCAAAATATTTCTCCATCTCTCGAAGGATGAGCAGCGAAAGCGATTCCTCGAACGCGTTGATACGCCGGGCAAGAACTGGAAACTCAGCAGCGCAGACATTCACGAGAGAAAATTTTGGAATCATTACCGTAAGGCTTATGAGGAGTGCCTAAACGCGACCAGCACCCATCACGCGCCTTGGTACGTTGTTCCCGCAGACGATAAGGACAATGCCCGGCTGATCGTTTCGCAAATTGTCTTGGATGCACTCACGGATCTGAAGATGGCTTATCCAAAGACCACCGGGAAGCGTCGTCTGGAACTGAAGGCTATCCGCAAGCTGCTTACTGTTCACAAAGGTTGATCAAAGAAAATCATGAATCTCCTCGTCCTCAACTCTGGAAGCGGAAGCCACAAATGTTCGCTATTCCGTGTCGGCAAGACCCTGCCAGACCAACCGATGGAGCCGATTTGGAAAGCGGTGATTATGGCGACCGATCCCGGCAGCACTTCGCAAGAGCTCTCCTTAACCGTAGAAGGCGAAGGACGAAAAAAAGAACGTAAGACTCTTCAAGCGGATCTTTCTTCAAGAAAACAGGTTGAATATCTACTGAAACGTCTTCAGGACGATCAATCGTCCATTTTAAAGGATACGGGGAAAATCGACATTGTGGGACACCGTGTGGTTCATGGTGGCGTTGAATACGACAAGGCAGTCATCGTTGACGCACAAGTGGAAGCAGTCATCAATCGCCTCGCTGCATTCGCTCCGCTCCATAACCCCATTAACTTGGAAGGCATTCAAGTGGCCCGGGAAATATTTGGTTCTGCCATTCCGCAGATCGCCGTTTTCGATACGAGCTTTCATCGAACGCTATCGGAAGCTGCCGCGACCTATCCGGGCCCTTATGCTTGGTTGGAGAAGGGGATTCGACGCTATGGGTTTCATGGAACGAGCTTTCGCTGGGCCAGCGGCCAAGCCTCCCGTTTGCTCAAGCGGGAGAACGACCCTGAATTGCGATTGATTATCTGCCATTTAGGTGGCGGATGTTCGCTTGCCGCCACCATCGGTGGAAAAAGTGTTGATACAACGATGGGCTTCACTCCCATGGACGGTATCGCCATGTGCACGCGATCCGGTGCGCTTGATCCGGGTATTCTGCTCTTTCTCATGCGGGAAAATCTCGGCGTGGAAGCATTGGAGAAAACGCTGGATAGAGATAGTGGACTTCAGGGGCTTTCCGGCCTTCCTGGCGACACTCGAATTCTATTGCCTGAGGCAAGCAAAGGTAACCAGCGAGCCAAACTGGCCATGGATGTCTTCATTCATCGTTTACAGGCCGGAATGGGCCAGATGATGGCTTCGCTTGACGGCTGTCCTGACGCCATAGTGTTTACCGATGCTATTGGTGAGGATGAACCCCTTGTCCGATCTCGCGCCTGCGAACCCTTTAAGTTTATAGGCGTGGAGGTTGATTCCGAGAAAAATGCCAGTTCGCCCATGGACACCGATATCTCAATTCCGAAAACTCATGTCCGCGTGTTGATCGTAAAGTCGCGGGAGGACTGGCAAATCGCTCGCGAATGCCACGAGCTTTGTCAATCGAAGCTGTAGTGCCAGGTTTGCTTATGCCAGCAATTCCAACATTTCGTGAGAGAAGGCGTTCCACAACGCGATAACCGGCACCTTGGGATGGTCAGGGTCGTAGCCGAGAACGCTGAGCGAAGCGGTGCCCAGTACGAAATGGGGTCCTTCGATCACAGGTAAGCCGATCCATCGTGCCGCAAGAACGCATCCAAACTGACCGTGTGAGAAGAGTGCGATCTTTCCCTCCAGCTTGCGAAGCCGAACGATGAGTCGGTCGGCGCGGTCCGAAACTTGACCGGGCGTTTCACCCCCCGGGCAACCATCGCGGAAGATATTCCAATCCGTTCGCTCTTTGCGAATGTTCGCGGTGCAACTTCCTTCGTAATCACCGTAGTTCCACTCGGCCAGATCCGGTTCAGTTTCAAGGCTGGCACCCGATGCAACCAACGCGCATGTTCGCTGAGCTCGTTGACTTGGGCTACTAAAGATACGGGCGAATTGGGTGCCCCCCAGTCGCTTTCCGAGTTGGCGTGCTTCTTCTTCGCCGTGTTCGGTCAGCGGAATATCCGTGCGGCCAGTGTGCTGGTGGGTCAGCGACCACGCGGTCTCGCCATGGCGAATGAGGTAAAGGTGGAGAGGCATCGCGGGTTCAATCCGTTTACGCTATCAGAGGCCTTGGGAATGATGAGTTACCCACTCGCGAATCGCTGAGTACCCAAGGCACTCAATGATTTGCATGGCCGCTCTCCGGAACCGTTCCAGGTTTCAGGCTGGGATCGTCGCTGGGGCGCTGGGCAATCATTACAGGATCAGCCTGTACCGGAGCCCAAGTGTCATTCGGCGCAAAAGCGGTCATGTCCTGGGCAATGTCAAACGTCGAGGATCCCAGGTTCTTTTGATAGACCTTGCCTTGTTGGTTGACGATGAAGGTCATGACGCCTGTATCGCCCCATTGGGCCGGCCAGGCGATGAAAGCAAAGCCGGCAATCATGCGGCCATTGATAATGTAGTCGTACGCACCGCCCCGTGCTTGTTTTCCCTGGCTGGTCAGGATTTTAAAATAGTAACCGTGATAGGGTGCCTGCTCGTCGTTGAGCATTTTAGCAGTGTGATGGTAGCCTTCGACGTGAGCTTGGGCGATCAACGGCCCTAGGGGACTCAACTCCTCGCCCGGCTGCGAGTGCCAGTAAAGCCCGTCGTGCTTGTCGGCGTTGCTGTGCAGGAATTGCGCATATGCAAGCACGCCGTCCCCCATGCGGTCCTGACTGGCATATTCGCGCTGTGCGTCCACGTAGGCATTGCTGACATTGATCGCGCCGATTTCATCCCGGCCAATCCGGCGGGCGAGGATCTCGTGCTTTCCGGCAGTGGAATCGAAGAACCATTTACCGTCCTGTTTCACGAGCGGGATAGGGAAGGGCCAACTGTCCGTGCCAATTTCAAGCGTGATATTGGAATCCGAGTTGTTGAACAACTGCACCTTCTGGGTCAGGCGTTTGATAAATAGAGCCGATTCATCGCTGGCCTGAACCAGATCGGGCGAAACCAAAGCGTGTCCCTCGGGCCCAAAAATTAGATGAAGGGCATTCTCGTCGTGATTTGTTGCCGCAGTCACCAGCGCATTGAGGGCATCCTGCGGCGAAGCGAAGGTTTGTTCATTTGCTGCCAACGCATTAATGGGCAGCGTCAATACAATGAGAGCAAGACCGGAGGCGGTGGAAACAATCCGACATAGCCATGAAAAAGAGAGGAGTTTCGTCACTGGTAATATCTGCATGGGAATTATTCGGTTCTAAG
Organism: uncultured Verrucomicrobiota bacterium; assembly: GCA_903863295.1. Classification (GTDB taxonomy): domain Bacteria; phylum Verrucomicrobiota; class Verrucomicrobiia; order Methylacidiphilales; family UBA1321; genus JABDGH01. The sequence goes on along the minus strand of CAIPBM010000112.1, from coordinate 62,860 downwards.
GTTCAATGTTTTCTGGAGTACGAGCTAATGATGCCCTCCACCGCCACCACCGGCGTGGCCGCCACCTCCGCCACCTGCATGACCGCCGCCACCTCCACCGCCTCCCGCATGGGTACCACCGCCGGAAGCCGGCGCTGAATGGAAGGAAGCTTGTGGGCGGGAAGCCGGGGCCGAAGGAGTGAACGCACGCATACTCTGTTGGCCACGGTCGCTGTAGGTCCTGGCCTCGTGCGTACTCTGGCTGCCGATGAGCGCGGCATTTGCTTCCCCTTGCCTGACAGGCGCAAAATGTTGATCCGGAGCGGCTGCAGGCCGGGGAACCGCATTGGCCCGTGAATTCGGTTGCGGAGCTTGACGAGCCTGTTCCTGCCTCGTTGCCTCTGGAGATGGAGCTTGTTGTGACCAACCTCGGTCGCCTCGATTCATCGCGGCCCCGTTTGAACGATTGCTGCGATGCCAAACAGACGTGTTGCCATTATTCCGTTGCCCTCGTGAACCATGCCACCAATTGGCAGGCCGCGAATAGCCATGATTCCAGTAGATCAGGTCGCCATTTCCCCAATCAAAATCATTATCCATCCAATAGCCAAACGGATAACCGATTCCGAAGGTTATGTAGGGTGTGCCGTCCGCTTCGTCATCATAAACTTGGTCTGGCTGGTAAACCGGCACATACATCTGCTGAGAGTCCGCCGGGTCAATTTCAATATTGCCGTCGTCTGTGGTCACCTGTTGCTGCGATGTGGTTTGCAAATTGCCGAGCTTGGAAGCAGTCGCACGCAGTCTTTGGATGGAAGCCATCACTGCTGGCTGTTGATTAAGAAAAGCCTGCCCGAGTTCTGTTGTCTGACCCAAATTGGTATCCATCCACTTCAGCACATCCGGGTATCGCGCTACCGCTTGGACGCTTGGATCCCAAGCTTGCTGGTCGAGTTGATTAGGGTCTCCGCCGCCTACGATATAACGGTCGGCCAAAACGATTTGTGTTGGAAAGGTGGAGGCCGGAAGTATTTGGGCAATCAGTGGGTCGGGATAAAGCGCGATGGAACCCAGAATCTGGTCAAGCTGCGCGTCGGAAAAAGTCTGATTGGCTGGTGCCGGGGGCGGGACCGGTATTTGCGCTAACACGGCTACGGTAGTGCCGATGATAACGAGCAGTAAAAGAGAGAGCTTAAAGGTGTTCCTCATCAGGTAACAAACGTAAGCCGGGGCCTTTGTCCTGCGCTATGGGGTCTTGACCCCATGGCTAACGGTTCGCATACGTTGCAAATTCGATTACTTTGACTTTCAAGTAACAAATATATGCGGATTCTTATTACCGGAGCTACCGGTCAGGTCGGTCGCAAGGTTGTGGAAAATTTGAAAAGCGATTCGTCTCTCGAAGTTATTGCCGCCGTCCGCAGCAAGAAAAAGGGAGAGAGTCTAGGAGTGCAGTTCGTTGAGCTTGATCTCGACAGGATTGAAACGTTCGCGCCGGCACTCCAAGGAATCGACCGTGTCTTCCTCATGACGGGATACACCGTCGACATGATGCGACAGAGCAAGGCGTTCCTTGACGAAGCGGCCAAAGCCAATGTCCGGCATGTCGTCCATTTAGGCGCGTGCGGCGACGACGAGGCGACCGTGGCCCATTGGGTATGGCATCAACTCGTCGAGCGCTATATCGAATGGCGCGGGTTTTCTTTCACTCATCTACGACCGGAACAATTCATGCAGAATCTTTTGGGCTACAGCGGGAAGCCCACCGTGGTCAACGGAGTCATCGAACAGTACTTCGGACAAGCCCGGCTCAGCTGGGTCGATTGTGAGGATGTTGCCGAGGTTGCCGCCGTTTCTCTCAGGGACGCAGAGGCTCATAACGGTCAGACCTACCGGATGGGGTATGACGCACAATCCTTAAATGACGTTGCGCGCATTCTAAGTGAAGTGATCGGGCAACCCTTCCGGTATGATTCGCGGCCTCCTGAAGAGTTCCTCGCCAAAGTCTTGGCAGCAGGGGCGGACCCCGCCTACATGAACTGTGTCTACCAGCATTATTTTGCCTATGCTCAGGGAAAAATTCCGCACCCGGATCAGGTTTTTGATAATTTCGAACGTTTGACCGGCAGAAAACCGGTGACTTGGGAGGCGTTTGCCAAGAAACATGCGGATACTTTTCGTGCCGGATTCACAAGACCATAGGCCCCGACCTTCTAAGGCAAAAATGGTTCACGCCTATGGGGTATTCACCCTAATGGCTAGTCCCAACCGAAATGCTAATATAAGAAATGCAAATTCCGATTGAACTGAGAGACAATAAAGATATTGCTGGAAACGAGAAGTTTGAAACTTTCATCAAAATTGAGCTTTCCGAAAGTCCTGATCTGATCCCTGCTGCCATTCAGGTGAATGGCACCTGGTTTATTCCTGCGGATGGAAGTCAGGCTTCCGCACAAGCTTCTACTTGGGAATCATTGAATTCTCAACCATGCCATGACTCGCCGTTAACTGGTGCCATACTGAACTAAACCTTGATGACCTTCGCTAACCCCTGAAGGTTGATTCAATCGTTGATGCCTGAACCCCATAGCCTCATCTGGAAGTCGGGAATAAGTGGTCGCCCGTCATACGAAATGGGGTAAGTACCCCATAGGCGATGCCTGCAATTTTGTTCAGGTTGCCTTCGTGGCCGTTACGTCCCGAAAGTGAATTCTAGCCGATGTGCGCCATTACGTTAGGTCGCAATGAAGAATACGCCTCGTCCCGCATCCAAGACTGAAGAATCAATTCCGGATTTTTCACGTCGTCCCCATCGCATGCATCTGGAGCGCACTGTTGAAGTCACAGGATTCAGTAAGCTCAAGCTCCGCCCGATACGACTGGATGACGAAAGCAAGATGGTCGAGTTTCATCGCTGCTTGTCCCCCAAGACCATTTGTTTGCGTTACTTTGGGTATATCGGATTCGATGGGCGAACCTCTCACGAGGGCCTAGTCCGGGTTTGCACCAATACGGCCGAAGTTTACTCCGTGGTCATCGAACAACCAGCCCACCCTCGGTCGAGCGTGAGAATCTTGGCCGTGGGGCGTTTAGTCAGGACTCCCGAACCTTATGTCGCCACGTTCGACATCCTGATCGGCGATGAGGCCAATATCCCCAAGTTAGCCAAAATTCTTCTCAATCGACTCGTAGATCTGGGGCGGGCGTTTCGATTTAAAATTTTAGTCGGTAAGTTTCTGGACATCGATCAAGAGGCCATAAATCTTTGCCGAAGCCTCGACTTTGCGGCGCAAGACTTAACCGAGGAGAGCATCGTCCAAGTCTTGCTTAAATTATAGGACGCTAAGTCAGGCGTCGGATTCCGGTCGCATCTGTTTTACGCCTCGTGTCCGACTGACAGCATGACAAGATGAATGAGGCGTACGATGTCATTAGCTTGCGCAAGCCAGAGCAACTAACGCTGAACATCAGTGGTCAGAATGTTAACCCCAGTTTCGATGGGGGTACTACGATCCACGGGAATATCACTGACCACCAGGGTGGTGCCGGTTTGTATCACGGTGCGAAGCTGAGTCAGGAAGGCAGGTGGGATGGATAGATGCTTGGCTAGATCACGAACGTCAGGTGCGTTGTTATCTCCGAGGGTGTTGATGGCGCTCCACTGGCGATGGCCCTCGGTGTCAAACTGATCGAGAGCCGCGTAGGCATGCAGGCCAAGGTTCATATTTTCGCCACCTCGAACCACGGCGCGACCTATCTCCACACCGTTCCGAAAGACATAAATACGCGAGGACTTGGCACTAAAGACGATGGAGACAGGGCCAGACGGCGATTCCTCAGGATTCCACTGGTAATCGCCGTTCGATCCCGCTTCGCTGGCGGTTTCGCCTCCTTTGGACGACAGGAGATAGCCAGGATGGTCGGAAATTTCGGAGTTGGTTGCGCCATTGGTAACCATGACGGTCGTGCCTTTATCCGTGATGGTATAAAGTAGCTTGGCGAACTTTAGCGGCAGACGAATACAGCCGTGAGAATCAGCAAAGCCGGGGAGATCGCCCCCATGGAGAGCTACGCCACCCCAAGTAAGCCGTTCCATAAATGGCATGGGTGCCCCGTGGTAGATGGTGGAGTAGTGGTCAACCTGCTTCTGAAGGATGGTAAAGACACCGGAGGGAGTCCGATGGCCAGGTCGCCCCGTGCTGACGGTGGAACGACCAATGCGAATTCCATTGCGATAAACGTAGAGTAGTTGATCAGGCGTGCTAACGATGATCAGAACCGGACCAGATGGAGAAATTTCGGGCTTCCAGATGTAGTCGCCATTTTGGAGGACGGAAAAGGGAGCAACGTCACGGCCCTCGGTGAAGTTTTCCGCGAAAGTCCAGCCGCCGATCCAAGTCGAGGCGAACAGGCCAAGGGTGAACGCGAGTAATCGTCGCTTGCACGAAACGAGACCAAGGCATTGCGCTGTGGTCGTCAATTAATCCACCGCAGCCGGGCTGGATTACGGGGAACCGGCGACACGTCTCCTGACGGGTGCCCCACAATAATCGGCGCAACTGGCAAGAACCCTTCGGGGACGCCAATAGCGCGCCTGCCGTCGGCGGTACCAAGCCAGTCTTGCGCAAGACCAATCCAACAAGTTCCCAGCGCGTTCGCATGAGCCACCAGCATCAGGTTTTCAGCTGCAAGGGCCGCATTTTCGACCGCCCAATCTCCTTGTTCGGCCGAGATGACAATGAGTACGGGTGCATGATAGAAAATGTGAAAGTCCGGATCGTTCAGAGAATCGTGCGGATGGAGAGCCAATAAACCCTTTTCCGTTCCCCTGATATGCGCTTTGGAGGACTCCGAAATCTGGTCAAGCAGCGGGATATTTTGAATAATCACGAACTCCCACGGCTGCTGATTGCGGGCGCTTGGCGCTTGAACGGCGGAGTCAATCAGCCGTTCCAAAAGGGACTTTGTCACCGACTGATGCGAGAAGGCGCGCGTTGAGCGACGCCCGTAGATAGTTTCAGCTAATTTCATTGAGACTTCCTTTTATCAAAAGACCAGTGTTCTGGCTGACAGACCGCCGCATTGCATGAGGATGGATCATTCGAGTGCGTCCACTGGGTATAGTGGACGCACGACCAAATTTATCGCGTTTGATTCAGTTAGACCGGACTAGTCGTCCATTCCATCCGACCAGTCGATCTCAATGAGATCATCCACCGAGGAGACCCCTGCCGCTGCCCAGGCGACGCGTACAGCTTCCTCGCGCTCGGAATAGTTGTAAACGGTGCCCCGAAGGGTGACTTTGCTTCCGGACGCCTCGACCGCGATGTCACAGTCGTACAACTGGGAGTTTCGTTCGAAGGCCCATTTGAGATCCCTGACGATGTCGGAAGCGGAAAGTTTTGGTTTGATCTTGATCAGGTTTGAAACGCCTTTGACCCCCGCCAGACCTCGAACGGTACGTTCGGCCTCGTCTTTTTCAAACCACCATTCCAGTTCGCCATCCAGGGTAATCCAGCCGTTACTTACCGTAAGTTGAACCTTTCCGGTCGGAATGGAGGTGATCGATTTGATCTGATTAGCAGCGGTTGTTGCAATATCTGTGTCCGTGCGGACAAATGAATCCCAGAGCTTGACCGTGATATCATCGGCGATAGCTGTTACGCCAGCTACTCGTTTGGCAGCGCGCACCGCTTCCCATTTTTCGGCATAGCTCGTTGCACTTCCGTTTAGGGTAACTGTCCCGTCTTTGACCAAAACGCCGATGTCGGTCACTTTTACACTTGGCTCGTATTTCAATTCTGCCAACACGTCAGTTTTAATTTCCGTATCGCTTTTCTCTAGGGTGGTTTTCATGGGGTGAATCTTTCAAATTTCAGGAAGTTGTTTGGAAGGCGTAGTCCTGAGGCTATTCCGAAGTGGAAGATTCCTCCGGGTTTCCTCTCTGCGCCATGGGGTGTTCACCCTATAGGGATTCCTGATGAGGCCGTGTCACTATGCACCGACGACACCAACGTGGCATAAGCTGTATGACTCAACTCCCTCGATCTCTGTCAGATGCCAAGGTCCCAAAAACCTCGATATCGTCCGTCTGGTCTTCGCTTCTCGCCCAACCCGCTTGGCTCAAGATCGGTTTAGGGATCGGATTGAGCCTGATCATTTTGGTGCCGGTTTTATACTTCGCACTGAGAGGCAAACCAACGGTCTTGGTGCTCTACGGCGATGTCGATATCCGGGACGTCAATCTGGGTTTTCGCGTACCAGGACGTATCGAGACCGTGCTCAAGGACGAGGGTGATTCAGTGTCCCAAGGCGAATTAGTCGCCAGCCTCGATCAGTCGATTTACAAGGATGCCCTCGCGATGCACACTGCTGATGTGGAAGTCAAGGCGGCGATACTCAAGGATGCTGAAATCACGCTGAAACGTGATGAGACCATGGTAAGCAGTGGAGGCATCTCGAAGCTGACCTACGATAACGATCTCTCGGCCCGTGATCAGGCCTTACCGGGCCTTCACCTGGCGCAGGCACAACTCGCCTCGGCTCAAACCGATCTCAACGACTCGGAAATCCACTCACCCTCTGATGGAGTCGTAATGACTCGGGCTGAAGAACCGGGTGCAATCGTACCATCAGGGAATACGGTCCTCACGGTTTCCCTTTACCACCCTGTCTGGGTTCGAGCCTATATCGCAGAGAGTAACTTGGGCGACGTTCATCCCGGAGAAGCGGTCGAGGTATTTACCGATACGCAGCCCGACCACCCATACCACGGGCAAGTGGGCTTTGTTTCTCCCGAAGCAGAGTTCACCCCAAAATCGGTTGAAACAACCGATCTCCGCACCTCGTTGGTCTATCGATTACGCATAGTCATCGATGACTCCGGTCCGCAATTGCGCCAGGGAATGCCGTGTACCGTTAAAATTCACCTCCGCTGAGTCATGTCGGATGCCCTTATTCATCTGGATCGGGTGAAGAAAGTTTTTCCACACCGTGAAAAGGCGGCTCTTGAGGAGCTGACCGCGCAAATTATGCCGGGAAAAGTGACGGGGCTGGTCGGGCCCGATGGAGCGGGTAAGACGACGCTCCTACGTTTGATGGCGGGTCTGATGCATCTGACTTCAGGCACCATCAAAATCATAGATCTGGATCCCATCAGGGATACGTCCGAACTACGCAAAATCATCGGCTACATGCCCCAGAAATTCGGTCTTTATGAAGATCTCTCCGTCCAGGAAAACCTCAACCTGCACGCCGATTTGCGCGACGTGATCGATCATGAACGTGAAGAGGAATTTCAACATTTGCTAAAATTGACCGACCTGACGAGCTTCACGGATCGTATGGCGGGAAAGCTTTCAGGCGGCATGAAACAAAAGCTTGGCCTCGCTTGTGCCCTCTTGGGGCAGCCCAAATTGCTACTTCTCGACGAGCCGGGTGTCGGTGTCGATCCCATTTCGAGGCGCGAACTCTGGAAGATGGTGCGTGACCTCGTCTCCCAGGATATCACCGTGGTTTGGAGCACGGCGTATCTCGAGGAAGCCGAGCTTTGCGACGATGTGCTGCTGCTCAGTGAAGGACGAATGCTTTTCAACGGTCCACCGAAAGAAATGACCTCGCGTATGGAGGGACGTTGCTTTCAATTGCGGGAGATTACCGGGAGTCGTCGAGAGGTGCTAACCCGCGTCTTGGATTGCGACGAAGTTCTTGATGCCGTGATTCAGGGGAATAGCGTTCGCGTTGTCCTCCAGAAAAACGCGGACAAACCCAAACTGGAAGATCTCCAGGCTGGGCCGAAGGCCCATTGGGTTCCTATCCCACCTCGGTTTGAAGACGCTTTCCTGGATGTCTTGGGTGAAAAGCCACCGGGGAAGTCGCCTCTCGCGGATCATTTGGAAAATCTGAAGAAGGACGGATCGACCGTTATCGAGGCTACCCACCTAACGAAGCGCTTTGGTGATTTTACCGCGACGGACGACGTCAGCTTTAAGGTCGTGCGCGGTGAAATCTTCGGGCTTTTGGGTCCGAATGGAGCGGGAAAATCAACAATATTCAAAATGATGTGCGGCCTGCTGCAGCCAACATCCGGAAAAGCCTTGGTGACCGATATCGATCTCAAAACCAGCGCCAGCAAGGCAAGGCAGCACCTCGGTTACATGGCTCAGAAATTCTCCCTCTATGGCAATCTAAGCGTGCAACAGAATCTGATGTTCTTTTCCGGGGCTTACGGACTCGATGGGAACGAGCAGCGGCAGGAAGTAGCCAGTATGGTTCAGATTTTTCATCTTGAACCTTATCTTAAATCCTCCGCCGACAGCCTGCCCCTCGGCTTCAAACAACGCCTGGCCCTGGCCTGCGCCATGATGCATCGGCCCGACATTCTCTTCCTGGATGAGCCGACTTCCGGTGTGGACCCAGTGACCCGACGAGAATTTTGGACTCACATCAACAGCGTGGTGGAAAAGGGAGTGACCGTCATGGTGACCACGCACTTCATGGACGAAGCGGAATATTGCGACCGGATTGGACTGGTCTTTCGCGGAAAGATGATCGCGGCCAATACCCCGGACGAATTGAAGGAGATGGTCCGCACCGACAAGAATTCGGACCCAAGCATGGAAGACGCCTTTATTGAACTCGTGACCAAGGACCGCCATGAACAAAACTAAGGCGAAATCGGAAGCTATTTCTTGGCGTCGGCTCAAGGCGCTTTGCCTCAAGGAGACGCTCCAGATCATCCGCGATCCGAGCAGCAACCTGATCGCGTTTGTGCTCCCACTGATCATGCTTTTCATCTTCGGTTACGGGATCAATCTCGACTCCGGTGCGACAAAAATTGGTCTTCTCGTTGAAGATCAGAGTGAAGAAGCGAATCGATTCGCCGCCAGTTTCTACGGTTCGAAATATTTTTCCGTTTTACCGGCGCAGAACCGGAAACAACTCGAAGACGAAATCATGGACGGCACCATTCGCGGCTTTGTCGTGATTCAACAAAATTTTAGTGACGACTTAAAGCGACCGGGAGATTCCGCGCCGGTGCAAGTGGTAACCGATGGAGCCGAGCCTCAACTCGCGGCGTTCGTGCAGGGTTACACCCTTGGGGCCTGGCAGGATTGGCTCGCGCAACGGAATCTGGCCCAGGGAATTCGTGCTCCTGGGCAAATCGGAGTTCAGGAGCGATTCTGGTTTAATCCATCCGCCGAGAGCCGCAATTTTCTCGTTCCTGGCTCAATCACATTAATCATGACTGTGGTGGGTGCGCTTTTGACCTCGCTGGTGGTCGCGCGCGAATGGGAACGGGGCACCATGGAAGCCCTGCTGGCTTCGCCAATGACCCGCACGGAGTTTTTGCTCTCCAAATTAATTCCCTATTATGTCTTGGGCATCGTTTCACTGATGATCTGCGTCATCGTTGCCGTGTTCGTGCTGGGTGTTCCCTTTCGCGGCTCGATTTTCGCGCTTTTTCTCGTTTCAACGCTCTTTCTTCTCACCACCCTAGGCGCGGGTTTGCTGATCTCTACGCTCATGAAGAATCAATTCAATGCCGCGCAAGCAGCGCTCAATCTTGCCTTTCTGCCCTCCATGATGTTCTCGGGCTTCATTTATGAAATCAGCAGCATGCCTGCCCCCATCCGAGCGGTTACTTATCTCTTCCCCGCCCGTTACTTTGTCACCTGCATGCAAACCCTTTTCCAAGCCGGTGATTTATGGCCGATTCTGCTCCGCAATAGCCTCTTCCTTCTGGTCTCAGGTCTGGTGCTGATCGGGCTGACTGCACGCTTTACCCGGAAGCGCCTTGATTAGCACGACCATGTTTAAACGCATTCGCGCTCTCATTATCAAGGAGCTCCAGACCCTCTTTGGAGATCCGCAGAGTCGGGTTCTGCTTTTCCTGCCGGTGATTCTTCAAACCGCGCTTTTCCCTTTTGCGGTGACGCTCGACGTCCAAAACAACACCCTGGCGGTGCTCAATCACGATGCGGGGCCGGCTTCCATTGAACTTATTCAACGCTTTGCCCGGGCCGAAGCCTTCACCCATTACATCAACCTCCAGAGCGAACAGGAGATGAAAAGCACCATTGAAAATCAGAATGCGCTTCTCGTTCTTTTCATTCCGGTCGATTTCTCCCGCAAGGTCGCCTCTGGGCAGGAGGCCGACATTCAAGCCATCGTCGACGGACGTCGCTCCAATAGTGGTCAAATTGCGCTCGGTTATGTGGAATCGATTATTCAGTCCTACAACAATGACCGGCTGGTCGAGGCGGGACAGATCGCTCCTTCACAGATTGTCTTGCGCCATTGGTTTAACCCGAACCTCAACTACAAATTCTTCGTTTTGCCCTCCCTCGTCGCAATGATTACGACCATCAGCGTCCTGATCGTGACTTCGCTCTCCATCGCCCGTGAGCGTGAGCAGGGAACCTTCGATCAACTCCTGGTTTCTCCTCTCACCCCGGGAATGATCATGGTCGGTAAAACCGTTCCGGCTGTCCTGGTTGCCATGATTCAAGGCACCCTGATTCTGCTGGCCGCAGTCATTTTTTATGGAGTGCCTTTTGAGGGCTCTCTCGTCCTGCTTTATGTAAGCATTTTTTTCTACGCGATTGCTGTTTCCGGCATCGGCCTGCTCATTTCCTCCGTCTGCGAAACCCAACAGCAGGCCTTCCTCGGCGTTTTCACCTTTATGATGCCAGCGGTGATGCTGTCAGGTTATGCCGCCCCCATTGACAACATGCCCGGATGGTTGCAGATGGTTACAGAAGCAAACCCCCTTCGGCATCTGATCGTCATTGTTAAGAGCATCTTTCTCAAGGGATCCTCGACCGGGTTTGTTCTTGATCACCTCTGGCCCCTGCTGTTGATCGCTCTTATCACCAACCTCGCGGCCAATTGGATGTTTCGCAGAAAAATTGCCTAACACTTGTGCTCAAAGTCGCGTCATGGCTTGTTGATTCTGAACGGCGGCATGGATCGACTTGTGGGCTGGGGAGGGGATTCATCGCTTGAGAAAGCATGAATTCTGACCACAAAGTCAGTGGCAAATTTAGTAAACCGCCATGGTAAACCGGCACCCCTAAAATGGGTCGAAATGGGTGGAATGAGCTTTATCGGCGGAGCCTGAACATTGAGGGATTTACCTCTCAAAACACCACATTTTCAAATTGAGTGGAAGTGGGTCGAAAAACCGAATCGCCACCCCAAGGAAGCGGCCTACCAAGCTGAGCTAACGGTAGTTAGCGCAACACGACACTACTCCGACGACCCTGGGCCAATGGGGCGGGGAAGGGCAGGGGTGCCAGGCGGGGCAAAAATCTGACAATAATCTGACAAATTTATCGTGATTCGAGACTTCTCCAGACATAGGCTAAAAATAACCACATTGAAAATCAACGACTTACGTCGCGGCAATTTCTGGAAAAGTCTGGAGAATTCATTTGATAGGGTTCGAATCCCTCCCCGTCCGCCCGCCGCTAATCACGTTATCAAGCGTTGTACTCCCTGAAACGATTTGGCGATGAAGATTACCCCGAAGCTTCCGCTTTAAGTTGCTTGAGGCGGAGCTGTCCGCAGGCGGCGTCGATATCGTGACCTTTTTCGCGGCGGACGGTGGCGGTGACTTTGGCAGCGTGGAGAACGGCCTCGAAGCGGTCGATGACGAAGTCGGTGGGACGACGCCATTCGAGGCCTTCGACGGTATTGTAGGGAATCAGGTTCACCTTGGCGTGGAGACGACGCGCGTGCTTGGCCAGGAGGGTGGCCTGTTCGATGGAATCGTTAACGCCCTCAATGAGGATGTACTCGAGCGTCATCATCTTCCGCTTTTTTTCCTGGTAGTCGGCGCAGGCGTCGAGGAGCTCGGCGAGGGGATACTTCCGATTGACCGGCATGATCTGCTGGCGGACGTCGTCAGTGGCGCCGTGAAGCGAGAGAGCGAGCCGGATTTGCAGCGGCTGATCGGCCAGTTCACGGATTTGCGGGGCGAGTCCGCTGGTCGAAATGGTGATATGGCGCGCGCCGATGCCGACGCCCCACGACGCGTTGATGATCTGGAGGGCCTGCATCAGGTTGGCGTAATTGGCCAGGGGCTCGCCCATGCCCATGAAAACGAGGTTGTTGATGCGGGTTTTGGTGACCCGCTCCGTCTCGATGATCTGCGCGACGATTTCTCCGGCGGTGAGGTTTCGCTTCCAGCCTTCGAGGCCGCTGGCGCAAAATTTGCAGCCGTAGGCGCAGCCGACCTGGGTGGAAACGCAGAGGGTGAATCGATCGGAACGCTCGCCAAAGAGATCGAGCGAGGCGGGGATCAGGACGCTCTCGATATAATCGCCGGTGCGGAGTTCCCAGAGGAGCTTACGGGTGGTGTCGTGGGAACCCTGAAGCTTGGTGAGCTTGAGCGCAGTGAAGTCGTAGGCCGATTCGAGTTGCTGACGCAGGGATGCGGGAAGGTTGGTCATCTCCGCGATGGAGTTGGCCCGCTTGGCGAAAAGCCATTCCGCCACCTGCTTGCGACGATAATCGGGGCCAGCGCCAAGGTCCCATTCTTCGGGAATCTGGTCGAGGAGGAGAGGGCGGGTGGGTTTCATGACGAGGGGAAAGTGCGGCGGATAAGCGGATCATATCGCAGCACCCCGGTGAATTTGCCAAGCCCCTTATCAAACGAGGCGATGGCCAAACCGTCAATCCTCGCTTCAGCGGCCAGGCAGGCATCACCGAATGAGACGTTGCGCAACCGGTATTCATCCAGGGCATCGACGATCCAGCTTGGGCAGGCGAGAGTAACTCCTGGGGCGTTTAAGATTTTCAAGAGCTCCCGGCCTATATCCGCACGGTCGATTCCGTAATGTGATTGCAAAGTAAAGACAGTTTCGGTGATTGCGATAAAAGGAATGTGGAGAGTGATGGAACCGGACTTGGCTTTTTCGAAAAGGCTTTTGGACGCCGTGCCCTGTTTTGCCTCATCATTCATCAAGAAGCGCAGAAGGATGTTGGTATCGACAAGGTAATTGACATGGTCACTCATGGCCGACGTTTCCTGCCGGCCACTTCATCAACGACAGCTTTCTCCATGGCTGACGTTTCCGCCTTGATGGACACAAAAGGACGTTTGGACTTGAGCGCGCCAAAGGCGGTGGAGACATCTTCAATCGGCTCGAGAATGATTCTGCCATCCTCGACCCATTGCCGGAGACGGGCACCGGGACGAAGCCGCAATGACTTTAAGTGCTGAGCACTAAGCGTGGTCTGGTTTTTGGGTGAAATGGTGGAAAGAGTCATCGATTTGTCCTGATTCCAAGATAAACTCAAAAAGTAAAGAGTAAAGAAAAGGTAAAGCTTTTATCAAAAAGTATTACTTTCCTTCCCGCAAAAGTATTTGATCCCGCCTTGCCAGCCGGGAAACGCTTCGTAGAATGGATTCATGGACTCGCCCGCCCGGATTCGCCTCTACCAGTATACCTACAGTCCATATTGTATTCCGATTGAGTTGGCCTTGCGCCATTCCGGTCTGGTCTATGAAGTGGTTGATCTCCCCACCGGCGACCCCACGGCGGTGATCCAGTTGACCAAGGGCGAGTACTATCAGGTGCCGATTCTGGAGGATCTCTTCAGCCACGAGGTGATCTTTGACAAGAGCCCTTCCGGTGACGACGTGCCCAGGTACATCGATAATCTTGCACCGTTGATGAAGCTTTTCCCCTCGGAAGTCGACGGGCTGCATCGGATTTTTCTCCATTACATCGAAGGCGAGTGCGAATCGTATAGCTTCAAGGTGTGCGATGCCTATCGCGATAACTGGATCAAGAGCGATATCGAGCGTGGGCTGCACCGCCGTCACAAAGAGCGGAAATTTGGTCTTGGATGCATTGAGGAATGGCAGCGCAACATTGCCGCCTTGATTGAGGGTTTTCACCGCGCCATCCAGCCGTTCGAGCAGGTCCTGGCGGATCGTCCCTTCCTGACCGGTGAACGGCCGGTCTATGCGGATTACGCGCTTTGCGGGGTAATTGGGAATTTCTTGTTTCCGGGCAACACGGGCTTACCGGAAAACTGCCTGATGCTGGAGGCTTGGTACACGAAGATGCGGGCGGGTAATTTCCGGAGCCAACTGGATGAGGTGCAACTGGCCGCCCAGGAGCAATTCGGTGAACGGGCCGACCAATACGGCAAGTCCCATATCCTGGCGGATGTCTCGGATGTGGAGAAGGCGATTGCCAGTCTCCGGTTTCGTCCGGGTACCTACGCGCTGGATGTGGCGACGGGTGCAGGGCATACCGCGATTTACCTGGCAGAAAAAGGGTTTCATGTCACCGCGAGCGATATTACGGCGGAGATGCTGGAACTGGCCAAGAAGCAGGCGGCGGACAAGGGAGCGAAGATTGATTTCCACGAGCATCCGGCGGAGAAACTGCCCTATGCAGATAATACCTTCGGGCTGGTGACGTGCCGCACGGCGGCGCATCACTTCAGCGATCCGGCGGCTTTCATCCGCGAGACGGCCCGGGTGTTGAAGACTTATGGCTATCTCGTACTCATTGATGGCACGGTGCCGGATGATCACGTTGAGGCGGCGCAATGGATGAATACGCTGGAGAAATTGCGCGATCCCAGCCATGTCCGATTTATTCCCCCAAGCGTCTGGCGCAAATGGTGTGTCGATTGTGGGCTGACGGTGACCAGTTCCCAGATGGAATCTTTCAAGATGCCAGATTTGAACTGGTATTTTAATGTCGCCAATACCCCGACAGAAAATCGCAAGAAGGTGCTGGAGATGCTGGCCAAAGCGCCGTCCTCTGTACGCGAGCTTTTCAAGATCGGCCAGGAGGATGGCAAAATTATCTGGTACTGGCGGCGATTGACGCTGATTGCCGGTAAAATTTAAGGCGTGGACGACGCGCCGGGCGAGAGGCGATTGGCGGTCAGTAATTCGGTATCGGACTCAAAATTCTCTGCCCGGTAGGTGCCGCCCTGTTGGTCGGCAAGACTCTTGAGCATATCCCCATCACCCGTATGGGGACGGGGAGAAATCCCCACGATGGCGAGCGAGGGGCATCGGCCTTCCGGGCCCATGAGGTCGCGGGCCTTGGAGAGTAATTCCGGCAATTTCATGTTCAGATCGCCATCCGTGATCAGAACCAGACTTCCCACATGGAGTTGTTTGGCCCAGGCGAGGCCATCAGGCAGATTGGTGCCGCCGCCGCAATTGACGTCGCGATTGATAAACCGGATGGCGGCCTCTCGTGTGGCCGGACTGGCGGCGACGAGCGGCCCGCTGCATTTGCTGCTCTCCGCATAGAGAATGATGGCGAATGGGGTGCCATCCTTAAGCGCACGAAGACGTTGGCTGAGGGTTTCCCGCGCAAAGGTCAGACGTGTGGATCCTGCACATGGCTCATACATGCTGCCGGAAACGTCGAGGAGGAAGACGACGCCGTTATGTCCATCGAGATGGGGGGCATGCGCGGGAGACAGTATCGACTCCGGCGGCAAGGCGCGGAGATGGGCATTGGGATTGGCTTCCAAGGCAAAGGAAGGAGGCGGAGCGGTCGGTTCGCTCTTGGCTTGAGGTGCGGGAGGGATCTCGGGAACAGGGGATGGCGCGGTCGTCACCGGTAAAGAAGCGGCGAGCGGAATCACGGAAACCGGCTGGCGCAAATCGGGATTGTTCTCGGATCCGAGGAGGATGAGCGAGACGGTTTGAGCCGGGGAGGCAGTCGCGACTGTTGCGGTCGTGGCGAGTGAATGGCCGAATAAAATTCCCAAGACCACGCCCAGATGAAGGGCGAGCGACGTCGTCAGCATCAAGGGGAGTCCGAGGCGCACAATTAAAATGTAGCTAGTTTTTAAGGGAAGTCAGGTAAAAAGTCGCGCGTGGGCGATGCTGAGCCCAGCCTTCGCATGGTATTGACAGACTCACTCTGTATCTACAAATTGTATCTATGGCCACAGCCAAACTTTTCAAGCACGGGGGAAGCCAGGCGGTCCGCTTGCCAAAGGAGTTCCGTTTTGAGGGCAAGGAGGTTTCTATCGAAAAGCGAAACAATGAAGTCATTCTCCGTCCGCTGAAAGCCAAGAAGATAACTTTCAGCGATGTGATCCGGGAATTAAACGAAAAATTCCCCAATGCCGAGGAATTTCCTGAAGTTAGGCGAGCGAAGAAGCATGAACGCCCCATTCTTGAATGGTGACGAAAAGGATGAAGTACCACCTCGATAGCAGCGCCTGCGTCTCGACTTTACGCCTGCCTATCGGCCAAGAACCTACCTTTCTTAAACAAATCGGCTCGGAGGATATCGCAGTATCTTCTATCGTTGCTGCTGAATTGGAGGTTGGTGTTTTCAAGTCGCTGCGCCCGGAGATCCAGAGAGCTCGCCTCGATTTCTTTTTGTTCCGTTTTAAGGTAAATGACTTTGATGAAGTTGCGGCCCGGCATTACGGGGAAATCCGAGCTGAACTCGAGCGCAAAGGACAGTCCATCGGCCCGATGGACTTGCTCATCGCCGCCCATGCACGGAGTTTGGGAGCGGCCTTGATCACCGCAAATATCGGCGAATTCAAAAGGGTGAGGGGCCTGAAAGTGATTGCCTGGAAATAGCCTGAGCGGATCGAATCAGGATGGATCGAGGCCCGGCATGGAAAGCCATTTTTTGACATGAAAACATGAAGTCATGAGGTATATGAAGGGATCAGTTGCAAACGCAAAGCGGGTGCCAGATATTTTCATCTATTCCTTCATTCATGTTTTCATGTTTAAAAAAGGTCGCCTGATCCAACCACGTCACAGATGCCTAGGTGCCCGATGTCGTATTTGAGGGTTAAGAGGCCAATATCCCTCTCGCCATCCTTGGTTCATTGGGTAAAATAGGAGAATGGCTGGTTCTTATTTTCTCACCACGGCAATTGATTACGTCAACAGCGCTCCCCATTTGGGCCATGCGTATGAAAAGGTGTTGGCCGATTTCTTTGCGCGTCATGAAAAGAGTATTGATCGGGATGTGCTCTTCCTCACCGGCGTGGATGAGCACGGGCAGAAGGTGCAGCAGTCAGCGCTGGCGAAAGGAGTCGAGCCCCAGACGTTCGCCGATGAGATGAGTGCCCATTTCCAGCGCCTGCACCATGGTCTGGGCGTGGCCTCGTCCCATTTTGTCCGGACGACGGCGGAAACCCACAAGGCGATTGTGCGCGACTGGCTGCAGCGTCTGCACGACAAAGGCGAGATTTTTTTCCAGGAGCACGAAGGCTTTTACAGCGTGCGCCAGGAGCAATTCGTCACGGAAAAGGACAAGGTCGACGGGGCATGGCCCGAGATTTTCGGCGAGGTCATCGAGACGAAGGAGCCGAATTATTATTTCCGGTTGGAACCGTACCGTCAGCGGCTCTTGAAGCATATCGAGGAAAATCCCGAGTGGATCGTGCCCGCATTCCGGCGCAAGGAATTGCTCGGGGCATTGGCCGAGCCGCTGGCTGATCTTTGCATCTCGCGCCCCAAGAGCCGCTTGGCGTGGGGCATTCCGCTGCCTTTTGACGAGAACTACGTGACTTATGTCTGGTTCGATGCGCTGGTGAATTATTTCTCCTTTGCGTCCGTGAAAGGACAACTCGTCTGGCCGCCGGATTTGCAGATTATTGGCAAGGACATCCTCATCCCGGCGCATGGCGTCTACTGGCCGATCATGCTTTTCGCCCTGGAGCTGGAGTTGCCCCGGCATTTGCTGGTTCACGGCTTCTGGACGAACAGCGGTGCGAAGATCAGTAAATCAAACGCGAAGTCGCTGATCGATCCGGTGCCTTACGTGGAAAAATTCGGGCCCGACGCGCTCCGCTACTTCGTCCTGCGCGAAATGGTGCTCGGCCAGGACGCCGATTTTTCTGATGAGCGGTTTGAGACGCGCTACAATGGCGACCTCGGGAAAAAGCTGGGTAATCTCGTGCAGCGGACGATCTCCATGGTTCATTCTTATCGCGCCGGAGTTGTGCCCAACTATGACGGATTTCACCTCACAGAGGTGGATGCTGCGTTGCGCTCTGATGTCGTGGCGGAGCAATACAAGCGGGCGGTGGCTGAATTCGCGCCGCATCTGGCCTTGCAGGCGATATGGGAGTTTGTGGCGCAGGCCAACCTTTACGTGGAGGAGACGGCTCCCTTCAAGCTGGCGAAAGATCCGACGCAGGCGAAGAGGCTGGATGTTATTCTGGGGCTGCTGGTGGAAACCCTGCGACGCCTTTCCGTGTTGATCCAAGCGGCGCTGCCTTTCACGGCGGAAAAAATCCGCGTCCAACTGCAGCTTTCGCCCGGGCCAGTCCGTCTGGATGAATCCCTCTTCGGCACATCGCTGCGGGGTCATGCCATCGGAAAACCGGAGCCGCTCTTTCCGCGGCTTGAGGAAAAGCCCCCCGCATCCTGACGCGCTGCGGCTTACGCCATCGACATGCTTCCGTTCGCCGCCACGCTCCAGCTTGATACGCACACAGCGGTATTGGTCGGCTTGGGTACGCTCTTCTGGTTTTTTGTCCTGGCGAGCTTCCTGAGCGTCGCGCGATATGGGATGCGTGCAATTAGCACAGGGCAGTTGCTGGATAATGAGAGATCGCCCCGGCGCTTTACCCTGCCGGGCATCGCTGGGTGGTTCTTTACGATAGGCGTGCTGGAGTTGATCTTTTTGCAGTCGGTTTACTATGTGGTGCTGGTCTGCGTTGGCATCGCGGGAATCTTGATCGAAAGCAACCGGACAGCGGAGGAGCAATTCGGGTTCGCGCGGCTGCGTCCGGCCCAACTGATGGTTTGGAGCCTGCTCGGTTTCGGCGCGATCATGGTGGTGGAGGCGCCGCTCATGGCGGGAGTGTCATGGCTCATGGATCAACTGCATCTGCCTCATCCCGAGCAGGAATCGGTGGAGGCCTTCAAGCAATTCAACAAGTTCTCCGCCATTGCGGGATTCATTTTTCAGGCGGTGATTTTGTTCCCGGTCATTGAGGAGCTCTTCTTCCGCGGGTTTTTGCTGACATTCCTGAAGAATTACACGTCGACCTGGATGGCGCTGGTGCTCAGCGCGGGGGTCTTCGCGTTTGCCCATGTCAACGTGGGCGCGGCCATTCCGCTTTGGTTTCTGGGCATTGCGCTGGGGATTGCGTATGAGCATACAGGCTCGCTTCTGCTGCCGATCGGGATTCATGCGTGCTGGAATCTGGTCACGGCCCTGAGTCTATTGCTGGATAAGGGAACCTGATCGGTCTGTAGTGTCGGTCTGTGACCGCCGTGTCTTTTGCTTCGTTGGCGACGGTCATAGACCGCCGCTACAGGAAGAACTTGATGAAAATGCCTCGGCTCTTGTTCTTGGGTTCGGTACGATCATTCTCATAGGTCATGACGCGTGCACAAACTTCAAATTCACTGGCCGCTTTGGGTGAGAAAGGGCTGCTCAAAGTTCTGACCGGGGCATGGAAAACCAATCCGGCGCAGGTTCTGACCGGTGTTGGCGATGACTGCGCGGTGCTACGCGGCGAGGGGAAGAGCCATTTCCTCATTTTCAAGACCGATGCCGTGGTGGAGGGCATCCACTTCACGGCCAAGGCGGCACCAGAATTAATCGGACGCAAGGCTCTGGCCCGGGCCTTGAGCGACTTGGCCGCGATGGGCGCAAGTCCTCTGGCCGCAGTCATCACGATTGGCCTTCCGGCAAATGAGTCGGTGAAGCGGTTGCGGGCGATTTATCGCGGCATCGAAAAGCTGGCGAAGCAATTTCGTGTTAATCTGGTCGGTGGGGAGACGACTCGTGCAGCGCAGCTCTTTCTCAACGTCGCGCTCCTTGGGGAGTGCCGGGGCTACCACCCCCGGTTGCGATCGGGGGCGCGTCCGGGCGATCTACTTTTCGTCACGGGCCGACTGGGGAACACCCAGAAGCGGCATCACCTCGTCTTTGAACCGCGGATGGCCGAGGGACAGTGGCTGGCTAAGCAGGGACTGGCTTCTTCCTTGATGGATTTGAGTGATGGTCTCGGTGCGGATCTCCCGCGATTGGCGGAAGCGTCCCGTGTCCAGTTTGAGCTGAATGAAAAGGCCATCCCCCGAGCACGCGGGGCTTCGCTTGCAGCGGCACTGAATGACGGCGAGGACTATGAACTTCTCTTCACTGTTCCCGTTTCTCACGTAAAAACTTTAAAAAAGAAGTGGCCATTCGCCCTTCCATTGCATTGTATTGGGGTGGCGCGGCTTCCCCAAAAAGGAAATTCCCGTCCACCAATTTCACATGGCTTTGACCATTTTCAACAGCGCTGAAGCGACGCAGGCCTTCGGGGAAGGCTGGGCCGCGGGTTTGGTCGGCGGAGAAGTCTTCGCCCTCCATGGGGTGCTCGGTGCCGGCAAGACCCAGTTGGTGAAGGGGCTGGCACGGGGGCTCGGTTATACCGGGGATGTGACCAGTCCAACTTTTACCATTGTTCATGAGTACCAGGGAGGCCGGCTTCCTCTTTACCATCTCGATCTCTATCGCATTCAGAATGAGAAGGATTTCATCGATATCGGCTTGGAAGAATACATCCCAAGCAACGGCGTCACCATCATCGAATGGCCTGAACGGATCGCATCGATCCTGCCGCCGGACACGCAGCACTGGGAGCTGGAAGTGGCCAGTTTGACGGAGCGGGTCATCCGCAAGAAGGCTTAGGCATATGCTCGATCTCGCTTTTGAAACCTCATCGTCCACAGGCAGCATCGCACTCGGCAACGATAAGGTCGTCGTGCAAGCCATTGAATTTCAAGGTCCGCAACGTCACTCCGCGTCATTATTTCCCGCCTTGTCACGACTCGGTATTCCTCGGTTGAAACTGCGACGGATCATCGTCGGCATCGGGCCGGGATCGTTCTCCGGCATCCGCGTAGCCCTGGCAGCAGCGCAGGGGATCGCGCTGGTGCAGAACGTGCCTGTCGTGGGCATCTCGAGCGCCTATTCGGTGGCCTTGCAGATGAAGGACGTCGCGCGGCTCGGGGTCTTTGCTGATGCCAAGCGGCGCGAGGCGTTTTGCACCTCGTTCTGCAACGGCGAGCTGGAAAAGGCGACCTACCTAATTCCGATGGCGGAAATTGAAGAGCATGCGAAGCAGTTCACTCTGGCCGTCAGTGCGGAACCTTTGCCCTCGATCCCGAAACGGGTTTATCCGCGGGCCCGGGATCTCCTCGCGCTGCCCGAGACGCTCTCCGGCTGGGTAACGCAGCCTCCGATTGAACCGATTTATCTCCGCGAACCTGTCGCGGCGAAGTAAGTTAAGTCCTCGCTTTTGCGATCTCTGCACATGGGTAAGATCAATCGTCGTTGTTGGGTGGAAGTGGATGGCCGCGCGTTGCGGCACAATTTCAAGGTCATGCGCGGGCTGATTCCGCGCACCACGCAAGTGCTGGCCGTGGTAAAAGCGAATGCCTATGGCCACGGACTCGTTGCCACGGCGAAGGAATTTGAGGCGATTGGAACCGACTGGCTGGGCGTGGCCAATGTGGCGGAGGGAGTCGCGCTGCGCCAGGCCGGGGTGAAGGTTCCCATTATGTTACTGAGCGCCACCTTGCCTGAGGAGATGGAGGACGCGGTGCGTCATGGATTGACGCTGATTCTTTCTTCCTACGCGGAGGCCAGAACGCTCGATCGCACGGCCAAGGCTTTGGGCGAAGTGGTGGAAGCTCATTTCAAGATCGATACCGGCATGGGACGTCTCGGCTGCTGGCATACGGAAGCCCGCGCCGAACTGGAGCGCATCCGGACGCTGTCGCAGGTTGTGGTGAGGGGACTCTGCACTCACTTCGCCTCGGCGGACGATGATATTGGCTATACCAAACAGCAGTGGAAAGCCATCGCGCCGTTTTTTGAAGAGAACGCCAACCTACTCCGGCATGCCGCGAACAGTCCCGCGGTGACAAAGCGGTATGGTTTTCAGGCGGATTTGGTCCGGCTGGGCCTGGCGTTATATGGCATCCCGCCTCACTCGGAGGCGCGTGCGCTCGGACTGCGTCCGGTGTTGAGCTGGAAAAGCCGCGTCACGTTGCTCCACGATGTCGCGAAGGGACGCACGGTTAGTTATGGCGCGACTTACCGGTTACCGCGCCGGCAACGGCTGGCGGTTGTGGCGATGGGTTATGGCGACGGCTATTTCCGGCTCCATTCCAACGCAAGTCATCTGCTGGTGCGGGGGAAACGGTGTCCGATTCGCGGCCGGGTGACGATGGACCAGATCAGCATCGACGTGACGGACGTGCCTGATTGCCGCGTGGGGGATGAGGTGGTGGCGCTGGGGATTCAGGGGGGCGAGGAGATCCAGGCACGGGAACTGGCCATGCAGGCCCAGACGATCCCATGGGAGATATTGACCAATATCGGAGCAAGGGTGCCGCGATTTTATAAGCATTTTCGATCGACGTAGCGGGATATCTTGGTAGCCGTCGCACTCCGTGCGACGGATCGGCGCGAAATGATGTTGCGCAAGGAACAGAGGCACGTTCCCAGATAGAGTTTGTGAACGAGGGAGACGGGAAGGCAAATAATTAGAGGTCCTTCGACTCCGCTCCGCTCCGCTCAGGATGACGAATTTTTATTAAATCGCTTACGCAACAGCCGATGAAGGCAGGGTACAAATTTGAAGTGCGGGAGCGAGACCTCGTGGCTACATTGAGACCATGAGCAAACCTCACCGCATCGTTCTGGGGGTCACGGGTTCCATCGCGGCTTATCGCGCGGCGGAGCTCGCGAGCACGCTGACGAAAGAAGGGGTGGAAGTGGACGTCGTGCTGACCGACGAAGCCCTCCGTTTCATCACCGCGCTAACCTTCCAGGCCCTGACACGCCGCGAGGTTTACACGCGCGAGAACGACGGAATGCGCGACGGACAGCCCGCACACATCTCCTTGGCAGACCAGGCCGACCTCGTCGTCGTGGCGCCCGCGACGGCGCATCTCATCGCGCAACTCGCGCATGGACTCGCACCGGATCTACTCACGTCGCTGCTGCTCGCCACGCCAGCACCGGTGATCATCGCGCCCGCGATGAACGGCAAGATGTGGCATCATCCCGCGACGCAGGACAACGTGATTCTCCTCCGGAGAAGGAACGTGGAGTTCATCGGACCGGAAGCTGGTTTGCTGGCGTGCGGTTATGAAGGACTCGGACGTTTATGGCCGGTTCCAGAAATTGCGCGCGAGATTTTGGCGCGATTAAAACCGTAAATTCATCACAGGATTCATCGTGCAAAATGGAACGATGAAAAATGCTCAATGAAAAAATATGACGATTTTTTGAAATTCCATTTGACGCAATCGAATGAAAAACTTAATCCTTAAGCAGTGACCAATTTATTTTTGCACGTTTTCGCGCAGTTTGTGCGAATTGAAAAGGGGGTGATTTCACATGGCAGCTAAGAAAAAAGTGGCAGCTAAGAAAGCCGCTCCGGCCAAGAAGGCCCCCGCTAAGAAGAAGAAATAATCTTCGACTAGCTTTAAACGGAAAGGAGAGACTCGAAAGGGTCTCTCCTTTTTGTTTGTTTTTTTAAAGGTGAAGTGCACGTCATTCTAATCGTTCGCGAAGTTGATGCTCAACATTTCCATCGCATCGTTGGCCCGGACAACTTGTTGTCCGGGTCGTCAAAGGCGACAGGAAGCGAGCCGTCGCACGAGCTCTGGCAAGGTTCATTCGCTTCCTGTGCGCTGCGCGCACCCAGACAACGAGTTGTCTGGGCCAACGAGTACCTACCAGGTCCGGGGAAAGCGCTGAGCGATGCCATCAAGTATCGCCTGAGGCAACTGCATCTCTTCCGGCCAGCCGCGGGTGTAGCCTTCACCCGGGAGCTTCTGCGTGGCGTCGAAACCGATATGCGAGCCGATGTTCGGCAGCGTCGGGGCATGGTCGAGGCTGTCGCAGGGACCTTTAGTGAGAAGACTGTCGCGTTGCGGGTCGATGTTGGCGCAGAGGTGGAAGAGGACGTCACTGGTATCATGGACATTCACATGAGCATCCACCACCACGATGATCTTGGTGAACATCATCTGCCCCATGCCCCAAAGGCCATGCATGATCTTGTAGGCCTGATAGGGATACTGCTTCTTGATGCTGACGAAGACGAGATTGTGGAAGACACCCTCGGCGGGCAGGGCCATGTCGACGATCTCCGGAAAATTCATTTTGAAGACCGGCAGGAAGAGCCGCACACTGGCCTTGCCGAGATAGAGGTCTTCCATGGGAGGCTTGCCTACGATGGTCGCCGGATAAATCGCGTCCTTGCGATGCGTGATGCAGGTGACATGGAAGGCGGGGTAGTTGTCGACAGGCGTGTAGAACCCGGTGTGATCGCCGAAGGGCCCCTCGGCGCGGAGCGGTTCGGTGGGATCGATGTAGCCCTCGATGACGAAATCGGAATGGGCCGGGACTTCCAGATCGATGGTCTCGCATTTCACCAGCGGCACCGATTTCTTCCGGAGGAACCCGGCGAGCAGGACTTCATCCAGACCATCCGGCATGGGGGCGGTCGCGCAAAAAGGCATGACCGGATCGCCGCCGAGACAAACCGCCACGGGCATGCGCTGGCCGGTCTCGTAGTAGCGTTTGCCGTGACGCGCCGCGACCTTGTGCAACTGCCAATGCATCCCGGTGGTGCGTCCATCGAAGATTTGCATGCGATACATGCCGATGTTCCGGTCGCCCGTGTCAGGATCCTGCGTGTAGACCGTAGGCAGCGTGACGAAAGGCCCGCCATCCTGCGGCCAACACTTCAGGACGGGCAGGGAGCCGAGATCGAAGTCAGGCGTGGTTCCTTGATCAAAACGGACGATCACGTCCTTGCAGGGGCCGCTGCGGACGCGGGCCGGGCGGGCGTGGATGACATCGAAGCCCTCACGCAGCAACGTCCAGGCTTCGCTGAGCGACTTGGGCGGCTTGGCCTTGAGCAGGAACGCAATCTGGTCGGCGATTTCATCGACATGGTTGACTTCGAGTGCGAGAGCCATCCGCTTTTCGGAACCGAACGCGTTGATGAGAACCGGAAAGGCAGAGATTTTTCCCGAGGGCAGGATCGGTTTCTCAATGAGGAGTGCCTTGCCGCCGCCGGGCGATTTCATCTCGCGATTGGCGAGGGCAGTGATTTCGAGATCGGTGCGGATCGGTTCCGCGATGCGGATCAGTTCACCGGAGGATTCCAGTTTCAGCGCGAAGTCGCGCATGGAAGAAAAGGCCATGGTTGGAATGTAGCGCGATCTGGCAACGTCGCACTTTTATTTCGAGGCAAATTGGATGGTTCCCGTGGAGGGCCCAGCTCCCGCTGGGCCGCGATGAAAAGCAAAATTCTCGATGACGTGCGGCCCGGCAGAAGCCGGGCCCTCTATTAATGGGCTGCGGGTAAATACTCGTAGAGCTTGAGATTTGGCGTCACAGCCCGCAGGCGGAGAAAGGTCGGCACATAGCGGTCATTGATGAGAATCTGGGCGACGGTCTGCTCGGCCTCGTCTTTGTTGTCATCGGTAAAGGAGGGGAGTCCGAGTAATCCGCGCGAGGCATTGAGCACCGGATAGTAGATGGCTGGATTGTCGTAGACCACAACCCAGCGCACCTGCCTCTTTTTCAAAAGTTGTTCCGCATCCACCCAGGACGAAGCGGTATAGAATTTGGAGCTGTCGACAATGCCCGAGATGCCGCAATGCGAACTGCCGCTGACGATGGGCTGGCCGGAGAAGTAGAGAAGCCCCGGTGAGAGCCACCACGGGGCCATGATGCCGCCGGGCTCGTTAATCGACTTGGAGATTTGCGCCAGCTCGACGGAGGGTTGATTCGCCCCGACGCTCAGGCGCATCTCGAGTTGCAGGATGTTGTCATAGACCAGTCCGAAGAGAACAATCGCCATGACCAGAATCCGGGTCCAGCGCAGGGGCGCGACCTGACAATAGCGGACGATGAGGAAAAGCTCCGTCAGGTTGGCGTAATAGGTCCAGCGTCGTTGCACCACAGCCAGGATAGCGAGCAGCACGGTCAGCACGATGAGTAACAGATCGGCACGCCGATCTCCCTTCCGGCCGAGAAGCCGCCACGAGATGAAAGGCACCAGGAGCACGAATGTGAGCCAGAGAACTTGGCTAAGGAACTCGCTGAGACCGATGCCCCGCACCTCGGCGATGGTGCCCAGCCAGCGCAGGAGCACAGCATGATATTCCGGCGGAGGAACAAAAATGTGAACGCCTTCCACGGCGAGGGCCAGGAGCATCACGCCGCCAAAACTGATGAGAAAGGCAAGCGATTCGCGACGCCGGACCACAAGATTGAAGATGACGAGGACGCTCCAGACGAACGCGGGCTCGAAGAGCGACGTCCAGCAGGCCAGAGCCCAGGCAACCCCGGCCAAGATGTGCCAGGCCCTTTTTTTCACAAGCTCGATATGCCAGCGTTCATATTCCGCCGTCAGGGCCACGGCCATGAGAAAGAGGATGAGCGATTGATGACGGGGACGACCAAAGGCGGTGGCCCACACGATCGCGGGCATCGCGGCGGAAATGACGACGAACAGGGCTCGCCCCATGAGCGTGAATTCTCGCGAACGGAAAAATATCCAGAAGAGAACAAGTCCCATCCAGAGGAGAGGGGAGATCAGCGCCCCGGCCCAATCGAGTGGGAATTTGGTCAGCAGGGCGAGGGGAGCGTAGAGCAGGAGAATGGCGTAATCGAACGGTGCCGTGGTGCTAGGCGTCAGCCCTTCCGGCCAGTTCTCGACCGTAAAATGATTCTGGACGAGCCCCTGCCCCTGAAGGATGCGTTGGTCACGGGCAAGCTGGGAGTAGCAATCGGCCTCCACGCACCAAGCGCGCAAAGCCGGAGGATGCTGGGTGGTATCGAGCTGCAACCATTCCGGCGCATAAACGGCCCTAAGACCAAGGCCCAGGACGATAGAAATCAGGCAAGCAACGACGAAGGCGGCAAGCACCCACGGACGAAATCGATTCACTGCGGCATCATGGCATGCCCGGCGCGCATTTCGAGCGAAACTACGCTGTTATCAGGTGTTCCCAAATTTGATGAGGGCAAAGAGAAGAAGCACTGCCCCCACGATGGAGAGGAAGAATCCTGCCGGATGAAAGAAAGCCCCATCGCGGGGCCGGGAAAAAATCCGGGCAATAAGACCACCGACTATGGAGCCGCCGATTCCAACAAACGAGGTGGCCCAGAAACCAAGATGACCGGCCTCCGGCACAAACCAGCGGGCAATGAGGCCGACAATGAAACCAACGAGAATCGACCAAATGATGTGGAGCATAGGGTTCCTTATTTTGAGTTTGAAGGTCTAGTTAGGCACAAACCTAGCACAGTTCCCCTATAACTGCCCGAAGTAGACGCAGGTTTGCTGTTCGAACCGGACTTGTCCGCTTATCTGATGCTTCTGGAATATATGTTCGAGTTGCTGAAGCAAGGGAACATGGCGCGGATCGTCCTCCGCCGGAACATAGGAGGAGGAAAGAAACCTGCCGCGAAGTTCCTCCCAGGTGAGGGGTTGCGGATTATCATAACAGTTGGTTTGGTAGCTCCCGGGACGGAAAAAGTCGGGGAGCCCCTTTCCTCCCCAGCGATCCCGCACGCCTTCATAGGCTTGGCCCAAAGTGGCAAGGAGAGCTTCATATTCGCGGTCAAAAGGAGCGCCATTTGGTTTGCGCTCATTCCAGATGAGAAAGACCCAACCGTTGGGCTGAAGAATCCGCGAGAACTCCTCACGAACTGGTTCCCGCTTAAACCAATGGAACGCCTGGGCCGAGGTGAGGGCACTGAAGTGATGTGCGGGCAGTCCGGTCTGCTCAGCGGTCGCGGGAACGGAATGAAAGCCGGGAAAGTCCTTCAGGTCGATCTCGGCGACGGCCCGCATGGCGTCATTGGGCTCGACGGCGCTGACTTCAAAGCCAGCTTCGAGCAAATTACGGGTAAAAATACCGGTTCCAGAACCGATATCGGCTATGGGTGAAAGCGCGGACAGCCCTACGGTTTCCTGAATCAGTGCAGTAACAGCGAGCGGATAGCCGGGGCGGTATCGGCGGTAATTCTCGACCCGATTGGTAAAACGTTGGGTAGGGGCATCCATGCCTCCTAGCCCTACATGCGATGAGTTAACCTGTCGAGGTCATCTGCATCATTGCTGATAACTAGTGGCTGCTGCCGGCGTAGGCCAA
This sequence comes from uncultured Verrucomicrobiota bacterium, assembly GCA_903863295.1. Lineage (GTDB taxonomy): Bacteria > Verrucomicrobiota > Verrucomicrobiia > Methylacidiphilales > UBA1321 > JABDGH01. Next base: position 34,716 of record CAIPBM010000112.1, on the reverse strand, counting down.
CTGACTGGAAATGGTCGTGAAGATACTCTTGACTTGTTTACCTAATGAAATGAGAACCGAAATAGCGACTACGGAGATAAAGGCAAGAATGAGAGCGTATTCAACCAAGGTTTGACCGCTCTTTCTTTTGTTTGAGCGATTGCGCTTGGGGCATAAGGATGAGGAGTGCGGCAATTTCATATCAGGTCTCATGATCTATGTGTCGTAACATAACAGGGATTATTGTGTACAGTTTTAAACGTTATAGCCATAGCATTTATGATTCCATTAGATTGAAATTCGCGAAAAGGCATGCATTCTATTTTATATAACAAATATTGTGCGAACTTATAATAATCTCACGCGGTAATAACCAGAAAAACCGCAGACTTATGAAACCGTGTGAAATTTTGCTGAATTTGTTCTTTCCAAGCTTAACGTGCACCTTTAATTAGGGAGCGCTTGTTCATCATTCGCTTTTTCCTGCTTTGGAGTCTGGTTTCCCTGCACATCGTGGGCGGTGCGGTGCTCTTCCGCCGCTTTTTCCCTCGCGAATCGCCTTGGTTTGGTTTCGTGGTACCTGCCTTGGCCTTGGTTCTGGTGATGAATTTCACGGAGCATCAGGTTGCCATCCCGACCCTCCACTGGCTCCTTCCGTTGACCACGGGACTCTGTCTCTGGCTGATCGTCAGTCCGAAGACCCAATGGAAAGCCTTGCGGCTACCGACGATCATTTTTTTAGCCTCCTTCTTATTCACCTTTTTTCTCCGGTTTCTCAAGCCCAACATTGCCGGGGTCCGGGATGGCATTTATGACATGCAATTTGTCGCCAGCTTCCTGATGGGACAAAAATTGCCCGTTGAGTCGACCTGGATTCCGCCGCTTCAGTTGATTAACTATTACGCTTTTGGCCATTACGGCTGCTCGGTCCTGATCCGGTTCTTCGGTTTTGATCTCGGCACTGGCTTTAATGTCTCGGCCGCGCTCATCTCGGCTTGGATATACCTGTTAACGGCGGGGCTCTCCTGGCAGATCAGCCGCGGCAAGCTTTGGATCACCATTCTGGCCCCAATTTTGGTCGTCTGCGCCGCTACCGGCTCGACCGGTTACCTTTGGCTCATGATCAAGGATCTGCAGCCAGAGGATTCCGCCACGCTTTACAGCCGGATTGACGATCCCAATGCCCTCAAGCTGACGCTTTTCCATTATCTAACCCCGGTCTACATGTATAACCGGCATGAGTTGCTCGTTCCGGGCTGGTGGAGTTGGCTGGGCATCTTCCATTCAACTTCCATCGGGCAATTCATCACCCTTTTGACCACCTTCTCGATCGCGGAAATCGTCCGCCCCAAGCGGGCCAACTGGGGCTGGATTTGCTGCGCCGGAAGCGTGCCGCTCATGCTAGTGGCCTCGACCTGGGGATTTCCTTTCGTGGCACTGCTGGCCTGTACGGGCTTGGCGGCGGCGTGGTACCTGGGACGCGTTCCCAAGAATCCCCGGGCGGTGATTGTTGGGCTGGGATTGATCGCGGCCTGCGTCACGCCGATGCTCCTCTATTACCTCACCGCTGGAACTCCGATTCACGGGCCAGTCTTTGGGGATGAGCACACGCAAATTGCCGAGTTCTTCATCCAATGGTGGCCCATTTATCTCCCGTGGCTGGCCTTGCTTTTGACCTGCCGCAGGAATAATCCGGTCGTGAATGTCGTGCTCTTCATGACACCACTCGGCTTTGCTGCCGTTGAGTACTACTCGGTGGGGGCCCGTTTTGACATGACGGGGAAAATCTGGGGCTTCATTTTTTGCGCGGCATGGGCCACGTTCTTGCCCTCCATCGCGACAAGCCGGTTCTGGGCTTACCGCATCCTCTTTGGCCTGATTGTCATCAACAGCGCCCTCTCACTTTGCTTCTGGACGACCTACTATTGGAAGTCGATCAAGATGGATGACCTGGGGCAAATCGATGGCAAGGGTGACTTGGCGATTGAGCGGCCGAAGGCCCGTATTTTGAATGCCCTGATCCCGCTGAAGAACCAGATCATCGCTTCCGGCAAGTCTTCATGGTCCTTCAGCGAGAGCGCCCGGCTCGCCAATTTTTCCGGAAACCGTTCCTACATCGCGTGGAGCTTTAACTGTGACAACGATATGTTCCGCAATGGTGTGGGCGAGGGCGAGCGGCGGGAAAAATCGCTCAACGAATTCTATGATGGGAAAAAGGAGAATCCTCTCCTATTCCTCCGCGAGCATGACATCGCCGCCGTGGTCGTCTGGCCGGATGATAATATCAGCGATGATGTCTTGGCCAAGTTGAAGCGTCAGTTGGCCCCTTCTTATGATTACGAGGATTTACGCGATGCCGATAACCAGAATCCGCCCAACTGCGGGATCTTCCTGTATCATCCGAATATCCTCAAAGAGGTTCCGTCCCTGCTAACGCCACCTCCGCCGCCGGCTCCAGCCCCTGCGCCCGCGACTCCCCCCTCACCCGCTCCCGCCGCGAAGCCTTGAGGTGCGAGTTCCCCTGTAGCGGCGGTCTACCTTTAACCTGGCGGCCACCCCAACGGACGCCCACCGAGCAGATGTACGTGAAGATGAGGCACTGTTTCGCCGCCGTCCGGTCCGTTATTGATCACGAGACGGAAGCCCGTCTCATGCAGACCTTCCTGCTTCGCGACGGACTGGGCGGTATAGAGAAGATGTCCGAGCAGGAGTTCATCCGCAGAGGTTGATTCCGCGACACGGGGAATCTCTTTCTTGGGGATGATCAGGATGTGGACGGGGGCTTGGGGATTCACATCGTGAAAGGCCAGGCAAAGGTCGTCCTCATAGACGATCCGGGCCGGGATTTCCCGGGCGATGATCTTGGAGAAAATCGTACTCATGTCTCGCAATGTAGCGGCGGTCTATGACCGTCGCACTCAAAAACTCCGTCATCCTGAGCTTATCGAAGGATCAGCTTCCATTGGTTTGTGACATGAGCAGGTAATTCCCAAATCACTGGTGGCTGATCCTTCGACAAGCTCAGGATGACGGAAACTCAACTCACCGCCACCAGTGAAACCGCACTCGCACCACCGGAGTGCATTTTCTCCCTCAAGCCCGGCCATTTCGACAGAGTCGGATCTTCGCGGATCAACAGCGCGGCATCGGTGCGTGCCCGGGTGAGTAAATCAAAATCTTTTTCCAGGCTGGCGAACCGGAGCGGCGGCAGCCCACTCTGCTCCGTGCCAAAGATGTTGCCAGGGCCGCGAATCTTGAAGTCCTCCTCCGCGATCCGGAAGCCGTCGGTCGTCTCTTCCATGATCTTAAGTCGACGCCAGCTTTCCAGGCTGCGTGTCTCGCCGACGAGCACGCAATAGGAGAGATGCTGCCCGCGCCCAATTCGGCCCCGGAGTTGATGCAATTGGGCCAGCCCGAACCGCTCCGCGTTTTCAATTAACATCACCGTGGCATTGGGCACGTCGACCCCAACCTCCACAACGGAGGTGGAAAGCAGCACCTGAATTTCGCCCGCACGAAAGGCGGTCATCACGCGCTCCTTTTCAGCGGCATCGAGTTGTCCGTGGAGCAGGCCGAGCTTTGCGCCGGGCAGCAGTTGCTGAAGCTTCTCGTATTCGGCTTTGACCGATTTCGCATCGACTTTTTCCGATTCCTCCACCAGAGGATAGATGACGTAGGCTTGTCTCCCCTCGCCGATCTGCTTGAGCAGGAAGGCCCAAAATTTATCGAGCTCCTTCACCGACCGGCACTTCGTCACGATGGGCTGGCGGCCTGGAGGCAATTCATCCAGGACGGAGACATCCAGATCACCATAGAGAGTCATGCCGAGCGTGCGCGGGATCGGCGTGGCCGTCATGACGAGGATGTCGGGGTTCTGTCCCTTGCGGCTCAGCGCCAAGCGCTGCAGCACGCCAAATTTATGCTGTTCATCAATGACGATGAGCCCGAGCTTGTCGGCGGCGTATTTATCGTAAAGCAGCGCGTGGGTGCCGATGACGACGGAACCGCTCGCTTTGGGGGAACTGCCGATGGGGACATCGGTGGCTACCTTGGAGGTGCCATGCTTGACGGCAAAGAGATCGAGTTCGCCGCCCTGCAACCGGTCGCCCTTCTTGTTCTTGGTATTGCCGGTGAAGAGATCGACGCGGATGCCGAGCGGCTCGAACCAGCGGCGCAGGTTGATCGCGTGTTGCTCGGCGAGAATTTGAGTCGGGGCCATGAGCGCGGCTTGCTCGCCCGCCTCGACCGCCTTCAACATCGCATAGATGGCCACAAAAGTTTTGCCCGCGCCGACATCGCCCTGGAGCAGACGATTCATGGGAGGCCCCTGCATGAGGTCGCCATCGATTTCCTGCATCACCCGCCGCTGGGCGTTGGTCAGCTTGACCGGCAGCGAATCGAGCCAGCGTTGCGCGAGGTCCCCTGCCCGCTTCGCCCTTTGGCGATGGGTCGAGACATGGCTGAGCCGCCGTAGTGCAACAACGCATTGCAGGACGAAGAATTCATCGTAGGCGAGCCGTTGCCGTGCCCGCTCTTCCGCGGGCCACGACTCCGGAAAGTGAATCTTCCGGAAAGCCTCCTCGCGCGGAATCATGCTGGACGGGGCGGGATAAAATTCGGGCGCGGTGAAGGGCGTACGTTGGGTGGCCTCGTACATCAGGCGCCGGAGCACGCGCTGCGTCAGGCCTTCGGTTAGGTTGTAGATGGGCGCGATGCGGTCGATGTGGATGTAGGACTCCGCGTCCTCGTGCGCGATCTCGTAGTCGGGCTGCTTCATCGCCCAGAGGCCCTTTTTGTCGCGGTTCACCTTGCCGTAGAGGAAAACGTCGGAGCCTTCCTTGATGCCGTAGGGACGGAAGCCGTACCAGCGCGCGACGACGAGATCGTTGCTATTGCTTAGGGTCGCAGGGCCGACCGTGATCTCCAATTTGAGCGCGCCCCAGCGGCCCGGCTTGGCCGAGTGGATCTTTCCCCTCACCGTGATCGTCTGGTCTTCTTGCGCCTCGCTGAGCGGCTTGAGGTGACGGCGATCTTCGTGGCGGCGCGGGACGAAATGGAGCAAGTCGTCATGGGTGAAGAGGCCGAGCTTCGCCAGTAACTCGGCGTACTTCGGGCCGATGCCGTGGATGGCCGCGAGCGGCGTGGAAGCGGGAGAATGCGGTGCGTCCGGCATAGTTAATCGAGGGTCATGTCGGGCTTTTCATGACCGGACGTGAGCATGCGGGATTTGGGAACTTGAGGAAAGCTGATCCTTGTGTGAACTCTGCAAAAAGTTCATCGGTAAACAATTCGTCATCCTGAGCTTGTCGAAGGATCAGCCTCCGTAAAATGCTCACGTTTGCAGTAACGCACTCAGTGGTGAAACTTCCTCTTTGGACACTTCGATCCGCACGTTATTTAAGAATTAGTCCATCACGGGGAGCTGATCCTTCGACAAGCTCAGGATGACGGAATTATATGGAGTCGCTGACGCGACCCGTTGCGCGGCGCACAACGGTTACCACTGAACTTAAAACGGAATATCGTCGTCGCTGGGGAGCGGGGGGCGATCTTCTGCCATCGGCGCGGGCCGGGAAGAGCGCTCTTCGGAGCCTGAGCTTGAACCGGAACCGCTGCTGTAGTTGCCGCCCGAACGGCCTCCGCCACTACCACCTGAACCGCCACCTGCGGGTGAACCGAGAAATTGCACGCGATCCGCGCGGACCTTGAGCTTGCTCCGCTTTTGGCCGTCCTGCTCCCATTGGTCGAGGCGAAGCTGTCCTTCGACAAAAACGGGGCGGCCTTTGGTCAGGTACTGCTTGCAGGTTTCCGCCTGACGACCCCAGACCTCGACATCAACGTAGGTGACAGTCTCCTTGATCGTGCCGTCCTGGGCCTTGTAGCTGTCGTTGATCGCAAGCGACAGGTCGCCCACGGCATTGCCCTTGGGCGTATACTTCACCTCGGGGTCCCGGGTCAGGTTCCCCATGAGGAGAACTTTATTCAGGCTGGCTGCCATGGGCTTTCGGTCGCGCCCTTAGGCGGCGACCGTCTCCTGCTTGAGATAGAACTGGCGATAGACAACTTCATTGAGGGCGAGCTTGGCACGGAGCGTTTCGACCTTGTCCGGGGACAGGTTGAACTGGACGTTCACGTAAAAGCCGCTGTCGAGATCGCCCGCCATGCGCTCAAAGCGCTTGCGGTCCATCTTTTGCGTTCCGTTGATTTTGCCGCCGAAGCCTTCGATTTCTTTTTCGATGACTTCAATGGCCTCCTTGAGGCCTTCATCCTTGCCTTGGATGTTGAGGATAAACAGGCCGTCGTAGTTATTCATTTTCTGGTATTCTCCTTCTAATCACTGGTCTTGGTTTGTCTCAATGGGATTTTGCCCATTGAACCGATTCATCGCTACCGCAATTCCGTCGCTCTGGCAACATTCAATCGCCAGCCGGGCCGTTTGGATCATCCGCGCGAGCCCATCTTCCTCCTCCCGGCGAAAACGGGAAAGCACCCAGCTTTCCAGCGTCCAGCCCGGAGGCACTGTATCCACCCCGCACCGGAGACGGGCGTAGCCGTCGGTGCCCAGGTGGCTTTCAATCGACTTAAGTCCATTATGTCCGCCAGCGGAACCGCCCGGTCTCAACCGGAGCTGGCCCATTGGCAACGCCACATCATCGACTATCACCAACAGGTCGGAAACTTTCAGTTTCAACCATTCCAGCCAGGCGCCAACCGCCTTGCCGCTTTCGTTCATGTAAGTCATCGGTTTCACCAACCGCTCGCCCGAGTTCAGCGAGACAAACTTCGAAAACCGGGGGCGCTCCTCGTGAAACGCCTCCCCCTCCTCATCCGCCCACGCATCCAGGACAAGGAACCCAACGTTATGCCGGGTGAAGAGATATTCCGGACCGGGATTGCCCAAGCCGACGACAAGTTTGAAAGTCGGCGATGACACGTCTTCCGGCCCGATATCCGATTATTTCTTGGCCTCGGCCTTGGCGGCGGGCTTCGCATCCTTGCCACCGGCGGCAGGAGCGGCTTCACCCTCCACTTTCTTTTCCTTGATGACTTCAGGCTGCGCAACTTCGGCGCCAGGAGTCGCCACAACTTCTTCCTTCGGAGCGAAGACGCTGAAGACAGGCAATTCGGGAGGATTCGTGACCGTGACGCCCTTGGGCAAAACGAGTTCGCGCACATGCACCGAGTGACCAATGGCCAGGGCGCTGACATCGACGGTGATCAATTCAGGTAAGTCGCGAGGCAAGCAGGCCACGCGAATGGTGCGGAGCATGGTCTCGAGCAGACCGCCGCCGGTCTTGACGCCGACCGGTTCGCCCACGCTGGTGACAGGTACTTCGGCGTGGAGAATTTCGTCCTGGGCGATTTCGTGCAGGTCGATGTGGATGATATAATCTTCGATCGGGTGATGCTGCACGTCGAGAAGGAGAGCGAGATGCTGGTCAACCTTGGCTCCGGCCTGGTCGGTGATTTCGACATCAACGAGAACGTTTTCGCTGGTGGAGGAGTGAAGAACCGCCTTCAACTTCTTGGCGTCGATTTCAATCGGGCGGGAGCGAATGGTCTTGTCCTTGGCCTTGCCGTAGAGAACGCCGGGGACGCGGCCTGCATTGCGCACGGCCTTGAGGGCGGTGCGGCCGATTCCGGCGCGTTGAGATACTTGGAGAGAAACAGTCTTGGCCATAAAACGAGATGATTTTGGGTTAAGTTGAGCCGAGCATTAAACCGCACCGTGGCAAGGTGGTCAAGGGTATTTTGACACTTTTCCCAGATCGTGATTTTGCCATAAAGCAATGAGCCGCCATGGGATGTGATTAACCAAGCTCTATGATCGCCGGGCCTCTCTCAGCAATTTCCTCCCAGCTATCCGTCCTCTTCGTTTGCCGAAAGACCACTTCCATCCAAGCAAGCCCCCCTCTTTCCCTTCGTCCCCTGCCTCCTTCATCTATTTCATGATTTCATGTTTTCCTGTTTAAAAATCGATGAATTCAATCCAAGACCTCACCTTTAGAATTTGGAAATTGGGTTCCGTGGCAGAATTTTTTAAACATGGAGACATGAAACTGAAGCGGATTGCCCGGGATACTGCTTCGAGAGTATCGATGAAACGGCCCGCGTAACTAGATCGCCTGATGGGGAACAGCATCGCTCCACCACTTGGAGAGACGCGCGGTAGGAGCGCACGGAATGGCGAGCCCGGCTTCGGTGTAGTGGGACGTATCATTGAAGAGGGTCAGGCGCGCCCGGGCCGGATCCTTGAAATCGACAATATTGAGCGCAGCAGGACTTTGATCGAGATTGTCCCGGTACCGGCGCGGATCAAAGCCGAGCAGGGTGCTGAGGAGGAGGCGGATTGTTGCCTTATGGGAAACGACCAGGAGGTTTTCGCCCGGATGACGGCGGACGAGCTCGATCAACGTGGGTAAGGCCCGGGCCGTGACGGCAAGGCCGCTTTCGCCTCCGGGCGGGGCAAAGGTGTAGGGGTCTTGCTCCCATTCCTGGGCCTCCTTGGGGAACTTCGCCTCGACATCGGCGCGGGTCATTTGCTCCCAATGGCCATGGGAAATTTCCTTGAGGCCTTCACGCGGCTGCACCTGCAGGCCGTGCGGTTCCGCTAAAAGTCGGGCGGTCTCCATGGTGCGGGTCATGGGGGATGCATAGATCCCGGCGATGGTCTCCGTACTTAGCCGTGCCGACAAGCGGCGGGCCTGTTCGCGGCCTTCGTCGGAAAGGAGAACGTCGGTCTCGCCGGCAAAGCGATCCTCGGCAGTGAGAACGGTGGCTCCGTGACGGATGAGAAAGATGCGGGTGTGGGACTGGGACATGGAACCTTTAACCTATCACGCCCCTGTTCGTTGGCACGTCGATTTAATCTCGAAAGATAAATTCCTGGCGCCGATAAGAGAATGTTTAGTGCCGGTCCAGATAATCAAGGGCACCGCGCATGGGGGCGCTGGAAATCTGAATATAGCCATCAAGGGGCCGGTCCAATTCGTTGATCAGGAAAATAGCCGAGGAAACGGTCATGTTGCAGAGAAAGAGGGTGAGCAGGACGGTACGATTGAAGGGGGCGAACAACCCAATGCCGAGAAAAAGCATCGCGAGCCAGGCGACGAGGACGAAGAAAAAGGTGTTGGGAAGCGAATCCTTCGATTGCTCCACTGCCAGCCACCGCACCATCATCAAGTCCATGATGAGTTGCTGACACTGGGGATAGAGAGAACGCTGGGTATCGGTGGCGGGCTTGAGTTGATCCAGTCGATCCAGCACGGCCCGCATCCCCCGGCCCGATTCCAGCGAAGTGCTGGCCTCAATAGGGGCAGCCTTATCCGGCCAGATTTTTTGGATGCGCATGGCGACACGGGCGTGTAATTCGTCGCGGACGAGCCTGCTCTCCGGGCCATAGCAATCGAGCAACTGGTCCAAGACAATGATCTTGGCGGCCGACTGGGTGATTTCACCATTCACAAAGTCGTAGGAGCCTTTAGCCGAGGAGAGCAAAAGACCAAGCACCAAGGCTGACATGGTCGCGACAATTCCCCAGGCCATTTTCACGGCGTCCTTGGATTCATCGGTGAAATGGTGTTCCGGCAGGCGCTTGGCCACAAAAAAGCCGCCGAGTGTTCCTGCCAGGATGGCACCAAAACTAACCGAAAACATGACAAGTGAATTCATTTTTAAAAAGTTTCGCTAACTAATCTAAACGGATGATGGGATTTAGGTGAATGAGAATTTTCCCGATTAGCGGTGAATCTCCTGCCAGAAATCTCAATCAGGCCGTTACCGCAAGGCATGGGTAGCTCGAACAAAAAGAAACCGCCGCTGGGGACAGCGGCGGCTACCAGGAGAATTTTTTGAGGAGATTCGAATATGGTTTGTAGTCCTAGACCACTTTTATACCAAGCTTAAGGCAGGCGGATTTTGCTCTGGCCTGCAGGTGGCGCGGGCAAGCGGGGCGGCGGGTTGACATGCACCTTGACGTGAGGCACGGCGCCTGCCTGGAGAAAGACATTGGGTTGCAGCGTCGTGGTGGTATCGGTGTTCCGCATAATGATATCGGCCAGGGTGGTACTCGCGATAAGGGCACTGGTGGCCGGATCGAAGCCCTCGTTCAGCCAGAAAAAGCGATCCCCCTCCCTCAAGGCAAAGAACTGGCTGGCGATAACCGCCTGGAAGGTTTGCCCCACTACGGCTCCCGGAGCATGGGCCTCGGCTTGCCCACCCATGAACAGATCGACGTTATTAATATTGCCATAAACGGACTGGAGATTCTTTTGCAGGACGGGATCGGACGTCAATTGGGCAAACGAGGTGTAGGGCGCCAACCCAAGAGCCTTGCGCGTCTGGTTGAGTGAACCGAGACCGACGTCCCTCTGGCGCTGAATATCGATGGCAATGAGATCCATTTCATCGACATCACCTCCGACGAGCGGCGCGAAGAGGAGATTGCGCAGGACAGGCACGGTGTAGACATCGGTGGCCTGTGAATCGTCCGCGCAGATGGCGCGCAGAAGTGGGTCGATGCCATTGGCCTCGTCAATGGATGCCGTGTTGAAGAAGGCCTGAGCCAGCGATTCGCTAAAGATGACGTTGCCAATGTTATCGAGGCCCTCCTGGGTATCGGAGATTTGCGAATGACCGACGCGGAAAGCAGCCGTGGAAAACTCCTGGGTCACCTGCGCATTCAGATTCGGATTGTACCCGCGATAGGGCCCCAGCACCGGTCCGATCAGCACGGGCAGGTATTCCGTATAAACGATATTCTGGTATTCCGCCGTGGTGATGGACTTGGCCATGTTGTAGAGCTGATCGCCAGTCCAGGTGGGATGTTCCTCCTTGAGGGTGGCGACCCACGTATTGTGCTCGCGCATGAAAAGGATGGTGACGGCAGACAGCTCAGGATTTTCCATCACACGGGCATCGCCGGTAATGAAAGAATCGTCCACCACTTGAAGGGCCAGGCCGTTGTCGGAGCTTTTCAACGTGCCATCGGCATTGCGGAGACTGGCCGCGGTGGCAGCATCGGAGCCATAAAGCTGCGAGAGGTCAAGATACCCGGCGACGGTATTGATGATGGTGTTGGTCACCGGACTTCTGACATCCCGGGTCATGGCGATGCTCGTACCCGGTGTGAAGACCGGATCGTTCGGCGGAACAACGATATTGATCGCGGCGGAGGTTGATGGGGTCGATTCCAGACTGAGATCATGATCGACGAACTGCCCGAAGACATAGAGCCACGCGGAGGCGACCGGATCGGTCGTTTCCCCGTTTTGCCCATTGGCTCCCGTGCCACCGGCAATGACGTTGCTGATCGTCCGGGCGTTGGGGCCGCTGATTAAGCCGTTTTTTGTTCCCGGAGCAAAATTGAGGGGCGTGAAGGCGAGTTCCGCGCTTCCGGGTACAGGATCAAAATTCGGATGCAGCAGATTGTTGCCGGAACCTCCGACCGGGCGGAAGGCGGGCAGCAATTTGACCGGAGGTGCACCGTCCATCGGATTATCCGCATGCGAGGCGGATAGGGCCGAGAAGAGAAGCACGCTAGCGATGGCTGCTGTGAGTAATGGAAATGAAGACTCGATTTTTTTCATGGTGTTGGAGGAGGTTGTGGTTGGCTGAACCGTCCCCTGTAGTAAGCACCATGGCTGTTAAGGCTTTATTTCGATGTTAAGAAGATTTGTAAAGGAAGGGTAAAATCGATGCCTTGTTGCTCGGTTACGAGCATGGAATTCTAAATCCCGCGTAGGCAGAATTTGTCGCTTCCAGAACTATGCGTCCCTAGCTCTCGCTAACCACGAGCGATCCAAGTTTGAATGAGAGCAATTTAAATATCGCGCACAGGCTAATAGTCGGATCGACAACCTAAAGGGGTTTTGATCATATGGCCCAGAGGTGACTTACTCCCAGTGAGGGTTGAAGCAACCGCACTGAAAATGGCGCTTAAACCCTTTCAGACTGCCTTTCCTTACCGCCTCTCAAACTGGTTCTACTGATTACGCTGATTGTGGCTGGGGGTGGAGCCGCCACCCTGTCCTCCACCTGAAGGGGATGGAGAGGGAGAATAAGTTGGTGCGGTGGGCGTCACCGGCGTCGGATTCTGGGGCGGTTGTTGCCGGGGCGTGTAGGTTTGTGGCGCACTCGGAACTGCAGGTTCAACCTGAGGTCGGTTGACCACGGGCACGGCAGAGTAGGTCTGGGGACGATGGACTTCGATATTAGGATTTGCTGGAGCCTGATGTTGCTGGTAGGCACCGGGTACCGTGGGCGTATAGACGGCGTGGGGTTCGTAAACCCGGGGAGTATTCCCCTCGCCGCCGTTATTGAAATAGGTATGAGGCTGCTGGTTGACGTTCGGTAATGCGTTTGGTGTGCTCGTGGGAGGGACATTTCCGAGCTGAATACTTTGAGTTCGGGCAGGAGAACCCGAGGGCTGCAGGGAAGTGAGCGGCGCTTGCAGGACGGGACGCACGTCGTTTTCAGAAGTAATGGTCCGGGCATGAACCGGAGCATTATTCTGGGCCGTCATCGCGCGGCGGATTTCATTATCGGTCGGTGGTGCGGGTGCCAGATGCGGATTAACGGCCAGTGGCCGGGAGACGTCAACCCCGCGATTGATCATGGCGTGATCGATATTCTGGGTGACGTTCGTGGGCCGGACTGAACCTGCGTTTTCCGAGCGAACGCGGGGGGCGTAAAGTGCCAGGGTATTGTTGCTGACGGTACCTCCACCCGGTTGGTGAGCCCGCACAAGATTCACCTGCTGGATAGGCGTTGGAGAAACGGCATTGACCTGCGCGAGGGACGGCCCGCCGGTGGTGACGTGGCGAAAATTTCCCGCGAAAGCGGGATTTTCCCCACCACCCTGGCGATGGTAACCGCCTTCACGACCAACGTTGATGCTGGTGACATTGGTGGTCTGGTTGACCACAGCGTAGTTATTGGAGCGATTCAGGTAGCAGCCGTGGTACCGCGGATAACCGAGGCAATTCACCGGAATAAAATTGTAGCAACCGGCACCAATCCCATAGAAGGAATCGCAATCCCCACCGATGTGGAAACCGACGGTAATAGAGTAATTTTCACTTTGGTAATCGATCCCGACGAAGCTATCGGGCGGTAACGGCGCCCAACCACAGTAACCTCCGCCATAGCGCCAACTGACCCAAGCAGGCGCCCACGTATAGCCCGGCACCCAGCACCAGCCAATTTGATCGAGATTGACCCAGCGACCGTAGTGATAGGTCGCCCAGCCCCATGGCTCATCAGAGGCCCAAGTCCAACCATCACTCGTGTAGACCCAGTGTCCCTCCGTGTAGGGCGCCCAATTCGGATCGTTAACGTTGGGTTGCCAGACGTAACCGTAATCGTTGGTCTGAATCCATGAACCGAGATTGCCAAGGTTATCGTAGAAGGTCTGGAACGTGGCGTTGTCCCCAGGTGCATTGTTATCCGCGACGGGGCCGGTTTGGTCTTCACCCTGCGCTGGGTAGGGATTGTAGGGGGCTGGCTGCGGAGAAGGAGGAGCCATATCGTAGGCCGCATCCTGAGCTTGGGCATGAGCTCCCGCCCACGTCAGAAGGATAAGTGCCAATAGGACACAGGGAGCTTTCAAGAATGGTTTCATGATCGGTGCCAATACCAGCTTTGACGTGCCGGAACGCGGAAAGCTTCAGGCATTTCCCAAGTATCGGATGAACCTGCCCGGACGATTCATGACCTCCGGCAGCATCCATCGGGATCAAACCGAAATCGTCTGGCGGACCAATCCCTCCGTGCAGCATGTCATTTAAGGAGTATCGTTTCCTATGACGCTTCATCATGTAAATTGGCGATGGTTGTTTTGTATCGTGGGATCCATGTTCGTGATCCTGGGGCTCGGTTCATTACGGGCGGCTGAGACCAAGGCCAATCAATCGGCGCTAAACGATGGCTACAGTCTCTTTTATGATTTCTGTAATCAAGAATCTCAACTGTCGCTGCTTCTCTGGATCAAGACGACACCGCCTGATCTCTCGGCTTATGCCAAAGAAATCTCCTCTACGGCCAAGGCTGACATGGCAATTCTAAAAAACATGGCCGCCGGAGACAGTTCGTTGCGATTGGACAAGATTTCGCTGCCCGGCTTTGAGCTAAACGTTCGCCAGTCCATGGCCGACGACCGAAAGAAACAACTGCTCTGGGGAACGTCCGGCGCGGCCTTCGCCCAGGCACTCATCATGTCCCAGAGTGAGACGACGAATTACGGCCTACATCTGGTCAAAGTTCTGTCCGAAACAGAACCTGACTCAACTCGTGCTCACGAGATGCATCAGATGTACGTCAAATGGCTGGCTCTCCATGATCAGGCCTATCGGCTGAGTCGATAAAATAGGAAGACGGGATGCAGGTGCGGCTCGTACCAACCAACATCTTATCCATATAACAGGCCTGGCCTAGAGCAGATCTTCCTCAGCCACGGGCGGCGGAGGAAAAGGCTCGGGCACCTGAATCCCGGCACCTGCATCAGCGCGCTCACGGGTGTGACCAGCGGGACGAACTTCACTTGCCATGAGGTTGCGTCCGATGTTTTCCTTCACGATGATGCCGCGCTCAAGATGATCGCTAAAATCGGCTATGACGGTCAGGACTTCGCCGGTGGCCAAAATCATGACTTTGTCGTTCTCTTGGTACATTCTGGCGTGAGCGTACCCACGTTCGACCCGCAGGTTCAAGGAGAGCCGCTGGAATCGGCGAGATTTTTTAGATACTGCTGAACCATCGGCGCATATTCCGGTGGAGTCTTCTCCGCCTGGTATTGAGTGATCGCATCGCGATCCTTGGGGCTTAGGCCACCCACCACCTGCGCCGGGCCGCCGCCACTACCAAAGCCGCCCATGACGTTCTTTCCATCACCCGTGTCGGAGACCGCACCGGTTGCCGCGATTTGGCCTTTTTGTCCAGACTGACCTTGCCCCTGCCCCATGCCTTGGCCCATGCCTTGGCCCATGGCGGCCTGGCCCTGGGCTTGAGCCTGAGCCATCGCTTGGGCAAGCGCGCCCTGGGCCTGCTGCATCGCAGCGATGCCTTGCTGGGCCTGGGCGGAAGCCTCGCTACGTTTGGACTGAACGGCCTGCATGGTGGCATTCTTAAGCGCATCGGCCGCCTGCTGGAGTGCCTGTTGAGCGTCCGCAGGAAGATCCTGAGGTGGATTTTGTTCCACCTGGTTGACCTTGTTTTCGGCATCGGTGAGCTTGCGCGCTGGATCGGTCAAATTGTTGCCGGTGCTTTGCTGGAGATTTTGGTTGGCATCCGTCGCCAGTTGCTTGGCCTGATCGAGTTGCTGGCTGGCGGCCGCGAGCGCCTGATAATCCTGCGCAGCCTTGGCCAGGGCGTCCTCCTGTTTTTGAAGCGCCTCGTTGGCCTTGGCCAAATCTTGATTAGCACTATTGGTGTCGGGCTGAGCCTGTTGCAATTTATCGGCGGCATCAGCGATCTGGTTGGCGGCGTCGGGCGATTGAGCCAGGGCATCCTGTTGCGCAGTTTGCAACTCCTTGGCGGCTTGCTCCGGATTGTTTTGTGCGGCCGCCTGGGCCTGTTTAATCTCGTCTTGCACTTTCTGCAATTGCGCCATGGCATCGGTCGGCGTTTGATTTTGCTGGCTCTGCACCGCAGCAATCTGCTGGTCGAGAAGTTTTTGCGCATCGGCGAGCGCCTTGGAAGCATCCGTCTGTGGAGGGACAGCGGCCATGGTATCGTTGGAGGAGGTCAAGGTTGCAGTGCTTTTCTGCATGTCTTGCTGCGCTGTTCCCACCTGATCGGCGGCCTGCGAATTGATCGGCTTGAGGAGAGCTTTGGCCACTTCGGCTCGCTCGTTGATTTCCGATTGGCGGGCGGCGAGTGTCGTGCCGTCGAGCTTCGCTTGCTTCGTCGTTTCGGTGAGATCTTTTTGATCGGCAGCGACTTGGTCGAGCTGCGTCTTGGCCTGTTCCAACCGGGCCTCGGCATCCTCCTTGGACGTGGCGGCACGAAGCACGGTGACGAGGTAATCGCGGACGGCGGTCTGCTTGGTCACCGCATCCGGGAACGGCCCGGCGGTGGTCAGTTGAATCGCCAGTGGCGAAACGGTCTTAAGCTGCGTGCCGTTCATCGCGTCGAGAATGGCCTTGGCCGTGTCGGTCGATTGATCAGGAGGCGTGGCGGATGCAGCGGCGCTGACCGAAGTGAAAAGAAGATCGATCTCGCCCCCAATGGAGGTTTGCTCCGCCGTGACGAGGCCGTAAATCGACTTTTCCTTCACGTCGAATTTATCGGGCGTGGTATTGAGCATGCCGGTCTGGCGCAGATTGGTCGACTGGCGCACGACAAGATTTTCGATCTGGCTGACAAGGCCATCGCGGGCCTGCTGCGCCGCCAGTTGCGTGGCGAGCGATTTCAACTTGAGGACGACATCCTTTTGTCCCTGATAAGCGGTGATCAGCGCGGCCTGGCGCTTGGGATCGTCCGAGGAAATACTGGCGCTTTGGAGCGCGTTGATCACCTTCTGCATCTCTTCCTGGCTTAGGCTGGAGAGATGGCTGGAGGCATTGGCGAGAGAACCGGTTCCGGCGCTGCTAAGGCCGTTGAGTTTCAGCTCTTGAATGAGTTGAGCGAGTTCCGCCTGAATTTTGTCCGTCTGCTTACGGACAGCTTCTTGCGCGATGCTGCTTCGGTAGGCCGATTGCTGGACATCGACATTGGATGCCGGAGTGGCATCTCCCCTCACCTGATCAAGACAGATGGCAACGAATGAAGCACTCAACAGGAGGAAGGTCGCGCACCGACTTTCAGAGCGGAGTTGCATAATAGTGCAATGTATTTGATGGCGTCGCAGATGTCAATTCAATGCCTATTTCTGCGGAATCGCCTCTCCCACGTCATGACTGACCTTTTCCTGCGTGCCGGATAAGGTGTCAATCTCACTGGCGTTCTGCTTGAGCCGTTCCATGATCTCGGCCTGCTTGGCTTCGGGAGTGAGGATGCCGAATTGCTGGTGCTCGGTCTTCGTGACCCCGGGGCCGGTGGCGGTGTTGTTGTCGGTCGCTTCGATCCAATAATTGACCGTCCAGCCCTCATGCCAGGGCGGCGTCTGCGCGGCGACATCAAGCACAACCTCGTAGTGAGTGCCTTCTTTCGCGGACTTAACGGGAACCATGATGTGCTGGACTTCCGGCGTCGGCGTCTCCTCCCCCGCCACGGGCGGCGCGACCAGTTCATAATTGATACTGAGTTGGGTGAGCCCGTAGTCGTCACTCGCATCGAAAGAGATGACCGGCTTGGCGCGGAGCGTGATCGTTTCGTTTTGATTGGCGGGCGCTATGACTTTAACTACGGGAGGCTTATCGGGGACGAGATCAATCGGGTAGACCGTTTCGTTAGCCGAGCCGAGTCCGTCCTGGTCAACAAGATGGATGGAGAGGCCGGTGAGATCTTTGGCCGGGATCGGAATATCGGCTTCCAACTGCGTTCCGGCGGTATCAACGGTCATGGGAACGGTCTGGGCCACCCCTTGCAAGACAACGGTCGCGCTCTTCAACGGTTCGCCGGCGACAGCCTTGATCTTCAGGTGACTTCCGGCGAGGAGCGAGAGACCGGTCGAGGGAAGCTTTTGCGGAGGGAGCTTGGTGTAATCAGGGTAGACCTGGGTGCATTCGACGGACGCGAGCGAGGGTGGCACCTTGGCGTTCACGGTGAATTCGGGGCCATGGCCGTCATTGAGAGTGAAACTATATTTGAATTGTTTCTGGACGTTATGCACGGTGAAGGAGAACACCCCGGGCTGATCGGGCAGAACCGTAAGCGGATAGTCCTGCGCGGAGCTTCCAGCGTAAGTCACGGTCACACGACCATGCGTGGGGATGATGCCTTGCGCCCGGGCGCTGATTTCGACATCGGTGCTGACCGGGACGGTCATGTCGTGCGTAATGGGAATGACGATGGTCTTGGTGGGCAGCGGGACGTTAAGGAGAAAGATGCGCTCAATCAGCGAGAGACTGGAGGGCCAGCCTGCCGCGGCAATCGCGAGAGTACCCAGGGCGAGAACAATGCCCCAGATGGCCGAGCGACGCAGAGCGCGGGTCGGGACGACGTCATTGAAATTGAGTCCGGTGGTTCGCGCACGGGCCTGTTGCAGGACAATATCGACGAGTTGGGCTGATCCCCGCGTCGCCTTGGCATTGCCCTGCGCCATTTCAACGGCGGTGATCACGCTCTGCTTGAGGGCCGGCCATTTCTTTTCGACCATGAGGGCGGTCTCGGGAAGGCCCAGCTTCTTTTGCAGCGGACGATGAATATGGCGGCGATAAATCGCAGCAAGCAGGCCGAGATCGGTCAGCAGAAAGACCGCTCGCGCGGCCCAGGGGAGATCGAACCACCAGTCCGCCAGCGCCTGGACGAGAAAAAGTCCGCTCACGGCGCCGAGCAGCATGAAGAGTCCGGTGGCCGCGTGAATCGTCCGGTAACGGCGACGCAGGGCGATGAGGCGCCGCTGGAGATCCGCTGGCAGCGGGATGGACGGCAGTGGCGCGAGCGGCTTGGCCGTTGGTTTGGGCAACAACCGCTGAGTGCGCTTGGCCATGCTTTTCGGCTTGGAAAGGGTGACTGGAATTTTCATGGCTATTTCAACTCCAGCTTTCTTCTCCAGAGCCATTCGACGCAGGCCACGAGAATCATCACGGCAAGCAGGTAAGGCGTGAACACCAGCGGGATTTTCTTGAAGGACTCGAGTCCAGTCGACTTTGAGGTGATCAATTCCGGCAGGCCATTGAGGTCCTCTTCCCGCAAAAACTGACCGCCCGAAGCCGAGGCCATGCCGCGGAGGAGTTTCTCATTCATCGCGATGTCGGAAAGTTCGACCTTCGGTTCGGTCACTTCAAACTTTAGCACGGTGGCGGGATCGCGCACGGTGGAAAAGCTGTAGCTTCCCGGCGTCGTGGCGATCATCTGTCCACGATATTCGCCTGGACGGTCAGGGATCGCCTCAAGACGGAGTTCACTTGTCTGCTGGTTGGCAGCGGGCTGACCTGAAACCGGTGGGGATTTAATCGTGATCGTGCCGGGAACTTCTGGATCGGTCAGCGGCTCAAAACCTTTCTGGAAGATACGGCCTGAAATCCGGACGCGATCACCGGTCAGATAAGTAGCCTTGTCCGTCTTCAATTGGGTGAGACTGGAGCCATTATTGCGTTGCCCGGTCAATCCCTGGATGATTTGCCCCCAGATGCGCGTGTAGTATTTCTCGCCCACGTGAGACCGCCAACGATAGGTCTCGTCGAAGCCGATGAAGAGGGTCTGGCCCACGCCGTAACTTTGCAGCGCAATGACCGGCATCGGACCATCACGGTTGGCCCGTTCGGCGGTCGGATCCGTGAGCAGAACCTGGGCACCGGGCCGGGCCTTATTGACCCAGGCTGTCCATTTGACTGGCGGGAAACTGGCCCAAATCGCCCCGTTTTCCTGCGCGTCCTGGGAGAGCGCGAGCATGGGCGAAGTCTCCCCCGCGGGCGTCAACTTGAGTTGGACGGGTTGGTCGTATTCGGGGGCGGTCTTGCCCCCGGTCTCGACCGGAAGCAGCGGATCGAGCGGCGTTCCTTGATAGGCATTCGGATCAAAGTTGGGACCGGCGAGGAAGATGATGTTTCCGCCGAGCTTGCTCACCCATTCGCTCAGCATCTTCATCCGGGTATCGCCAATTTCCGCAGGATCGACATCGCCAATGATGACGAGGTCATTCGCGTCGAGCGTCTCCTTGTCGTCGGGTAATTTATCAAGATACGGTGAGTCGGCAGTGACCGCCTCATCGCGATCACCCTTGAGCAGAATCGTCTTCAACTTGATCCGACGGTCCCGTTGCAGCATCGTCAGCAGGTATTGGTAGTCCCAGCGCGGAGCGTCGTCGATGACGAGAACCTTCACCTTGTCATCGACGATACGGACGTGGGTGGTCGCGGTGTTGTTTTCCTTCACCGCTTCTTCCGGGAGAGGTGGAACGTAGGCCTCCAGGCCAACTTCACCGACTTCATCCGGCGTATAACTCAGGGTCAGTTCCTGCTCGCCATCAGCGCGAAAATCGACCGGCTGTTCATCGACCACCTTGCCATTGGCCTTGAGTTGCACGGTCGCTTTTTTGCCGAGCATGCTCTGCGCACGGATATGGACGGTGGCCTCGAGCTTCTCCTTCACGTTCGAGACCTGGGGAGCGCTTAACTCCGTAACCATGATGTCCTGCGGTGATGTGACGCCAACTCCGTAGATGTAGAGAGGGACGCCATCCTGACGTGCGACCGCGGCGGCTTCCACCGGCGAAGAGCCGGTATTGTTGCCGCCGTCCGTGATGATCAGAATGCCGGACACTTGCTGGCCACGCTGCTGATCGAGAAGATCACGGAGGCCATCGCCGAGGCCGGTCAGGTTTTCGTCATAGTGGACGCCATGGAAGAAAGCGGCTGCGTCGTCGGTGCTGAGCTTGGTGCCATCGCGTGGAGTAAGGTCGCCAAGCTGCGAAAGCTTGCGACCGAAGCCATAGACGGAGATGTCGGCATTGGCGTAGAGGCTGGGCCAAAGGTTGGTGCGTGAATTGGCGGCGAGATCTTCGAGCAGTTGCTGCCGGGAAACGTCCTTGAGCGAATCCGCGGAAATGCCGCTGAGCGATTGGTTCAACCCAGCGGCAGGATCGACAAGACCCTTGGCCAGGGCGAGGCGCGCGAGGTCGTCCGGCTTGGCACGGTGATCGACAAGACCCATGCTCTGGGTCGTATCCAGCAGGACAAGGAGCGGACGGCGGACTGATTCCTCAATCGTAATGAGGAGAACCGGGCGGACGAGCAGGAGCAGCAAAAGTGCGAGGAGAATGCTGCGCAGAGCAATGAGAGCGATCCGGGTGAAGCGCGACAAGGCCGGGGCATAGGCGCGATAACTCCAGGCCACTAAAGCGACCAACCCAACGAAAGCGAAGAAGGCCCAGCCCCAGCTCAGGCCCTCGTAGCCGATGGAAAACTGCGCCGTACCTGGAGGCAGTTTTTCTCCCGGAGCGACAATGTGGAGCAGAAGGCGGAGCATGGTCGTGGTTACTTCGATTGGCTGAAACGGTGAGCCAGCGCGATCTCGACGAGCGCGAGGACGAGCGCCGCGATGGCGAGCGGATACCAGATTTCCTCGCCCGGGACGAGATGCTCGCCGGTCTTCGGTTTCTCCTCGGGGGCGGCATCGGGTTGCGCCGCCGGTTCAGACGCAGCCAGCAAGGAATCGATATCGGCCTTGGGCTCCTGGGCGAGGTTCGATTCGGCGGGATCCGCCTGGACAGCGAAGACAACCTTGGGCTTGACGTCATCGCCAACGAAGAGTTGGTAGGGGCCGGACACTTCCGTATCGGCATAGCGGAGGAGAGCCGAGCGTTCGCCCGGTTCAACGCGACCGACAATGCGGTGCTTTTTGTCATCGGGACGCTGGACGGAAAGTTCCTTGCCCGCATATTCAGAATCGATTTCAAACGCGAAGGGCTGACCGGGGGCGAGATCAAGTTTTCCACCCGAGCCGCTGGTCGAATAAGCCACGATCCGCATGAGCAGCGGCACAAAGGCAGGATGAATCGGGAGAGAACTCCAGGCGGTGGTAGCGGTACTACTGAAGAGAAAGACCCTCCCCTTGCCCACGGCCTGCTCGACCACCGCCGGTTCCCCGTTGGCATACTTCACGACGATCTGGGCAGATGACTTGTCATCACCCTTGAGGGTGAGTGGAAAATATTTGGCCGCGCGGACGGTTCCAAGTGAACCGGACTCGGGATCGTTCCAAAGTGCGGTGACGGGATGCTGGTAATCCTTGCTTTGCCAACCGAGGAATTTTTTGTCCGGCGAAGCTTCGCGGGCCGGCCCGAGTTTCGCGGGCAAAAGAGCGCTAAGGCTGGGATCGCTATTATAAAAATTGATGTCGGTGGTTGGGCCCGGAAAGACGATGAGTGCGCCTCCGGCTTCCACGTATTTCTGCAGATTTTGAGCGCCAAGCGGCGTGAGCTGGGCCACGTTGCTGAGAAAAATCAGCTCGTACTGATTGAGCGTGGAACTATCGAGTTCGTTGACCTGCCCGACGGTCGTTTTGAGATAATATTGGTCGGCCTGATCGGGGCGAACAGGCACGAGGGCATGCCGGAGAAAAAAGCCGTCGCGCGCGGAGGGATCGGGATTGGTCGTTCCTTCAATGATAAGAGTACGAATTTGCTCCAGCACCAGCAGCGCGACGGAGCGCTGGTTATCCGCGGGGAGACGGTCGCCGGGAATGCTGGCCGTGATGCTGTGGTAACCGGGATCGCGGAACCGGACAAAGAGATTCACAACCTTCGAAGCGCCCGGCTCAATCTGGTCGATCATGGCTTCGTCCTGCGGCGCGTCACCATCGGCAGCGAGCTTCACCGGGACGCTTTGCACGGTCGACTTGCCCCAGTTGCTGACCTGAATCGCACAACGCAGGGGCTGATTCACCGCCGCGACCGTGCCGATCATCTGAAGTCCCGAGACGGCAAGATTGTCTTCTCCCTTCGCGCCCACCGTGATGAAGTGCATCGCGATCTCTTTTTTATTCGCCTCCTGCAATTGGCGGATTTGAGCGAGTTGATTCCAAGCGCCCACCTGACTATCGGTCAGGACAAAGATTTCACGATGGCCTCCAGTGGAACTCTTGAGGAGATCAACCGCCTGCTTCAGTCCGGGATAGAGATCAGTGCCGCGATCAGTCAGCGAGGTTTGCGCGAGTGAACGACGCAGAATGGCAAAGTCCTGGGTCGGCTTGGGAATGACCGCCTTGACGCGATCTGAGACGAGGAAGAGCGCACTGGATGAACCGGGAGCGAACTTGGAAAGGATGCCATCGATCATGCTCTTCGCCTCATCAAAGCGAGTCTGCACGCCATCGCTCTGGCCCATGCTTTCGGAGTCATCAAGCAGGATCACAGCCGTGGAGGCTTCACCACCGACCTGAGGTCCTGCGGCATCCGTAAGAAAGGCGGGACGGGCAAAGAGGAGGACGAGCAGGGCGACGAGGAGGCATCGCAGGATGAGCAGGATGATGTCCTCCGCCTGAACGCGGCGGCGGTTCTTCTGGACGCTACGCAGCAAAAGGCGATTGGCTGCCCAGCGGACGGTTTTCAGGCGTGGCTTGCTCAGCAAGTGGATCGCTACCGGCAGGCTGATGGCCAGAAGTCCAAAGAGTACGGCTGGATTAAGAAAGGTCATCGGGCACAGACCTGGTGACGGAAGACGAGATAGCCGCTGAGGGTTTCCGCGAGGGAAGTTCCCGTGTTGGCCAGGACGTAATGGCTCCCGGTCCGGTCGCAGGCCAGGCGCATGCGGAGACGCATGGCGTTCATTTCTTCGAGGTAACTTTTGCGAATGTCCGCAGGATTGGTCTCGACCGTGGCCGCTCCTTCCAAGCCGATGAATTGCACGCGCCCCTTGAAGGGAAAGTCGATTTCGTCCGGATCAAGGACATGAAAAACGATGACTTCATGACCACTAAAGCGGAGTTGCTGCAGCCCCCGTTCAAAGCCTTCCTCATCGTCAAAAAGATCGCTGAGCACAATGACAATGCCCTTGGCCTTGGCCATGCGGGAGAGATCGGCCATCGCCACGCCGAGGCTTGTTTTCTCCGTTGCCTCAAACGCCGCCAGGCGGCTCATGATGTGATGGATTTTGCCGAGATTGTCCGTTCGCGGAATATATTCGCGCGTTTGCGTATCAAAGACACCGACCGCCAC
Source organism: uncultured Verrucomicrobiota bacterium (assembly GCA_903863295.1). Classification (GTDB taxonomy): domain Bacteria; phylum Verrucomicrobiota; class Verrucomicrobiia; order Methylacidiphilales; family UBA1321; genus JABDGH01. The sequence goes on along the minus strand of CAIPBM010000112.1, from coordinate 10,979 downwards.
GGCGTCGCGCTGGAGCAGGACGAGATAGGCCATGCAGGCAGCGAGTGCCTTGGCGTAATGGAGCTTGGTGATCTTGCCGGAGCCGTAGTTCATCGACTCGCTGCCATCAAGGAGGAGGTGGACGACGAAGTTGGTGTCCTGCTCGTACTGCTTGATGTAATAGCGATCGGTGCGACCCAGGACTTTCCAGTCGAGATGGCGGGGATCGTCGCCAATGGTGTATTCGCGGTGCTGGGCGAATTCGATGGCGAAGCCCTTGAACGGTGAGCGATGTTCGCCCACGCGGTAACCCTCGACGACATTGCGCGCAAGAATGCCGAGACTTTCCCCGCGCGAAATCGCGAGAGGATCCAGGTAAGATTGGGAATCGGGTTCCGCCATGGCCGCAAATCGGTGGCGAAGGTTAGCTCAGCGGTTCGTCCTGCGGAATTTTCTCCAGGATCATGCGGACGATGTCGTCGGAGGTGATGCCTTCGCTCTGTGCCGTGAAATTGACCGCAATCCGATGGCGCATGACGGCGAGGGCCACAGCGGCGACATTCGCGCAACTGACGTAGACCTGCCCCTGGATCAAGGCGTGGGCCTTCGCGGCGATGATGAGACTGAGGCTTGCGCGTGGGCCCGCACCGAAGCTCAGGTATTTCTTGCAGCAATCAAGCGCGTCGGCCTCTTTCGGCCGCGTGCAGGCAACGATTTTTTGAGCATAGCGATAGACGTGCTCGCTGACGGGAATGAGCTTCACCGTTTCCTGGATGAAGAGGATTTGATCAACGCTCAGGACCGGCTGCGGCTGCTCGCCGGGCTGGCCGGTGCCCATGCGCATGATCTGCAACTCGTCTTCCGTCGAGGGATACCCGACGTTGATCAGGAACATGAAGCGGTCGAGCTGCGCTTCTGGCAAAGGATAGGTGCCCTCCTGTTCAAGTGGATTTTGCGTGGCGAGGACAAAGAAAGGCTTCGGAAGGGTGTAGGTGTTGCCGCCGACGGTGACGCGGCGTTCCTGCATGGCCTCGAGCATCGCGGCCTGGGTCTTCGGCGGCGTTCGGTTGATTTCGTCGGCGAGGACAATGTTCGCAAACAGCGGGCCGGGCAGAAACTTGAACTGCTTCTCGCCCGTGGCCTGATCGGAATAGATGACCTCCGTCCCGGTGATATCGCTGGGCATCAAATCGGGAGTGAACTGGATGCGCTTGAACGACATTTGCAGCGTCTGCGCAAGGGTCGAGATCATCAGCGTCTTGGCCAGTCCCGGCACACCGACAAGAAGCGCATGCGATCGGGTGAAGATCGCGATCATGATTTCCTGGATCACGTCGGACTGGCCAACGACAACCTTGGAGAGCTCGTTTTGCACATTCGCATATGCCTCACGGCAAAACTCCACGGCTTTGAGATGATCGGATTCAACGTTGGTTTCAGTTTCAGGAGAAGGATTCATGCGGTTCTAATTTAACACGGGTGGCCGGGAATAGATTCGCTTGAGCGGCATTACAATCAAACGATTCTTTTCTACGATATTTTGCTCTAAAAGCTTTATTGCACATTTATGCACTAGTGTTCAGAAAATGTCGATGACGATTGTGCTCCATTGTCACCATGACCTAAAGAAAGCGAACCTAGGCTACCTCGCGGCGGAAAGGCATGCCGGGCTGAGCGCCATGGCGCGTAACCGAAAGCGAGGCGGCTCGCAGGGCGCGGGTGATGGCGGCAGCAATCGGCAATTTCTCCGCAATGCCCATGGCCAACCAGCCGGAGAAGCAATCGCCGGCACCGACGGTATCAACTGGCTTCACCTTGGGAGCGGCGAAAGCGTAGACCCCGGTGTTATCGACGAGAAGTGCCCCCTTGGCCCCAAGGGTGACTACAACCTGGCGGCATCCTTTTTCAAGCAAACGATGGGCGGCACGATGAGGCTCTCTCTCGCCTGTCATCGCTGTGGCTTCATGTTCATTGGGCGTCAGCGTGTGAACCAGCTTGAGCAGGGAAGCGGGTAACTCGCGCGCAGGGGCAGGATTGAGCAGAAACGGAATATGATGATGCTTTGCAAGCCGGGCCGCTTCCATCACCACGGGAAGCGGCGTTTCCAATTGGGCCACAATGACCGCGGCTTTGGCGAACTCGGACTTGACAGCTCGGAGATCGCTGAGGGTCAGGGCGTCATTGGCCGACTTGGCCACGCCGATGATGTTTTCCCGGGATTTTCCACCGAGTAGAATGAGGGCGACGCCGCTGGAGAGTCCTGGCTTGGCGATGAAATGACGGACGTTAATCCCCTCACCTTTAAGCGATGCCGAGGCCGCGCGACCAAAGTCATCGTCTCCCCGTGCCCCGATAAATACCACGTTACCCCCGGCCCGGGCGGCCGCCACGGCCTGATTGGCTCCCTTGCCTCCCTGATGACGCTGGAACTCGCCACCAAGCAGTGTTTCGCCGGGACGCGGCAGGGCCGGACAGGAGAGAACGAGGTCGGTATTGGAACTGCCGACAACAAGAATGCGGGGAGAGTTGGCCATGGCTGAAGGTGATAGGATTATCGGACTTGGTCGGCGTGCATTTCGATGATCTCGAAATAATTGCCGAAGGGATCGAGGACGTAAAAGCGATCACGGTCAGGTATCACTAGGGCCTCGCGGATTTCGGCCCCGAGGGATTCGAAGTGACGCCGGACTTCGCCAATGTTTTTGACTTCCAGCGCAGGATGCCGGTTCTCCGCCGGACGAAAAAAAGGCGGGGTGAAATCGACATGGATGAGAAAGTCGAGGCACTTGAACCAGATCAGGTCATAGGTGCTGGCCAGAGACTCGGGAAAAGGAATTTCCTCCAAGCCCAGCACGCCGCCATAGAAAGCGCGGACCTTCTCATGCTCCCCGGCCGGGACGTTGATGGTCACATGATTGAGACGGCGATACTCGGGTTTCATTCGGATTTCTTTCCCTCGGCAAAGAGCCGGATTTTACCGCAGTAGATACAATCGAGCGCGGAGTGATGATGCAGCTTGCAGCACTGGATCGATTCGTGATCCTTGAAGAAAACATAACTTTGCGCGGCCAGGAGCATGCCGCCAATCGGCGCGATGACGTAAAGCCAGTAAGCGGTCCAAATCCCACTGGGGAGCGCGGAGGCAAAGGTTCGCGCCGGATTCATGCCGAAACCTGAAATCGGTGCCTCAAAGGTGACGTAGGAAATAATCAGCAGCCCCGCAAAGAGTCCGGTGAACTGGGAGATCGCGGGCTTGTTCGAGACGTAGACGATCATCGTCATCATGATGAAGGCTATTGAAAACTCGCCGAGAAAAGCGACGAGATTCCCATCGGGACCGGGAATGGTGACAACGTAATTAATGGGCGGTTCCGTGAAGTATTTTCCGAGCGCCAACTCCGTGAGCAGAACTCCAGCCAGTCCGCCGAGAAATTGAAAGATGATGTAATAGAAGGCATCCCACGGTGGAATCTTGCCGAGGCGCAGGAAGGTCAGCGTCACCGCCGGGTTCATGTGGGCACCCGAGCGTTTGCCCCAGGGCGAGTAGATCAGCCCCATGGCCGTTCCGCCCATGGCCACGCCGATCAGGGCTCGGCGAATGAACTCGTTGGGAATGGCATGCAAAGCCGGTGATGTTGGCCATTCCAGCAGGGCGGTGAAAACCCCGGCGGAGATCATGAAGATGCCGAGTTGAGCGGCCTCCATGAGATACTCCGGCCAGTGGCGCCGGAGCGAATCGAGGGCTGACCTCTGGAGAAGAGTGAAGGCCGAATTCTGGGTATTAAGGCCGCTTTTCACAGTCGTCTCGCCGTGGCGGGCCCGCGCCTCACTTGAGGCGCTGCAGAAGGTGATCACCCACACGCAGGGCATTCGCGATCGCGGTCAACGACGGATTCACCGCGCCGATGCTGACGAAGAAGCTGGTGTCGACGATGTAGAGATTATCCAGCTCATGCGCCTTGCAATTCACGTCAAGCACGGAGGTCTTCGGGTCGGTGCCGAACCGCGCCGTACCAGCCTGATGCCCCACCCCGGCAATCGGGATTACCTTGCCGAGATAGACCGAGTTCGGGATGAGATGCTTGTGCATGCCGAGATGCTCCAACATCGACTTGAGGCGCTCATAGAGGCGCTTGGTCGGCACTTCGTTATTGAAGGTATAGTTGAGGACGATCTCATTGGCGCTGTTGAGCGTCACGCGATTGTTCGGGTTCGGCAAATCCTCCGTGGTCAGCCAGAAATCGACCGAGTGCCGGGCCATTTCGTCAAGCGTGAAACCGGGCGCGAAGAACGGCGCATCGCCCTTGAACATCGGCCCCTTCGATTTCCCGATCATCTGGATGTTGCCCATGGGGAACTCAAAGTCCTTGTCACCAAAATAGAAATCGTTGATCGAAATCGTCTTCTGGAACTTGGTCAGGTTCGCCTCGACCGAAAGCGCCACCACGGCCTGACTGTTATGGAACATGTAATTGCGGCCAACCTGATCCGAACCATTGGCGAGACCGTTCGGGTGCTTGTCATTGGCCGACATAAGGAGCAGCCGTGCCGTGTTGGAAGCGCCCGCCGAGACGACGACGATATCGGCGCTGTAGGATTCGGTTTCACCCTCACGCTTGACGATAACTTCGGTCACGGTCTTGCCGTCGGGGCTGGTCACGAGCTTCAGCACCTCGGCATTCGTGTGCATCGTGACGTTGGGATATTTCAATGCAGGACGAACGGCGATGACTTCGGCATCCGCCTTGGCATGGACGAGACAGGGATAGCCGTCGCAGGTGTCGCACTTGATACAGGTGCTGGCATTGCGATGCTGCTCATCGAGCAACAGCCCGGTTGGCGCGTGGAAAGGCTTGTAACCGCCCTTGACCAGATCGTCGTGGAGACGCTGGATGCGAGGCTCGTGCGCGATGGCGGGATAGAGGTAGGGCTTGCTCGCGTGGGGCTCAGTTGGATCTTCACCGCGCATCCCGTGGACGTGATATAGCTCCTCGGCCTCCGTGTAATAGGGCTCAAGTTCATCATAGCTGATCGGCCACGCGGGAGAAATGCCATCGTGATGCTTCAACTCACCAAAGTCTTCCTTGCGAAGGCGGAAGAGTGCCGCACCGTACATCTTGGTCGCACCGCCGACCACGTAGTGGACGCCGGGCTGGAATTCCTTTCCCTTGTCGTCATACCAAGTGTCCTTGGAAACGTAGCGGTTATTGACGAAAACCTCGGTCGGATCCCAGTTTTCCTTTTCGCGGGGGAGATAATCGCCACGTTCCAGGATCAGGATTTTCTTGCCCGATGGGGCAAGGCGAAGAGCCAGCGTGCCGCCGCCTGCGCCGCTGCCGATAATGATGACATCATAGTGGTTCGTGCCGGGCATAAATCTCCTTCAAAGTTGGTAATGAGTTGGCTGCGCGTGGATGTCCCGAACCGTCAGGCCATCTTGGCAAGTCTGCGGGTTTCAAGCCATGATTCAAGCACATCCTCTACCGGCGAGAATCGTTGCAAAATTGGCACAATGGGACTCTACTTTTCCTTAAACTTCGCTTCCTCGACAAAAAGCTCTGCCTGGCCATTCATGCCCATTTCCATCACCACTTCCAGAAATGAGATGGCCGAGTAATTCAGTTTTTTCCAGATCATGGCCAGCGGGAGTGGTTCCGCGATCTGATCCCAGATTTTAGTCGCGAGCTCCCGGGTTTCATCGTTTTTCCACTCCAAGGTCTTGCTGAGCCGATGGAGGCTACCCTCCATGTGCCGCAAGGTCTCAGGCATGCCCTGGTAAGTATCCCGCTTACCGACGCCTTCCAGCAGGAGACTCGTCCCTTCCATGTCGATCTTGTGCTCCTTGGCAAAGGGGGTAGTCGGTTCGCACATGGAGCGGAAACTGAAGGTGCCCTCGGAGGTCGATTCGATGAAGCCCTGCCAGATCGCCTCCAATCCGAGCAAATGCCCGAAGCGCGCATATTCAACGCGGCCCGTCCGGAAGAAAAAGCTGCCGAGCAGTTCGTTGGCGGAATTGTTAAGGCAAAGCTCCCCGGTATGGGCCATCCCGGTAATGGCCTGGACAATGGTCAAAAGATCAAACCGCTGAAGATTGCCCGTGAGATCAATGGCATAGACGCGATGATGCGCCTCGGTCGAGGTGCCATGAAGGCGTCGGGCCAGGTTCCGGCAGAAGAAGAAGCCGAGTTCCGGAATCGTCTTCATCAAGTGAAGGAAAGCCTCCTTGCGGATGCGGAGTAATTCCGCCGCCTCGCGGACGCGGACCGCCGCAAGACGAGGGTTATCCGTGAGCAACGCGAGGTCGCCGAAGAAATCCCCTCGCCGGATCAGTCCCAGCGACCGGCTCTGTTTCCCATCCGGGCTGAACGTGATCGCCTCCGCCACGCCGGAAACCACGATGTAAACCGCATCCGCCGGTGCGCCTTGGAGGTAAACGAATTGGCCCGGTTCAAGCGTCACCAACGCGCAAACCTTTTCCACTTCCCGACGCTGTTCCTCACCCAACGTTTCCAGCATCAGCAGGAAATTTGCATCCGAATCGCTGGTTGCTGGAGGAGGATTGGCCATAATCAAAGCGTTGTCAGAAAGGTTTCGCGACCACGGGCTCCTCGGTCAGGAGCTCAACCTGCCCTGTATTGATCAACAGGTTGACCGTTTCCAGAAAAGTCAGGGAGGAATAAGTGAGCCGACGCCACAGGGTATCGAGCGGCTGCGGACGCTTGGCGATCAACTCCCAGATGCGCTCAGCCAGCGGTTGGGTGGCCGGGTCGGACCAGAAGAGCTGCTCGCTGAGTCGGCTCAAGCGCCCCTGCATCAAGCGGAGCGGTTCCGGCAAGTCATGGAAGGTGTCGCGACGGGTGGCCCCTTGCATGAGCAGGTCGATGCTTTCCAATTCAATCTTGGTCTGGTCGGTGAACTGGGCGGTCGGTTTTTCCATGACATGGAAAACAAACGTCCCATCGGTGGCCAGCTCAACGAAGCCCTGCCAGATCGCCTCCTCACCTTCGAGATGGGCAAAGCGCCCATGCTCCGCGCGACCCTGCCGGAAAAAGAAACTTCCGATCAACTCGTTGCTGGCGCTGTTGAGATGAAGTTCTCCCGTGCGCCCCATGCTGGTGATGGCCTGGAAGATCGTGAGCAAATCGAAGTGCTTCAGATTACCCGCGAGGTCGACGGAATAGATATCGAGGTGCGCTTCCGTGGAAGTCTGGTGCAGCCGTCGCGCCAGGTTCCGGCTGAAGTAGGCGCCAAACTTGGGGACTTTTTCCAGCAGGCGCTGAAACGCGAGCTTCTCAATCTGGAGCAGCTTGGTCGGCTCGCAGGTCTCAACCCGCGCGAGCCGGACCTGTCCCGTGAGCACGCCAAGATCGCCGAAAAAATCGCCCTTGCCCATGTGGCCGACCGAGCGCGTCTGGCGACCGTCCGGGCTGGTGGTGACCGCTTCGACCAAGCCGCTGACGATAATATAGACGCAACTGGAGGGATCGCTCTGCTCGTAAACGACCTCGCGGGGGCCATACGAGACGCGGGCGCATACGGCCTCGATTTCGAGACGGCTGGCCGGATCGAGTAACTCGAGCAGCGTGAAAAAATTAGCCTCGAAATTGTGCTCCATATCAGTCGAGGGGAATCATGCGGCGGCGGTGTTTCTCGTAGGAGGCCACTTCACGAATGCCGAGTTGCTTGAGCAGTTCCGAGAGACGTCCATACTCCTCCGCCAATTGTGCGTGAGAATGGGCATCACTGGCGAGGGTAAAGGGAATACCCAGCCGCTGCGCCTCGCGGATGAGGTCCACATGCGGATATTGCTCACCTACCGGTTTGCGCCAGCCAGCGGTACTGATCTCAATGGCGAGGCCTTCCCGGCTGATCCGTTCCAATAAAGACTGGAAGTGTGGCAGGAGTCCGCCCTCAGGATGCCAGACGCCGTGAATCTTCATCAGGTCGAGATGTGAGAGCGTATCAATGCCCCCCCGGTCGATCATCCCGTTCAGCTCCGCGACATATTTCACGCAATCGGCAGCGATATCGCGCTGGGCGAACTCATCTTTGCGGGTGACCTGATCGAACATCTCCGGATCCCCCGGCAGGTAATGGGCCGAGCCGAGCACGAAGTCGAGCCGATCCCAATTCTTCTCCACCCAGGCGCGACCTGCCCTGCCGCTGACCGGATCGTTATCGAGCTCAATGCCGGCGAGAATTTTCACGTCGGGATTCGCCTCGCGAAGCTTGTCGATCTGGTCGAAATCGACCCCCTCGTAATAGCGGTCGTGGTCGGTGAAGGCGATTTCCTTCAGGCCGCGCTGACGGGCGGTATCGGCCCAGGGTTGCAGCAATTCCGGGGTGTAAGGCTTGATGCTGTGGGCCTGCGGATGCATGTGGTAATCGATGGGAAGTGGCATGGCGTCAGTAAGGTTAGGGAGTGACAATCTTGGTCAGCGAGGCGGGCGGCGGATCAATCTTGGTGCCCGGCTTGATGCCGTTGAGTGAGAACCAATGAAGGTTGGTCTCCAGCGCATAGCAGATCTGGTTGCTTTCGCTGCGGTAAATGGGCAGATCGGAATCGACATGGGGCTTGGAAAAGTCTTCTGGCACCATGTCGTAGATTTCACGGATGACGCCGTCCTTGTCGATGTAGGCGACCGACAGTGGAATGAGCGTATTCTTCATCCAGAACGTCGCGATCGCGGGATCGCCAAGGAGGAAGATCATGCCGTCATTATCGGGCAGCTTGGTGACATACATCAGGCCGATCTCGCGCTGAGTGGCCGTCGCGGCGATCTGCGTGTTGAGCGTCGCCTTGCCAATATGCAGCGTGACCGTGGGCAGCGATTGCGGCGTGCCCGCCGCAGGCGGTACGTTTTGCGCCAGGCCAAAGGCGGGCAGACACAAGGCCAACAGAACGCCGAGTCGAAATGCCCTCCCCTGTAGTGGCGGTCTATGACCGTCGCCGAAATTGTCCCCGAAATCCGAACGACGGTCATAGACCGCCGCTACAAACTGAAGCACCTGATACATCATATTTATCCTATTCATACCGCAAAGCCCGCGCCGGGGCGAGCCTCGCCGCGCTCACCGCAGGAATCAATGCCGCCAGGATGCAAATGACCACCGCCGAGATGGCAATCAACGCCACGCTCACCGGATTGATCACCGCCGGAATACTGGTCTGGCCATAAACCGAGGGCGCAAAAACCTGGATGTGGAAAACGTGGAGCAGGAAATCCCGGAACGGATTGCGAAAGTGAAGCACCACAAGCCCGGAAATCGTTCCGCTCACCGCGCCTACCACGCCGACTACAACCCCATGAAAGAGAAAGACGCCGGAAACCTGGAGATCATTGGCGCCAAGCGCCTTCATCAGCCCAATCTCCCGCGATTTCTGCACCGTGATGGTAATCAACGTGCTGCATAACCCGAACGCCGCCACGAGCATGACAAAGAAGAGGATGAAGGTCATGACCACCCGCTCCGTGGCAATGGCATTGAAGAGGTCGCGGTTATCGTCCATCCAGGTCCGGGCATGGAGTTCCGGCGGCAGGACTTGGTTGAGCTGATCCTTGACCAGTTCGGCTTGATCCGGGTCTTTGACGCGAACCGCGATGCCATGGACAGCGTCCTCCATGCCCCAGATGTGCTGGGCCATTTCGGTCGAGACGAGGAGGAAGTTGAGGTCGTAATCGAACTGCCCGGTCTGGAAAACACCGCGGATAATCGGCTCCTCCGGCAACGGGAGGTTTCGGTTATCGGCCTTGCCTCCTTTGCTCATGGCCAACGCGGCCTGGAGGAAGGCATTGCCAAAGATGTCGATCTTGTCGCCGGGGAAAGCGCCATTGCGCTTGCTCCACTCCGTGCCGACGAGAACGGAATCGCCGCGGAGTTCGTAGTCGCCCATGATCAGGTATTGACGCAACGGCAGGACCGGGTCGTCGCCTTCCACTGGGACGCTCTTGATAAAGGCGGGCGTCATCTTGTTCTGGAACTGAACCATGACCGGGCCCCGGATCAACGTGCTGGCCGCCATCACGCCGGGCTGTTTCTTGATGAGATCAAGCACTTTGTCGTAATCGTAGAGGACTTCGCCATCGATCATCGCCACCGTGATGTGGGCGTTGAAGCCGATGATCTTGTCATCAAGGCGCTGGCGAAATCCGGCCATGACCGAAAGCACAACGATCAGAACCATCACCCCCAGCGTCACGCCCAGGAAGGAAAGCACCGTGATGACCGAGACAAACGACCGGCGGGGCCGCAGATAACGGAGGGCGAGAAAAAGTTCAACCGGAAGTTCCATTCCGGGCACGCTAGCGGGAAAGACGGCTCCTGTCATCCGGAGAGCGCACTAGCCCTCCGTGGTAGCCGCCGATGTTCCTATAGGCGGACGCTTCCCCGGCAGCCCACTAAGCTCCATTTTTGTAAACTGTTTCACTTGCCTTCAACGGTTGACGCAGTCCCACGCGCCTTCCAGTAAAACCAAGCCTGGCCAAACTGGGAAATTCCCCCCACCACAGCGATGGCGATATAGCCGTACCGGATCACCGTTTTCATCAGCGCCAGGGAAGTCGGATCGATGAAGCTGTCCAGCCAGGTCGGCACCTGAAAGGGCAGCATGGCGTGGTAAATTCCGTAGATGAAGATTGTGACGGCCAACCCGGTCTGGTTGCGGAAGCCGAGCCGCGGCGCCTTGGGGTTGCGTGCGCAGAAATAGGCGTGGACCCGGTACTCGAAAAACGTCAGCACCGCCAGCGCTATCGCCACGAGCAGCCCGGAAAGATCAAATCCAAAGGGCAGACAAATCCAGACGCCGGAGATAATCGCCGCCGCAAGCAGGATGTGTTTGCTCCAAAGAGCGACCTTGGCCCGGCTCGGATATTTTTCAAATCCCTCCGACGGGCTCAGGGCGGCCAGATAGGCCTCGGGCGTAAGCGGCGATCCCGCAGCCTGAAGCAAGTCGGCGAGAGCTTGCCGGGGAATCGGGATCATGGGGTCCATAAGCGCGG
>CAIPBM010000111.1 GCA_903863295.1 uncultured Verrucomicrobiota bacterium | reverse complement strand
TCACAGGAGGATATTCTTACAGGTGAACGGATAGAGAAATTGCAGGAAAAATTAGAACAAAAGCAGGATTTTTTCACCACTCTTGTACAAATAAATTTCAAATACATTGATCGGTACTATCAACAAACTCAATCTCAAGCAGATAAAAGCTTTGTTTTGACGGCAACCATAGCAACATTGAGCTTTGTCATATTAGTCGTCGGAATAGGATATATGTTTTACCACCAAAATACCGCTGGCTATGTTACAATAGCTTCAGGAACTCTTGGCCAATTTATTTCCACTGTTTTCTTTTACCTTTATAACCGAACGATCACCAAGATGGGGCAGTATCATCAAAAGCTTGTTTTAACGCAGAACATCAGCCTGGCTATGAAGATTTCTGAAAGTTTTCCTGACGCTGACAGAGTCGCGGTACAAAGGGAACTCATCCTTCGGCTAACTGAAAATATAAACAAATATCTCACCGAATTCCCCAATGAAACAAAAAAGGCATAGTTTACTTAAAGCGTTAATAGGAACTTAGTAAAATGGACGGCTGCTTTGACGCAGTTCCAAAGTTTTGAAGAGAATCGTATAAGTCTTGTCTGGGCTACCAGTTTCACGCTCACGTAGCCCAACTAGCAGAGGCACCTGATCGAGGGTCAGGAGGTTGGGAGTGCAAATTTGACGAACTTCGCTCCCGCGAAGCTTCGCCCTGCGGGCGGCCTTGCAGGCCGTCGGTCTTGCCGCTTCCCCAAGCGGCAAGATGCCCCGCGAGTACCACTTTGGGGTCGGAGTATGAGCAGACAGTACAGCTGACTTTTAATCAGCATGGTCAGGGTGCGACTCCCTGCGACCCCAGTCCTGCGGACGGCAGTAATTTCGTGATGAACCGTGCCGTCGTCCGCAGGGCAATCGATGGTGGGCATCGCCCGCCGCCATCACTGCCATGCGCAGCAATCCCGAGTCGTCTAGCCAGTAGGATGCCTGACTTTGAATCAGGAGACCCTGGTGCGCTCCTGCGGAGGGCAGTTTTTAACGACAACAAGTGCGACGCTCATCGAGCGCCGCTACATTAAGAAAGGAAAGCATATGAGTGTTCGTATTTTTGGTCAGCATGATGAGGCAACGGTGCAGCAAATCCACCGCTGCATGGCGGTCGGTGGAGCGCGTGCCGTTCTGTGTGCCGACGGCCACAAGGGCTATGCCCAGCCGATTGGCGGCGTCATCGCGTACCGCGATCTCGTTTCCATCTCGGGCGTGGGCTTTGATATTGCCTGCGGTAACCTCGCGATCCGCACCAACAAGACCGGTGCAGAAATTCGTCCCAAAATCGCCGAGATCATGGATGAAGTTGTCCGCACCATCTCGTTCGGTATGGGTCGCAAGAACAAGCAGCGCGTTGAGCATGAACTCTTCGAGGATCCGCTCTGGGCCGAGCAGCCTTTTGCGCATCTCAAGCCAATGGCGGAGGCGCAGCTCGGCACGGTCGGAAGCGGTAATCACTATGTCGATATCTTTGTCGATGAGGCGGACCGCGTCTGGGTCGGCGTCCACTTCGGTTCTCGTGGCCTTGGCCACAAGACCGCAACTTACTTCCTGAACAAAGCGGGAGGCAAGGATGGCATGGATGTCGCCCCGGCGGTCGTGCGCCGCGATAGTGAGCTGGGTCAGGCTTACCTCGCCGGGATGAACCTGGCGGGCCGTTACGCCTACGCGGGTCGCGAGTTCGTGGCGCGTCATGTCGTGAAGAAGATCCTTTGGGCGAAAATTGAGGAAGAGGTGCACAACCACCACAACTTCGCCTGGGAGGAAGAGCACTTCGGTGAGAACTACCTGGTCGTCCGCAAGGGCGCGACCCCGGCATTCCCGGGCCAAAAGGGCTTCATCGGTGGAAGCATGGGTGACGATGCCGTCATCATTGAGGGCGTCGATTCCGAGGCTTCCCAAGAGGCGCTCTACTCCACGGTGCACGGCGCGGGCCGCATCATGTCGCGCACGGCGGCCAAGGGTAAGTTCGTCAATGAGACGGGTGAGGATGGCAAGACCAAGCGCGTCCGCAAGGCGGGCCTGGTCCGCCATGACGAGATGATGAAGTGGCTGCACGACCGCAAGGTTGAGCTGCGCGGGGGCGACCTCGACGAAGCGCCGCAAGCCTATCGTCGTCTGCCCGAAGTCCTCGCCGCCCACGACGGCACGATTCGTGTCCTGCACACGCTGACGCCCATCGGCGTCGCCATGGCCGGCCACGATATCTACGACCCGTATAAGGATTAGTTAATGTAGCGGCGGTCTATGACCGTCGCCGATCCCGGCTCTCAATTCGGAGAGCCGGGACTCTTTTTTAGATTACGCTCTATATTCGCGCCATCCCGGGCCAGCTAGCGTAGGCCGAGTTCGTACCTGGCTCTGAAAAAGGTATTCCACATCCGGCCAATTTTTGGGCGCATCCTTGAGTACTTTTTCGATTGCGGAAACGGCCTCATTCGGAGCTTCATGATTTTCCCAACGCGCGTGACAGAGCACTTGGTACTTGGTTTCACCTTCCTGAAGATCGAACGATAGGGTAATTTTATTTTCTGTCCGTCCAGACACCCATTCTAATTCGAGTCCTTGAGCCAAGAATCGATTGAAATCTAAGTTTTTGATTAAGCGCTCCGCAGTTCGCTCAGGCGTCTCCCATCCGAAATCGCTTTTTAATTCAGCAATAGCTGAATCGTACTGGCGAGCATCGAATGTGAAACTTTTCTTGGATGTCCATTTGAACGTCCACGTGACGGCGCTTTCGGAGCGAGTAACGTCAACGGCGTCGCTTCCGCAGCCAACAACGCCGCAACTACAACGGGCATAGATCAGCTCTCCCGGACTCGTTAAGGCTTCCTGCCCCAGCAAGCTCTCTTCCCATCCGTCAACGGGATCTAACCCAAGCATTTTGTCGGGAATGATGTCGATCCCGTTTACCAAGATTCTCACCTCATGATCAGGTGACCCCGAGCTTGGCTGAATGTGGAACTCAATTTTGTCCATAGATCAAACCTTAACCCAAACACTAATAGAAAGGAGGCCCCATGGTCTCGCTCAAAGTATTCAATTCGGTCGGCGAGGAACTTCGCCGCATCGAGCAGACTTACGACGTCCGCGTCCTCTATGCCTGCGAATCGGGTAGTCGTGCCTGGGGCTTTGCTTCCCAGGACAGCGACTACGACGTCCGCTTCATCTACGTTCACTCCCGCGACTGGTACCTCTCCATCGAGGACCGTCGCGATGTGATCGAGGAGCCAATCAGTGACAGCCTCGACCTCAGCGGCTGGGAACTGCGCAAGACGCTCCGTCTCCTGCGCAAGTCCAACCCGCCGCTGCTGGAATGGCTCAAGTCGCCGGTGGTCTATGCCTGGGACGAGGCGTTCGTCTCCGACTTCAAGCAACTGGCCGACGAGTACTACTCGCCCGCCCGCTGCTTCCAGCATTACCTCCACATGGCGTTTGGCAACGCCCGTGATTATCTCAAGCACGACCAGGTCATCATGAAGAAGTACCTCTACGTGCTTCGTCCGCTTCTGGCCTGCCGGTGGATCGAGCGCAACATGGGCCAGGTGCCGATGCTCTTCGACGAACTGGTCGAAGGCATCGTGGAAGATGCGGACGTCCGCGCTGCGATTGCGAATCTGCTGGCCCGCAAAAAGGCTGGCGATGAACTGGATCGCGGCCCCAAGGACGCCGTGCTCAGCCGCTACATCGAAGCGGAACTCGCCGGACTGGAAAAAATCCAATCCGAAGAGGAGCCCGCGCCCGACTCGGAAGCGCTTAACCACTTCTTCCAGAGTTATTGCCTGAAGTCACCGGCATTGGCGCTGGCTTGTAGTGGATAGTTAAAAACAAATCCCGCTCCTCAATTCGGAGGGGCGGAGTAAATTACATAAAAGAGCTTGAATCTCAATTGTCCTTGCGTGGCATTGGTATTTTCTTCTTCTTCCTTCCCGATTTTACGACAATAACGGCTTCTATTTTAGCTATTGAATCAACAATTTCGGGCCACGATTTTAAAAATAGTGGTTTCTGAGTTTTGACTAAATAATTCAGCATGAATATTAAATTTCCACATTTTTCTGAATTCGGCATTAGAAAAAAGCTATCCCAATGGTGCTTGACCATTAATAAAGCGTGTCGTTGACTTGCTAGGATCGTTCTAAGAGATTCGGTAAAGTCTTCGCCGAATAAATCCATTCGTACCCTCAACAGGTGGCTATACAAAGCATCTATGGCGACTGTATCTATGACTGGAAACCTCTCAAGTGGAATTGGCTCCGCATCTCCTACGGCAGATAAAAGAAACTCACATACGTTGTAATTTTCTTCCAGAGCCTTTCCGCAAGCTACCACCAGTCGACGAAGCTCCGCGCGATCTGACTCCATTTGCTTTTTATAAACCTCATATCTAAATCCAAGAAAATCACTTACGGGGCTATCGGTTAAAACTGCCCCCGTTAAAAAGGCTTCGATTTTTTCATGAAGTTCTTTTTCAAATTTTTGGAAATAATCTTCATACTCGTGCGCTTTATCAGTATAGCTATAGCCGAACGTATAATAACTTTTTAGATCCGAAGGTACGGAGCCTAAGTCTTGACTGATTAATATCGTTCCAGTTCGAAGTGCATGCCGAATACCTAACTCGTAAAAGACATTTGGCTTGTTGCCTGTTATATCGGCAATGACTAGATCTGCTTCGGATAAATCGGAAATAATGCCTTTTACAAAGTTTCCGGGAATTGCGAGAGATCGAGAACAAGCGATAGGCTCATGTTTAAATGACTCAACAGCTCGCTTAATCCATTGATTGTAGATATGGGTCCACTGACCACCAGATGTTGCCCTTGATCCATCGTGCAGTGTGTCGCTAAACGGCATTATCACAAAGCACCGGGTTTTAACTCGTTTTTTTGGCGAACGCTTCATGACAATAGTTTCAAAGGAAGGACGTATTCTATCAATCTCAATTTCCTTCTGTCACAATAAAGAACGAACACCGTTATGAGTCCACAGACAGAGAAGAACTATGGACGACATACTCAACCGACCGATTGTACTGGTGCTGAACCGCAACTGGCAGGCGATCAATGTCCGCACGCCCCAGCAGGCGTTTGTGCAGATGGCCACCGATGTGGTCACAGCCCTGAATATCGATGGCGAGAACAGGGTGCCTGCTCACTGGGCCGAGTGGATCAAGCTGCCGGTGCGTGAAAACGACTACTCCGTCCGCACGCCGAGTGGTCCGATCCGCGTTCCCGCCGTCATTGTGCTCAGTCGCTTTGCCAAGGTGCCCAAGCGACGTCCCAAGTTCAGTGCCCGGGCCATCTGGGCGCGGGATGGTGGCCAGTGCCAATACACCGGCGCAAACCTGCGGCCCAGTGAAGGCAACATCGACCACGTCCTGCCCCGATCACGCGGCGGCAAGACCTCGTGGGAGAATTGCGTCCTGGCCAGCAAGGACGTGAACAGCCGCAAAGCCGACCGCCTGCCGGAAGAGGTGGGCCTGCGCCTGCTCAAGCCGCCGACCGCGCCAAGGGAACTGCCCAGTACGCTCTTCATCCGGAACGTCAACGGCATCGCCGCCTGGCGCCATTTCCTCGTTGAGTAAGAAATGGGAATCATTTGCTCCGATGGTCCCCATTTCATGCCTGTCCCATCACGTAATTCTTAATGGCCGCGTGAAGGTCGCTACCCTAGCGATCTTCCGAGGAGAAACCGCACTTTATGCGGGTGCAAAGGGAAGGCAGTAAGTAATCCAAGGAAAGCAGAAATGGAGCAAAAACGTCTTCAAACAATGACGAATATCGCTACCCTTATTCTCGCTTTCATTCTCATTTCAGCGAGCGCTTCACGGCAAGTCGTTGACTTACAAGAAGTGAGCGGGTGACGAGACTCGAACTCGCGACATCAACCTTGGCAAGGTTGCACTCTACCAACTGAGTTACACCCGCATGTTGGAGGAGAGTGAAATCTATCGAAGCTCAGGAAGGGGTTCAAGTCTTTTCCTGAAATTTACTGAAATGACGTTTGACCGGGGTGGGTTGACCTTGGGCGATTAAAAGTCGATGCTGCGGAATGCCCATCGCTTCGACGAATCCCACGACGGGTGAAATCGTCCAAACTTTTACCGAGCTAACTGGGGAGGAGCTTGAGCTCAAGCTGACCCTGGCGGCGGAAACTTTTGAGAAACATCGCGGGAGCTCGTTTGTTGATCGAGCTGGTAAGATGCTCCGCGCGGCGGAGATTTTTGAGGCCGAGCAGGACCGGTTGGCGCGACTGATGACCCTGGAGATGGGCAAGCCGCTGCGGCAAGCCCGCGCGGAAGCGGCCAAGTGTGCGACGGCGTGTCGCTATTATGCGGCTCACGCGGAGGGATTTCTCGCGGATGAGGTGATTCCCGATGCGGAGGGGAGGTGCTTTGTCCGGTTCGAGCCCCTGGGAGCGATCCTGGCCATCATGCCGTGGAATTATCCCTTTTGGCAGGTCGTGCGATTTATTGCGCCGACGTTGATGGCGGGCAATGTGGGCCTGCTCAAGCATGCGGGCAACGTGCCGCAATGTGGCCTTGCCCTGGAGGAGCTTTTCCTGCGGGCGGGATTTTCTCCGGGCTGTTTTCAATACCTGGCGATTGCGAGCGCGACCGTTCAGGGGGTCATTGAGGATCCGCGCGTGAAGGCGGTCACCCTGACGGGCAGCGTGCCGGCGGGGAGCTCCGTCGCGGCGGTGGCGGGCCGGGAGATCAAGCGCACGGTTTTGGAATTGGGCGGGAGCGATCCTTTCGTGGTGCTGCCGAGCGCGCCCGTGGTGGCGACGGTGGAGCAGGCCGTGAAGGCGCGGGTGCAGAACAATGGACAATCGTGTATCGCAGCCAAGCGGTTCATCGTTCATGACGCCATTTATGAGGAGTTTGAAAAACATTTCGCTGAGGCTTTCAAACAACTGCGGGTGGGCGATCCGTTTCTTCCCGAGACCGATATCGGTCCGCTCGCCCAGGCGCAGGCGGTTGAAACCATTGATAAATTAGTGCGGGCCGCCATTCAGGCGGGGGCGCGGGTGGTGGTTGGTGGAAAACCTCTTCCCGGCCCCGGCTATTTCTATCAACCGACCATTCTGGCGGACATACCCTTAGGGCATCCGATCCGTGAGGAGGAAATTTTTGGGCCGGTCGCCCTGCTCTTCCGGGTTCGCGATTTGGACGAGGCCATCGTCCTGGCCAACAGCACGCCCTTCGGCCTCGGCGCGAGTATCTGGACGCAGAATCAAGCCGAGCAGCAACGAGGGATTCGAGAGCTGCAGGCCGGGCAGGTCTTCGTCAATGAAATGGTTTCATCTCATCCCGCGCTGCCTTTTGGTGGGATTGGCAAATCGGGTTACGGGCGGGAATTGGGCAGGGCGGGTATCCTTGAGTTTGTGAATGCCAAGAGTGTCAGAATCTCAGGTTGAGAGGATTCCCTTCTTTCGTTTTAGCGAGGGTTAGAGCGAGGTCGAGTGTCTGCGGTAGGCACTTGGGGTTAATCCCATCTCAGCCTTGAAGGCATGGATCAACGCAGAGGCATCGGCAAAGCCGCACTCCGTGGCAATCTGCTTGACCGGGCGTGAAGTTGAGACCAGTTGTTCCCGCGCGGCGCGCAGGCGACGTTTGGCCAGGAGTTGATGAGGGGTGGTCTTGAGGTGCCGACGGAATTCCTGGTGGAAGTGAGGCACGGACCAACCCGCACGTTGGGCGAGATCCTCAATCCTGCAAGGTTGCGAAAAATGTTTTTCGATCCAATCCAAGGTGGTTTGAAGAGGTGGTTTCAACTCCTTACGATGGGCCTGATGCTGATGCCGATGGATCCAGAACAGCAGCCGCGATAGCATGTAATCCCGCAGAATATCCCGGTCAAAGGTTTCATCCTGGAAAAGCTTGACCGTTTCCTCAGTGAAATTGGCCACTTCCTCCAAGTTCGTGACCTGAGAAAATCTGGGAAGCCCGAGGCCGCGGCGGCTCCTGGTCACGAGGGTCAGGGAAAGACACCGGTACGGATTCTTGAAATCGCTCCGGCCGATGGTTTGGTCTCCCGGTTTGTTCCAGATCAAGAGACCGGGCAGAACTTCGCGCCACTCGCCGAGATGCCAGATCCAGCCACGCCCGCCGGTCATCAATTCAACGCGCTCATAGCAGGGAGGAACGGTCTGGGGCGTGGGGTGAATGCCGGGACGTTGATGATAGTGGGAGGGACGTTCGATCCTCACGCCCTTGAGATGGGATAATTTCAGGATGGAGGCCGATGATTTCACAACAAATCATAGGATTTAACAACTATTGGAAATTGTCAAATGAGACTACCTAGAGCAAAAAAGAGATAGATCAGACTTTCCTACAAATTATGAAAACAGAGCAAATCCGGTTCGGCTTCCTCGGTGCCGGAGCCATTTCTCACTATAGTGCTGGTTCCGTCAACAATCACCCCGGGGCCAAGGTGATCGCCGCGCAGGATCTCCATCCCCAGCGTCTCGCCGATCTTTGCGCCGCCCACCAGATTCCGAATGCCTACGCCACGGCCGATGAATTACTGGCGAACCCGGACATTGATGCGGTCTACATCGCCGTGCCCAATAAATTTCACGTCCCTCTGACCATCCAGGCGCTCAAGGCCGGGAAACATGTTATCCTGGAAAAGCCGTTTGCCTTGAATTACGCCGAAGCGAAGGAGGCCGCCGATGTCGCTAGGCAAATGGGCAAGGTATTGACCCTCGGCATGAATCAACGCTTTGAAAAGTTTCCCCAGCGGACCAAGGCTCTGGTTGAGCGGGGCGATCTGGGCGAGGTCTATCACATCAAGGCCTATTGGTTCCGTCGCTCCGGTATCCCCAAGCTTGGCACCTGGTTTGGGAACAAGTCATTGTCGGGTGCCGGTGCGCTTTATGATATTGGCGTCCACTACCTCGATCTCGCGCTCTATCTCCTCGGCGATTTCAAGCCGGTTTCGGTGTCCGGGGCGACTTACACCAAGTTCGGTCATCTCGGTCTCGGTGCGGGGTCGTGGGGAAAATCGGACAACGAAGGTCACGTCTTTGACGTGGATGATTTTGCTACGGGCTTTATTCGCTTTGCGAGTGGCGCGACGATTTCCCTCGACGTCTCGTGGGCCTGCCACGCGGAGGAGCATGACCGTGCAGATGTCCAGCTCTACGGGACCAAGGCCGGGGCCCAGGCCCGGGCGGGCAAGCTGTTCCGTCCCGATCCAGCGACGGGTGAATACAACATCATCCAGGAGCCCAATATCGATGTCCGTTATCCCCATGGAGACCGGTTCCATAACTTCATCAACCACCTGCTTAATGAGGAGGAACTATGCGTCCCCATTGAACAGGCTCTCGCGGTTCAACGTATCCTGGACGGTTTGAATGCCTCTGCCGTCACCGGCCGTGAAGTCCGTTTCGATTGATCTCCTTCTCCCTCAACCCAACCTGTTACCTCCCAATCCCATGAGTACTAGTCCCTCCTTCGGTGTCCAAAGCTGGTGTTTCCGTCATTTCACCGACAATCAAGTTGTCGCCAAAAAAGTGCGCGAGATCGGTCTCGATAAAATCGAGCTTTGCGCGGTTCATGCTGATTTTTCCAAGCTTGAATCCATGAAAGAAGCTGTTGCGGTTTACCGGCAGCACGAGGTTTCGATTGTTTCCATCGGCGTGCAGACCTTTGAGGGACTCGACTCGGAGCGTGCCTGGTTTGAATGCGCGGCTGAAGCGGGAGCCCGCCACATTTCCGCTCATTTCCGGATCAATAACTTTCTTCAGGCCATCCCCAAGGTGCGGAACTGGTCGCGGGAATTTGGCATACGCGTGGGCATCCATTGTCACGGCGGTTACATGTTCGGAGGCTCCCCGGATGTACTCGATTACCTGATCGGCCTCGGCGGGCCCGAAATCGGGCTTTGCATTGATACGGCGTGGGCCATGCAGATCGGCCCCCAGAAGGGCAACCCCGTCGAATGGGCGAAGAAGTACGCTGGTAAGATTTACGGCATTCACTACAAGGATTTCACCTTTGACCGCAGCGGTCAGTGGTCCGACACCATCGTCGGGCAGGGGAACCTCCAGCTTGCCGCCTTCAATGAAGCGCTCAAGCAGGGCGGATTCAACGGCATGTCGGTCATCGAATACGAGGCCGATGTCGAGAACCCTGATCCCGCCTTGAAGCGGTGTGTCGAATCGATGTTGGTTTAGTCCAGTTAGCCATAACAAACAACCTTTATGGCCTTTACACATTTGCCGGGCGCTCGTAGCTTATTTTGATGGCTACGTCGCCCGCCAAAGCGTCCTCGTTTTCCAGCCAGGACGCTCCCCGCAAGCGGAGCGCCCATGATCGCGCCAGCGTGACGGAAAGCATGGAGGATTACCTCGAATGCATCTTCGACCTGGAGAGCAGCAAGGGTTACGCCTGCGTCTCGGACGTGGCGGAGGCTCTTCAGCTCAACCGCGCGAGCACCTCAATCATGGTCAAGCGCCTCGGCAAGCTGGGCTTTCTCCGCTATGAGCCCTATCGCGGCTTTGCCTTGACCCCCGAGGGTTGCCGCGTGGCCGAGAAAATCCGCAAACGGCACGCCATGCTGGCTGATCTTTTTCAATTGATGGGGCTTGATCATCAGGATCATCACTCGGATATTGAAGGTATTGAACATCACCTGAGTGAACGCGCCTTCCGCCGCTTTGCCGAACTGGCAATCCATCTACGCAAACATCCGCTGCCCCGTTCGGGTTCAGCAAAATCATCCACGACTTCAAGCTGATCATGCCAGATAAATTCGTCACGTTTACCGAGGACCTTTACGACTACATGTTGGCCCAAAGGTCGAATGCCCAGGACTCCGTGATGGAAGCGTTGCGGGCGGAGACAGAAAATCTCGGTGAGGTGGCCGAGATGTCCATCAGCCCCGACCAGGCCAGCTTGATGACGCTGCTCGTCGCCGCCATCGGGGCCAAGTATGCGGTCGAAATCGGTACTTTTACGGGGATGAGTTCGATTGCGATTGCCCGGGGGCTGGTCTCCGGTGGCAAGCTGATCTGTTTTGATAGTGATTTTAAATGGACCAGCATCGCCCGGCGCTACTGGATGAAAGCCGGCGTGCAGGAGAAGGTTGAGTTGCGGCTCGGCGATGCCCATCGGCTCCTTCCCCATTATCGGCCTCATGCGCCATTTGATTTTGTCTTCATTGATGCCGACAAGGAGTTTTACGACTTTTATTATGAGACCATTCTCCCTCAGGTACGTCCCGGTGGATTGATTCTCTTCGATAACATGCTGCGCGGGGGCCAGGTCATCGATCCCGAGGCCAAGTTTACCATGGCCAATCGCGCCATTGACCAGCTCAACCGCAAACTCGCCACCGACCCTCGCGTGCAGGCCGTCCTCCTTCCCATTGCGGATGGGCTTTATCTTTGCCGCAAGCGGTAAGCGGCCTCGCGATTGTTTCGTTACACGACCGGCTCTCGACAACTTCGGGTCGATGGATGTTATGATCTCCAGCGTGTCGGCCCCGCCTCAAAAATCGCTCATCGTCTCGCTTCATGATGCCCATCCCGGATCGCACGCGCAGATCGCTGAGCAGATCGATTTCCTGGCCAAGTATGGCGTCACCTGCAGCAGTATTCTGGTCGTGCCGGAATTTCATCACCAAGGCTCGCTGCTTCAGGACAAAGGTTTCTGCGACGCGGTTTCTGGCTGGCAGGCCCAGGGACATGAGATTGTGCTTCACGGCTATTTTCATGATCGGCAGGAATCGCCGCCGGAAAAGCTTTCCACCGTTTTCTGGACCCGCTTCTACACCAATCGCGAAGCGGAGTTTCTCGATCTCCCGCGTGAGACCGCCCGGCTCCGCCTTGAGCGGGGCCGCACGTTGTTTGAGTCCCTCGGTTGGCGGAGCCGGGGCTTTGTCGCCCCGGCGTGGCTCATGGCGGAGGGACTGACCAATCTTCTGGCCGAGATGGGTTTTGCCTACACCACGCGCGTGAGCGAGATCATCCCGCTTCTGCCCGGCCTCAACCGGCCCAAGCGGTCCCAGTCCCTTTGCTACAGCACGCGGGCCGGGTGGCGCCGCTTTGCCTCCGGGGTCTGGAACAAGCATCTCTACGGTTATCTTCGCGACACGGATTTGATTCGACTGAGCCTGCATCCGCGCGATCTTGAATTTCCGCTGATGCGCCGCCAGATTGATCAAATCCTGCGCGCCTCTTTTAAGCGCGGTTTCCAACCCTCCACTTACGGCGATTATGTTGCGCGTTGACCTTCAACTACATTCCCGCTTTTCCGACCGCCCCAGCGAATGGATTCTGCGCCGGTTGGGCATGCCGCAAAGCTACAGCGAGCCTGAGGCGCTTTATCGCAAGCTTGACGCGGCGGGCATCACCTTCAAGACCATCACCGATCACAACCGGCTGGATGGCGGCAAGGCGATTGCACACTACCCGGATGTGTTCCTGAGTGAGGAAGTTACGACCTACTTTCCCGACGGTTGCAAAATCCATCTCCTGGTCTGGAACCTGAACGAAGCGCAGCATGAGGAAATCCAGGCCTTGCGGCCCAACATTTACGAACTCGCCTCCTACCTGCGTCAACAGCAATTGCCCCACGGCGTGGCCCATCCGCTGGCGAACATCAACCAGATGCTCACGGTGGAACATTTCGAGCGGCTCGTTCTACTCTTCCGTTGCTTCGAGGCGCGTAATGGTAATCGCGAGCCCTTGGCCCAGGAAATCAGCAACCGTTGCCTGGCGTGCCTGACGCCGGAGAAAATCATCGAGTTGGCCAACCGGCATAACCTGGAGCCGACCCATCCGAATGCCCATCGCAAAAGCTTTTTCGCCTCGTCGGATGACCATAGCGGTCTCTACCCCGGCAAGACCTTCACGCAGGTGGAGAAGGGATCGACCTTGCGCGATTTCTTTGCCGGCCTTGATCAAGGCACCGCCACCCTGCACGGCGTGATGGGCGATCCGTTGACCTTTTCCAGCAGCCTTTATACGACCGTCTTCAGTTTTGCGCGCGATAAGATCAAGCGCAACGCCCCGATGGGGGCGAGTCTGCTCGGCAAGATGGCGGAGCGGTTTTTGGCCGGGCAGAATCCGACGGCCTTCTCCTTCGCCGAACGGTTTGGTCATGTCACCGAGGCGATTCGCACAGGCCAGGCGCTCGATTTCGTCAAGCCGGGCGAGACCACGCTGGCCCGTGAAATCAGCGCCTTTCTTTCCAATCCCCAGCTCAAGCAGGCGCTCGACCGGATCATCGCGGAGGAACCCAACGCGCAGAGGCGATCCTTCCGCATGGCCTCGCATGTGACCAACGAGCTCTCGTACCGGCTCATTTCCCAATTCCAGAAACGTCTGCAAAAAGGCAATCTCATCGACGCCTTCCAAGCCATCATCGGTCTGCTGCCGCTCGGCTTTAGCGTCACGCCTTACCTGGTCGCGTTTGGCCAACAGGCCCCGGACCGACCGCTCCTCACCCATGTTGCGCGTCGCTTCACCGGGACGGTTCCGCAGCCGCTCCGCAATGAAAAGCGGGCTTGGTTTACCGACACGCTGGAGGATATCAACGGTGTCGCCCGCACCATCCGCGCGATGGTCCAGGCTGCGCAACATGCCGGGGCTGACCTCACTGTCGTCACCTCGCGTTCCAAGCTCTCCATCACCGATATCCCGATCAAGAATTTCCCGCCTGTCGGCGAATTCGAAATTCCCGAGTACGAATTGCAGAAGCTCAGCTTCCCGCCGTTTCTCGACATGCTCGACTACATCCAGCGCGAACGTTTCACGGAGATCATCATCAGCACGCCGGGGCCGATTGGCCTCTGCGCCCTGGGTTGCGCGAAGTTGCTCGGGCTTCGCACCACGGGCATCTACCACACCGACTTTCCGCAATACGCCCGTTTTCTCAGCGATGACGCCTTCATGGAATCGCTGGTCTGGAATTACATGCACTGGTTCTACGGCCAGACCGATCTCGTCTACGTCAATTCTGAGTTCTACCGCCGCTGCTGGATTGATCGCGGTATCTTGCCGGACAAGCTGCGGCTCTTCCCCCGCGGACTCGATACCGAGCTCTTCAACCCGAAATTGCGCGATCCCCAATTCTGGACGAAGCGGGGAGCGAAGGGGCCGGTGATTCTTTACGTCGGACGCATCTCCAAGGAAAAGGACCTTAATCTTCTTGCGGAGATCGCACCTGCGCTGCGCGAAAAAGCGGGGGCATTCACCCTTGCCATTGTGGGTGAGGGGCCTTATCGCGCCGAATTGGAAAAGCTTCTGCCGGGGGCGATTTTTACCGGGATTCTCAGCGGGCGCGAGCTCGGTGTGGCTTACGCCTCGGCGGACCTCTTCGTTTTCCCCAGCACGACCGATACTTACGGAAATGTCGTGGTGGAGGCGATGGCGGCTGGATTACCCGCCGCCGTGTCTGATATCGGAGGTCCGCGTGAATTGATCAAGACTTCGCAGATGGGCCGGGTTCTGCCCGCTCGCGACGCCTCCCGCTGGATCGCCGGTCTGGCGGAAATGTTGGCCAAGCTTCCGACTGACGAAGAGCGTCACGCTCTCGCCAGGCAGGCCGGTAGTGAACGGCGCTGGGACAGCGCCTTCGCCCGTTTCTGGGCGGATGGGCAGTGATTTCAAGTCACCTGTCATCCTGAGCTTGTCGAAGGATCAGCTCCCTCATGATGTGAACATTCTCAGGAAGCATCCGAATCGAAGTGCTTTCAGAGAGGATTTTCCACAAATAGTGGAGTTGACTATAAACGCGGTCATCCTCTGGAGGCTGATCCTTCGACAAGCTCAGGATGACAGATTTCTTATCGAGCCACTTTCGAGACAATACTTTACACAAACTCCAGCGCTACCGGTGCCGGAATCAGGCCCGCATGATGGGCGCGATCCAGGAACTCACGCACACCGCGTTTGCCCCGGTCACCATAATCGAGGGTCAGTTCATTGACGTACATGCCGATGAATTTATCCGCGAGCACGTTATCGAGGCCGCGTCCCAAGGGTAACGCATGCTCCACTCCGGCAGCGCGATGATCGAGCCCATACTTGATGCTCTGGTAAAGTATCTCAGAAAGCTCCGTGATGACCTTGGAGCCGAGCGATTTCTTCACCGCATTGCCGCCCAGTGGAAGGGGAAGACCGCCCGTTTCCGCGAACCACCATTGGCCCAAATCGGCGCTGAGGGCCAGACCTTCGCTCGCATAGGTGAGCTGGCCTTCATGGATGATAAGCCCCACTTCGGCCTCGCCCCGCGCGATGGCATCGAAGATTTGGTCAAAGGGGACGACGACGTAATTCAGTTTCTCCTTCGGCACGCCGAGGAAAAGTTGCAGGGTTAGGAAGGCGCTGGTCATCAGCCCGGGGACGGCGATTTTACAGCCCAGGAGTTCTTCGCGCGTGTAAATCCGTTTGCCGACCAGCATCGGCCCGTAGTTGTCGCCCATGCTCGCACCGCTGCGGAGCAGGGCATAGTCCTTGAGCACATAGGCGTAGGCGTGAATCGAGATCGCGGTGATGTCGAGTTCCGCGCGGGTCGCCCGCTCATTCAGCGTCTGGATGTCCTGCAAGATGTGCTCGAATTCGTAGCCGGGCGTGGGGAGCAGATGCTTGGCCAGCGCGTAGAACATGAAGGCGTCGTCGGGATCGGGCGAATGGCCGAGGGTCAGTTTCATAAAGAAGGTATCCTAGCACGGAACGCCGGGGAAGAAAGCGCGGTTCGCTTCCCTCAGGATTTTCGTTGCTTGAGTTTGTCGATGAAATCGCCCAAGGCCATTTTCAGGGCTTCCACATCATCGGGGGCGAGGGAATCGCGGACGCCTTTCAAGAAGACCGAGCAATCGCGAATCTGCTGATGAAGACGGCTCGCATCGGAGTCTGGACCGGCCTGCTCGGCCAGATCAGCGGCTTCCAGTGCGATGCCGTTGAGTCGATTGCGGATTTCGTGCGTGAAGAGATGCAGGAATTCCTCGAATTCCTCCCGCGTCACCTTCACTTCATTTTCCGGGCGATCAGACATAGGACTACGATAACTGAAAAAGTAAGCTCTGTCAGTGTTCGTTGTTTAAGGACTTTGCTGAAACAGGGAGAGCAAAATAGGAGGTTGATCCGGTTAGTTGGTGGCCCGGGCAACAAGTAGCCCGGTACAGCGGAGACGTTGACAATTACCATAGAGTAAATGTCCGAGTCGCCCATGTAAGAATCGCGCTTTCCCGAAAGCGGCAAGCCCGCTATGTCTCTACGATGAATGTACCGGTCACACCGCCTGCCCATCCGGGGCGATGGACGTCGCTTGGGGTGGTGGCGCTGCTTTCGCTGCTGGGCCAATTGTGGCTTTGCCAGTTTTTTACCTTTGGCCAATACGTTCCGGAGACGATCGACATCAATCCTTCGAACCTCTGGAAATTCGTTTATCATTTTCCGCCCACCGGCACATTTGAAGTCTTGAACTGGCTCGGGGTGGCTCAACTGCCCCAGCCGCTTAACCCCTTCACGTTGGCGGCCCACTGGGGCCCGTGGTTTTTCTTTACCGCTTATGCGCCGGTCATCTCCACGCTGGCCTTGCTGGCCATGGCGGCATTCCTCCGCGAACTGGAGGTGCCACGTCCCGCCGCACTTTTCGCGGCGGTGGTCTATGCCTGGCAGGGCGATCTCCTGGCGTTCATTTTCCCGGCTCATTTCGGTTACATCACCACCTGGCCCTTTTACGCGCTTGCCGCGTGGGGCGCCCTGCGCTCGGCCCGGACGGGCTACTGGGCCTACGCGGTGATCAGTGGCGCGGGGTGCGGCTTGATGGTGGAGTTGGAGCAGGATCGCGGCGGCATCGCCAGTCTCCTCATCGCCGCACTTTATCTGGCACCCGTGATGAACCGGCTTTACCGGGGCAATCCCATGCGGGAATCGTTCGCGGACCTGCGCAATCTCACGCTCTGCGTTGCGGTAGCCCTGATGGTGACCCTCGCCTCGTTCCTGGCGCTTTTCCAAACCAATATCGTCGGCGTCAAGCTCGGCGGACAGGCCAATCGCGCCCAAGTCTACAGCCTGGCCACCCAATTTTGCCTCTCGCCTGAGGAGACCCTGACCTATTTTGTACCCGGCGTCTTCGGTTGGCATTCGCAGCACCCGGATGGCCCCTACTGGGGCGATATCGGGGAACGGCCCGACTGGTCGAAAAATCACAGTGGCCGTCGCAACTTCAATCTCGCCATCAGCACGGCGGGCACGGTCGCGACTTTTCTTGGCTTGCTTGGCGTCTTTCTCGTTTTGCCTGGTAACCTCCTTGGCCCTTCGCCGCTGACGGATCGGCAACGCTTCTACGGGCGCTGGTTGTTGGTGCTCGGTCTCATCACGCTGATGCTGTCGTGGGGTTGGCACACCTCTTTTTATCGGTCGCTTTTCCTGCTGCCGCTCATGGACAAATGGCGCGACCCGCTCAAGTGGCTGGAGATGACCAATTTCGCGCTGATCACCTTAAGCGCCTTCGGTGTGCAGCATTTGGTGGCCTCCCTGAATCCCGATGCTCCTGCGACTCCAGTCATCCGCCAACGATTGACCTGGTTTTGGGGTCTCGTCACAGGTCTCCTGGGAGGCGGTGTGGTACTCGGTTATTTTTACGGCGGCTATGTACTTCCGGCCAAGCTTCAGTCGGATGGACTTGATCCCGATTCGATTAACGCCGCCATCAGTACCTTGCATGTGGCGTTGCTGATCGCCTTCGCCCTCATGGGGCTGATTGGCCTCGTCGTTTTTGGACTCTGGTCGCCCGACAAATTGCGGGCCGCCAAGGTGGTGAATCCGTGGATTAACCAGCTTTGGCAAGCCATGCTGCGTTTGGATCGACTCCCGCTTACGTTGGTCCTGTGCCTGACGGCGCTTAGCGTGGTGCAACTCGCCTGGGTCGCCAACCAGTTCATCGGGCCCGTCCGGTTGAGTCTGACCACGGCCAGTAATCCGCTTCTGGATGCGCTCCGGACGGAGAGCGACAACAGCGGCCATAGCGTCCGCGTCAGCGTCGCGCCGGACGACATGGTGCTGAACGGTCTGCTGCAAAATCAGTTCAATGCCTATCACATACCTTCGATGGACATCTCCGCCGCCTCGCGGATTCCCGATGACTTAAACGCCTTCTTCGGAGCCCTGGCCAACGACCGGGCGCGGCTCTGGTTCCTGGCTGGCGTCAAGAATGTCGCCGTTCCGCAGCAGTACGTGGCCCAACTGCACAACGATCCGGTGGTAGCCGCCAATGTCGACCATGCCTACGGTTTTTCGCTCGAACCGACCAGCACGCCGAATACACCTTCTCATGCGTTGATCGGTCTGCGCGATTACATGGCGAAGGCGACCTTCGTTCCTTACGTCGAAGTGATACCGACCGAAAAAGCGATGCTTCAACACCTGGCCGACCAAGCCTGGAATCCACGCACCACCATCCTGCTTAGCGAGCCGCCGCCTGCACTGCCGGATGACCAAAAAGTGATCGCTCACCCCACCGAGCCCGACAAGGTCGATTTGAAAAGCTATTCGCCCACCGATATTCGAGTCGACGTCCAGACGGCGCTCGGCGGCTACATTCTCATCAATGATCAATTCGATCCCGATTGGTTGGTCGACGTCAATGGCCGCCCCGCGCCCTTGCTGCGGGCTGACTTTATCCTGCGGGCTGTTCAGGTTCCGCCGGGAGCCTCGACGATCACGATGCGCTATGTGTCCCGCTACCACGTCGGTCCGATCATCCGGCAGATGACCGGGATCAATCTTGGGAATATCACCTTGTCGGCCTCACTGGTCGGAGCGCTCTGCGATGGCGCCATGCTCGCCGCCTGGTTGATTGCCGGGCTCGCGATCTGGCGGCGCCGGGCGGAGGATGCGTTTCCAGTTCAGCCGTAAATTATTTTAATGTTCTTCGTGGGAACGGTGCTCTTACCGAAACAACGCGTTGAAGAAGATCAGGATCGTGGTCAGGACAAGGAGGACGGTGGCCGTGATTTTCCAGAGCATGGCTTTGCCTCGTACCTTGCGCGGCTCACCGAATTCGTCCTGCACGAATTTCTCGTAATCAAAATTTTCGTCGGGCAAATCGAGACCATCGGCGGCGGTGGTTTCTTCATTCCAGCCCGTTTTATCGCACGCGCCGCAGTGATGACACGACTTAGCCTTGGCGGGGATGTCCTTGCCGCAGACGGGGCAGGGGATCGTGCGCGGAAGGGGCATGGGTTGAACCTATCCTAAACACACGATCTTGTCAGGTTTTCAGGAGTGCTTCCTGGCCGCATCCTCCAACGGCCTTTTGCGAAACTAGAAATTGATGGTGGTTCGCACGCCCAAGACCACCGCATTCGGAATAGCCTGCGTGCCCGAGGCATTTGTCGGATCGGCGACATTTCCGCCGGGATGGACGATGTACTGGATGTCCGGTTGAACCGTCCACCAGGGCGCCAACTGGGCGATGTAGGTCGCCTCAATCGCGATCTCGTAATCCTGCACGGGCGCGTCGATCCCGTTGGTGGAGTTGCTCTCCTGCTCAAAGGTGCTGAGATCATCGCTTATCTTGGCGTAGGCGACGCCGAGCCCAAGGATATCCTGGTCGCGCCCGGGAATGAGGCCCTTATAATTGAGACCGCCGTCCGTATAGAACGAGATGGTATTGCGATCCGCCGGACTTCCGCCGACGCGCCAGAAAAGGCCGAGCCCCTGGTCGTTGGCACATGTGGCCGCTGGGGTCGATTTCGCGTCCTTGGGATCGGTGACCGCAGGAGGCTTGCGCCAGACCATCTGGTCCGCGATGAAATAGATGCCCCAGTTTCCGGGGTATGATTTCGGCGATCCCCCGCTGGTGGTGCCCTGGTTGACATCCGGGTAGGATTGATTGCCATACCAGCCGCCCAACTTGTAGGTGCCGGGAAGTCCCTTGGATCCGTCTTCCTGATTCCATTTATAGGCCGCCTCGTAGATTGCGAAAATACCGTCATCGAATTGGATTCGGGTTCCGGAATTGTCTTCCTTTTGCGCGCTTTCGATGCTGAAGCCCTCGCCCGGATCGCCACTGAACACCGCCGCCATCAACGAGACCTGCTGAATCGGATTGACGATCAGCCGCACCCCCGGCGCGGCGAGGGGATAGGCCGGACCGCCGCTGGGCAGATTAACGCCCATCAGCGCAGGCCAACCGAAGGTCGAATTGACAAAATTTGCCGCATAGCTGCTGATGGCGAACTCATCATCCGAGGCGATCTGGCCGATACGGAGCGAGACTTTACCGTCGAGGAACTGTTGCTGGTACCAGAGATCAAAGAGGCGAAGGGAATTGTATGCCTCGATATTGCTGACCGTAAGCAGGTTACCGACATCCTTCCCGGAAAGACCGCTGCCGTAAATGTAGTAGGAATTGACGTGGAAGGAACTGCCGTCGAGCCCGGCCAAAGCCTTGAAGTCGATATCGAGGGCCATCTCCAGCCGACCTTCCTCGATGATCCCCTGATGGATGCCGCCGGAGGGATTGCCGAGGACTTCCTGGATCGCGTTGAAGCCAAAGGAGACTCCCTTGCTGGAAAGCTGGGAGCGGGCACCACCCCAGTCGCCGGTGAGGTAATCCTGGGACCAGAAGCTGGGGGAGGGGTTGACCACGGGCTTGGTGTCCTGGGCGGTGATGCCGTCGGGTGCGGAGGACTGGGCCTGGGTGAGGCTCGTGAAGCTGAGGAGGATGGCAAAAGCCAGGAAAGGGGCAGTGGAGAAGCGCATGGTTTTTCGTGGGATGGTAGGAACGAATAGCGGAGAGCTGCGATTAATGCAAGTCATTTGCATATAAATTCCGGCGGTTTGTCGAAGGTAGGAGTCGGGCATGGGGCTGACCGTAGCGGAGGTGGCGAAGACCCGCTAACGGACGCTTGCCTTTCTTTAGCTGGCCGTTGTTGCCGATTGGTTGCGTTCGCGTAGCGATTGGTTGTGCTCGAATTTAACCGACACGTCGTGTAGCCTGCGGCATGAGTCGCTCCGTTCTCCGCGTGGTCTTGGGCATCGTTCTCGTGGTCATCCTCGTCGTGGGAGGCGTTGTGGCCTTTGGCTGGTGGAAGATCGCGGGACTGAAAGAGAAACTGGTCCGCGATTTGGAAAAAGCCAGTGGTGCGCAAGTCCAGGTCACCTCGCTGGAATTCGATCTCTGGCACGGTGAGTTGCACGCGTCGGGCATCACGCTGACGAATCTACGTCCCAGCGCCCCGTGGGAAAAGGGCGAAATCAGCCAGGCCATCGTTCGCTTTCACCTCTCCGATGTCTTTGCACCGACCCTGCCGCTAAGCGTGGAGGTTTTCTCCTGGAGCGTGGTGCTCCATCCGGCGACGACCGCAGAAGCAACGCCGGAAACGCCCATGGCAACCGCCCCGTCCGCAGCCGCGCCTGAACCTGTGACGGGCCAGGGCCGGGTCCATGTCACCGCACTCTCGGCGCATGACGGCTCGGTGGAGATCAACCTTGCCAACGGGCAGGTGGTCACCGTCAACGGAGTTTCGTTTGAAGCGGGCGAGAACGGTGCGGGCATCTGGAATACTGATTTGCGCGCGATGTCGGTTGAGGCGGGTACGCTCAAAACGGGGGCGAGTTCCGTGCAGATTTTAGGCGGCCCCGACAAGCTGACTTTTTCCAATCTCCGCATGGTCTGCGACCAGGGCTTCATCACCGGAAACGGCGAGGCCTCGCTCACGGGCGATCACCACATGACCTTCGATTTGAAGGCGACCGATGTGCCGGTGACGATGCTGGTCTCGGTCGCGTGGCAGATGAAGTTGTCGGGGCTGGTCATTGGCGACTTGGTCTATGAAGGCAACGACCAGGGCGGCTCGGCCAAGGGGCATCTGGCGCTGAGCCATGCGAAATTCAACGTCCTGCCCTGGCTCGGCAAGGTCATGGCCATGGTCAGCCTGCCGGATCTGACGAATACCGAAGTTGATCTCGCGACGACCGATCTTGAATGGAAAGAGCACACGCTGCACCTGACCAATCTCGACATCCGCAAAAACGACATCGTGCGGATCAGCGGCGGAGTGGATGTCGACCCGAGTGGGCAGGTCGATGGAAAGCTCAAGCTGGGGCTGCCTTCCGCCGTGACCGCAAAGTGGCCGCAGTTACAGGACAAGATTTTCTCTGTGGCCCAGGAGAATTACAATTGGGCCGATGTCCACGTCACCGGCAGATCGGAAGAGCAACGTCTGAACTCCAGTCACTC
>CAIPBM010000110.1 GCA_903863295.1 uncultured Verrucomicrobiota bacterium | reverse complement strand
GCCGTCCGCGTGGGCCGCATCAACGGCCAGTTCGTCACGCAGCCTACCCATCAGCAGATGGACCTGAGCGACCTCGACCTCGTCTACGTCGGTTCTGAATCCGAGATCATCATGATCGAAGGTTCCGCGCTTGAGTTGCCGGAAGAGGAATTCAAGAAGGCGCTCGATTACGCGCAGGAACAGGTGCAGATCGTCATCAAGCTGCAGAAGGATCTCGCCGCCCGCGTCAACAAGGCGAAGCGCACGCTGCCTCTCTACGTCACCAAGCCCGAGTATGTCGAAATGGCGTATGACCTGGTCAAGGACCGCATCGAAGGCGCGATCTATCGCCCCTCGAAGGTCGAGCGTTATGCCGCCGTCGGCGCGCTGAAGGAAGAAGTCGGCGTGGCCATCAAGGCCAAGTATCCTGAAGCCACCAGCTTCGATGTCGGTTCCGCATTTGACGAAGTCCAGATCAAGGCATTCCGCGCCGCGATCCTCGACAAGCAGAAGCGTAGCGACGGTCGCACCGTGAACGACATCCGCCCGCTCTCCGGCGAAGTCGGTCTCCTGCCCCGCTCACACGGTTCCTCCCTCTTCGCCCGCGGCGAGACCCAGGCTCTCTGTCTGGCTACCCTCGCCCCCAGCGACGAAGCCCAGGAACTCGACGGTTACACCGGCGGCGACATCACCAAGCGTTTCATCCTTCACTACAACTTCCCTCCGTTCTCGGTCGGTGAAACCGGTCGCGTGGGCGGCCTGAATCGCCGCGAAATCGGCCACGGCGCGCTCGCCGAGCGTTCCGTTCTCGCCGTTATTCCTTCCGAAAACGACTTCCCTTACGCCATCCGCGTTTCGTCCGAAGTCATGGAATCGAACGGTTCCACCTCAATGGCCTCGGTCTGCGGCGGCGTTCTCGCCCTCCTCGACGCGGGTGTGCCGATCAAGACTCCGGTTGCGGGCATCTCGGTCGGTCTCGTCACCGATTATGATGACGCCGACAACCTGAAGCGTTACCTGTTGCTCGACGATATCCTCGGCTCCGAGGATCACTACGGCGACATGGACTTCAAATTGTGCGGCACCAAGGACGGCGTCACCGGCTTCCAGCTTGATCTCAAGCTGCCCGGCATCCCGCTCTCCCTCATGAAGGAAGCGATCGACCGCGCAGTTACTTCCCGCACCAAGATCCTCGCGTTCATGGAAACGGTCATCGCCGGACCTCGCACCACGCTCTCCGCGTACGCGCCGCGCATCGAGACGATCCAGATCAACCCGGAGAAGATCGGCCTCGTCATCGGACCTGGCGGCAAGAACATCAAGAGCATCGTGGCCGAGACCGGCGCCGAGATTAACATCGAGGACGATGGCCGCGTGAAGATCTACTCCACGAACGGCGACGCCATGGAACGCGCCAAGGAAATCATCCTCGGCATGGTCGGCGACATCGAAGTCGGCAAGATCTATCGCGGACGGGTCGTCACGCTGAAGGACTTCGGCGCATTCGTCGAAGTGCTGCCCGGCAAGGACGGCCTCGTGCACATCTCCGAGTGGTCCGACCAGCGCGTGAACCGCATGGACGACGTGGCCAAGGTCGGCGACGAAGTCTGGGTCAAGTGCATCGGCCAGGACGACAAGGGTCGCTCCAAGCTCAGCCGCAAGGTGGCGATGAAGGAACGCGCCGCGCAAGGCCTCGAAGCCGCCGCGCCTGCGAAAGCTTAGTCCCCTCCCCTGTAGCGGCGGTCTATAACCGTCGCCGCAACAAAAGCCGTCCCGAGTAATCGGGACGGCTTTTTTGTTATCTGAAGCAACCATTGAACTAACTAGATACGCTGGATCGAAGTTTAATTATCTCGGTTTGCGCAGCCTCCGAGAAGACTTTGGAGCTTGGAAGAGCTAACTGGACTGCTAAAAAATAATGACATGAGGCGATTCCTGATCTCGCTGTGCGTGGGATTTATCGAGGCATTGTGTGGCTACTTGAAGCAACCACTGCCCATCTACTTGGATTTCGTTGCACATCAACCAGGTAGGGTTCCGATCAGCCAAGCCGATGCGTTTCCTCCCAGCACGGCCTTTTTCATGGCTAGTCCGCTATGGATTCCGTTTTGGTTTGGAATGACGGCGGTTATCTGGACCGTATGGACAGTTCTAAAATCTAACACGAGCGACTCTAAGCTTCCCGTTCGTCTTTTGATCTTCTATCTAATTTGTATTTCCTCAATCCCGACTCTTGTTGTCATGAACGACTTCGACAATCTCGAAGCAACAGAGGAGGAATGGAATTGGGTCATTGGGTGGAGCTACCTACTCATAGGCCCCGTTCTAGCCGCTCTTTATCTTGCGATTCGAAACTTCCGACTCATGCCAGTGCTGGCGATATTCGCGGCTCTCTTCGCCCTCTTCCATGTCGGCACTACGATTGCCTATTATGGTATGATTCCATGCTATATTTTAGATTGCCGCTTCGGATTCGATGAAGATTCACGGACTGTTGATCTTGATATCGTCTCCTATCTTCGTTTTTCTCTAATGTTAGCCGTTCCGTTTTTGATCGTTTACTTTTTTTGGAGACTCTGGCCGAGAAGAGGCACTTTGACGGTCTGAATTGCCTTCGATAGCACTTAGTTAGAGATCATTGACTCGGTCCGCTCCCGCGAACCCTCGCCCTGCGGGATCGCCTGCGGCGATTCCATTTTATCCGTTCCCAAAGGGCAAGATTCGACTTCGATGCGCTTCGCTCAGGATGACGGATTTTTAAGGAGTCGCTTACGCGACGGACTGCACCGTTGCGCGGCGTACAACAGCTACCTGGGATGGGAGACATCCGCGACTACCCCAGAACCAATCCTTCGACAGCTAGCAGCTGACTCATAAGGACAGCTTGCGAGTTTATTTGGAACAAATTTGTTATAACTCTGTGGACTTGCCACCGAAGAGAATATGTGACCCGCGAGTTTCGAAACTAAAGGGAACGGCGAGAAATTCAGCGAGCTGTTTTTTGATCTCCGTATGACGATCGGGGCTGGCCATCAGGAGCATGAAACCTCCTCCACCGGCGCCGAGAATTTTCCCACCGTAAGCACCGGCTTTAAGTGCGCGCTCGTAAATCGTATCGAGGTGCGGGGTACTGACCCGAGACGAGAGTGTACGCTTAAGTTTCCATGATTCATGCAGGAGTTCACCGAAAGCCTTGAAGGAATCTCCAGATGAGAGCAATTTTAACGCCTCCGGCACCATCTCCCGCATGGTTGAAAGCTCGCTTTTCTTGTCGGGGATGACTTTGATTTTGTCCTTGGCAATTTCGGAAGCCGTGCGGCTGATGCCGGTAAAAATCAACAGGAGATGGCTCTGAAAAAGCTGCAGGCGCTCTTCGGAGATTTGAACGGGCTCAACACAGAAGGAATCGCCGGGGCCGAAGTTGATTTGATTCAGGCCACCATAAGCGGCGGCGACTTGATCCTGGTAGCCCACGCTTTCCCGAATCAGGTGGTGCTCAACGTGAATAGCCTCTTCCGCCAGTTGACGATGACTTGTCTTCTCCCCAAGGAGGGTGTGCAGGGAATGCAACATGCCGACGGTGAAGGAGGAACTGGATCCCAGGCCGGCTCGCGCCGGAAGATCTCCATCATGGTGGATTTCCAGACCCTCCTTGATTTTCATGAAGCGCATGCATTCACGGACGGAGGGATGTTGGATTTCTTCAAGGTCAGAAACGTTTTCCACCCGGGACCAGACAATCCGGTGCTTGTTGTTAAAGAAAGGCGGAAGGTAGCGACAGAAGATGTAACAATATTTATTGATCGTGACTGAGAGGACGGAGCCTCCATTTTCCTGAAACCATGCCGGATAATCCGTCCCACCGCCGAAGAAGGAGATGCGGAACGGGGTACGTGAAATAATCATGCGCGGAGGGATGAATAGGGTCTAGTGACCGGCGATCTTATCCCGATGGTAGTTCAGGAGATCGAGCAGGGTTTGATTGGCGGTAATCAAGGGCTTCCAGCCTGTTTGCTCGCGAAACTTTGTGGTATCCGGAATTTGCAGGGTGACATCAGAGGGCCGAAGCAAAGCCGGATCCACGATATGCTCGATGGGGCATCGAGCCATGCCCTTGAGCCGCTCCAAGAGCTCGCCGATAGTCATCGTCTCTTCGCCACCAATGTTGTACACCTCGCCGGGTTCGCCCTTTTCCAGCAGCAACCAGTAGGCGCGCACGGCGTCCCGCACATCCGCAAGAGTGCGAATGCTGTTGAGATTACCGACACGAATCGGGCCCTTCGAAATCCCGGCCTCCACTTGCGCAATCTGGCGGGCAAAAGCACTCTCGGCGAAGACGGCCCCACGGCGAGGTCCGGTATGGGTGAACATGCGGGTGCGCAAGGTTTTGATTTTGTAGGAAAGCCAATATTGCAAGGCGATCATATCTTCACCAGTTTTGGAAACCGCGTAGGGGCTCGCGGGGCGAAAAGGATTTGATTCCCGGATGGGGATTTCGTCCTGAGTGACTTGTCCGTAAACTTCCGACGAGCTGCAAATGTGAATACGTGGGTCGAGACCGACAATGCGGACGGCATCCAGCAGATTAACCGTGCCGATCACGTTGGTGTGAAGGGTATCGGCAGGAAGATCGAAGCTGGTGGTGACGTATGATTGGGCAGCGAGATGAAAAATCCAGTCGGGGCGAACCTTGCCCAACAGTTTGATCAGGGAGTTAAGATCCCGCAGCTCTGCCTGATGAAGCTGAATCTTTGGCAGTACAGACTGGAGATTATCCAAGGGGCTGCGCCATCTCACCATTCCGTGGATCTGGACGTCAGGATGATGCTTGCAGACATACTCGGCCAAATGGCTGCCCACCATTCCGGTAATGCCTGTGATCAATACTGTCATGGGGTCGAAAGTAAGAAAACGGTTGGCGAATAGGAAGTCATTTCTCCTTTTATTCGGTGACTTGACGGGCAAAAAACTCTGCCGCATTTCGGTATGAATCTGGCACGCCGATATCGATGAAATTGCCGTGATAATTGCGTGCAAAAAAACCATCTCCTATCAGGTGCGGAAAGAGCTCACGCTCCAGCGAAAAGGTCTCTTGAGGCATGTTTTCCAGAAGAGAGCGATCCAAAAGATAAATTCCAGCATTGATCCAGCCAGCCCTTGGTGTCGGGCTCTTCTCTCTGAAGGCAAGAATGAGGCCCTGGTCATCGATCTCAAGCTCGCCAAAGCGATTGCAATTGGGTTGCCAGACGGCCGCGAGTCCCGCCCGCATCCGCGCAGAATCAAACCAGTGCAAAAAATCCCTGTAATTAAAATCAAGGAACGAATCGCCATTCATGACAACAACGTGCTGGTGCCGGGTCAGCCCCAATGCTTTTTTGAGACCGCCGCCCGTGCCAAGAGGATGGTCTTCCCGGGAGTAGCGCAGATTCATTTTTTGATAGGTTGTTCCCAAGGCTTGCTCGATCTGCTCCGCGCGGTAGCCGGTGCTTAAAATGACATTATCAATGCCATTGTCTGAGAGTTGATCGAGGAGATAGTAGATGAAGGGCCTTCCGTTGATTTCTGCCAGGCACTTGGGCCGGTCGTTTACAACGTCGCGCAGTCTTGAACCGGTGCCACCGGCA
Organism: uncultured Verrucomicrobiota bacterium; assembly: GCA_903863295.1. Taxonomy (GTDB): domain Bacteria; phylum Verrucomicrobiota; class Verrucomicrobiia; order Methylacidiphilales; family UBA1321; genus JABDGH01. Next base: position 4,613 of record CAIPBM010000110.1, on the reverse strand, counting down.
AGAATAATGGTGTCAAAGGCATTGATCATAAGGCGGCTGGGCCTTCCCGCTAAATCAACCGCTTTTGCTTGAAGAATTTAATGATGGTATCAAGGACGTAATTGCGGGCCGCTTCGTCAACGGCTTGATGATTCCCGAAGGTGAACCCGTTGCTCATGACCAAGTCGGATTCCTTCAGATCGCCGAAAATACGATGCGGAAAAAGTTTGAGTGCCGGCTGCCGGGCGATGTTTCCGGCGATCAGTGGGCGGTTCTCAATCTGATTTTGCTTGAGGAAATCGCGGAATTCCCGGGGGTTGACCGGGGCGCCTGGCTGAATCACCATCGGAAATCCGAACCAGGAGTGACGTCCATTAGGGGTTGGTTCCTGGAAGCGGAAAAATTTTTCCAAGGGGCGCATGGCCTCGCGCCAGAAACCTGCGTTGTCGGCTCGGACTTCGATGAATTTCTCCAGTTTTCTAAGCTGAATCGGACCAAACGAAGCCTGGAGTTCAGTAGGGCGAAGATTATAGCCGACGTTGACAAAGAGGAAGCGGGGGTCGATTTCCGCATGCTGCTTTTCATATATTTCCCGATTTTGCGTCTCTCGTACCCACCCGTGGGCGCGGAGAATGCGCATCACTTCCGCCAAGTCAAAATCATTCGTATGGCAGATACCTCCCTCTAGCGTGGTGATATGATGCGAATAGTAGAAACTGAAGGTGCCCACGACGCCGAAAGAGCCAACCGAGCGACCGCGGTAGAGCGCTCCTAGCGCCTCACAACAATCTTCAATGACAACCAGATTGTGGCTATCGGCAAGTTCCATCAGCCCGTCCATGTCGCAGGGGTTTCCGTAGACGTGAACCGGCATGATGCCGCGCGTTTTTGGGCCAATGGCTTGCCGAGCCTGGTTGAGATCAAGGTTAAGCGTAGTGGGATCAATATCTATGATGACCGGAACCAGACCACATTGGATCAATGGCCACACGGTAGTCGACCAGGATAGGGCGGGTACAATTACTTCGTCACCGGCACGCAGAAGGGGCCCGCTAGCCGGATTGGTGAGTGCAGCCACCGCCAGCAGATTGGCAGAAGACCCGGAGTTGACCATGATGCCATGCTGAAAGCCAAAATGGCGGGAGCAAAGAGCCTCGAAATGTCGCGTTTGATCTCCCATGGTGACATAGGTGCTCAACATGGTGGCGAGGGCGGCGTTGATTTCATCGGCACCGAAAGTACATTCATGAAGCCGGACGGCGGGCTTCTCCGGTTTGAAAGCAAAGTCAAAATTGGATTCGACGAACTTCTCGACTTCACGTCGCAGCGCTTCTGGGATGGGGGGAATTGGCATAGGAATCAAAAAGGACCGCGGAATAGGGTGATTTCAGGAGCTTCCGGGCACAATTCTTCCGATAAGCTGATGCCTGGGGCAATCATGTCGGCAGCTTTGGCCGCGATATTGAAGACATTAGGATAAAACTGCCTTTCAAGAGCCTTCGTGGTGGGACAGGTAACAGGCGCAAAGCCCATCCGGGCATATGAAATGTTCCCGGCACCTTGAAAATGCTCGGCGGACCGGGCCAGGACTTCAGCGCTGAAGCCACAGTTGAGCCAACCATTGTCGACGACGAGCAGACGGCGCGTCTTTTCAACCGAATTGAAAATTGTGGCCGAGTCAAGTGGGCTGATGGTCACGGGATCAATGAGCTCGACGGATAGCCCCAGAGTCTTCAAAACTTCAGCTGCGCGCATAGATTCCATGACCATGTGTCCCGTGGCGACCAGGGTGAGTTGCGTCCCAGATGAAAGGATTCTGGCCTTGCCCAAGGGAAGAGCATAAGGCTCGATGGGAACGTGGCTTTGCGCTTGGTGCACCATCCGATGCTCCACGAAGAGAACAGGGTTATCATCGCGGATTGCTTGGATGAGGCAGCCTTTGGCATCGTAAGCGGTCGTCGGCATGACGACCTTGATGCCCGGCACGTGCGCAAACCAGGAATGGAGGGCTTGGGAATGTTGGGCTCCCTGTCCCCAGCTTCGACCAATTACCGCACGTACCACCAGCGGTACCCCGAGGCTTCCTCCATACATATACCGCGTTTTGGCCGCGATATTGACGAGCTGGTTCATCGCCAGCACAAGAAAGTCCATCCGGATGTGGGTGTGAATGGGCCGCAGACCGGCGAGTGCGGCACCGATCGCCACGCCCGTCATCCCATCTTCGGCGAGAGGCGTGTCGAACACACGTTCTTCGCCATATTTTTTTTGGAGGCCGAGCGTGGTTCCCCACATGCCTTTGGCATCGTCGATGCCTTGCCCGAGCAGGATGACTCTTTCATCGACCGCCATTTCCTGGTCGATGGCTTCACGGATGGCCTCACTGCATTTGATGATACGGTCCATGGCAGTAGAGACTAGGCGTAGACGTCAGTGTAAAGTTCTTCAACTTGGGGGAACGGACTGCCCTCGGCAAAGGCCACGGCATCCTCGATCTCGGCTTGGATTTCTGCATCGATTCGCGTCAAGATATCCGGATCAAGTTCGTTGGCGAGTTTCAGAACGGGGTCACATGCCTTCCATGCGGAGATTTCATTCTCCTCACGGTAGCCGAGATGCCAATCTGTTCCCGGGCCGACATGCTCTTGCCAGCGGTAGGTCATCGCTTCAAAAAAGAAGGGACCTGCGCCATGCTTGAGAATGGCATTTCGCGCATCGGTCACCGCGTCATGGAGGGCCTCACCATCGTTATTCTCAATGCGCCGCGCAGGGATGCCAAAAGCCTCCACGCGATCACAGTGGCGAGGCTGGGCATGTCGACCAGTCGAATGGGAATGGATCGCGTAAAGATTGTTTTCGCAAATGAAGATGAGGGGAACCTTTTTCAGCGCAGCGAATTGCAGGCTTTCATAGAACACGCCTTCTTCCATCGCTCCCTCACCAAAAAAAACCACCACGATCGATTTGCTTTTTTGTGCTTTTAGCGCGTAAGCGTAACCCACTGCCTGTGGGATGCTGGTGCCGACGACTGCGGAAGTTCCCATAACCCCATGGGCCAAGTCGATCAAATGCATTGATCCCCCCTTGCCTCGGGCACAGCCGGTAACTTTGCCAAACAATTCCGCCATCATTTGTCGAAGATCTCCTCCCTTGGCGAGGTAGAGGGCATGGCCACGATAGGTGCCGAAAACGACATCTTCCGGCTGTAAAGCCATGCAAGCGCCAACCGAGATGGGTTCTTGCCCGATGGAAAGATGCACCGGGCTCATGATCTTGTCAGAGGGATACAGGCGAATGATTTCCTCCTCGACCCGACGAATGCGTAGTATCTCTCGGTAATAGTTTTGGCGGTGCATGGGGCGGTTTTTGGCCGCCAAATTGACGTATAAATCCCACAGCTTGTCACGCTAATTAAAACCCATGGGCGACTCCTTCAGTTGGTAATTCCAGAACAGTTTTGCTCTCCAGAGCATTTTTGTTTTGAAACGGGAGCCACTCATGTCATCTTCGTTTCACTTAACAAGTGGCCTCACAATGGGCTGTCCGGGTGTGCGTCACTTTGTTGAACTCTGTCAATTCGCCATGCTTAATCGCCCGCTTGATGTTCTGTTCGTGAATGCGGATTCGTCCGCGCAGGCCTATCAGGATCTAAGTAAGGTGTTTTCGGCCATCGAACCGCCCACATGGAGTTTGCTGCTTGCCCAGTCCTGCAGGGCAAAGGGTTTCGGTGTAGCCATTCTGGATTGCACCGCGGAGAGGTTGACTTTTCCACAGGCGGTGCAGCGCATCATGGAACTCAAGCCGCGCCTGACCTGTTTCGTCATTTACGGGCAAAACCCGAATTCCGGCACCACGAGCATGATCGGCAACGTCATGATCAGCCGAGCATTGAAAGAAGCTGCGCCCGATCTTATTACCTGCATGGTGGGGTCTCATGTCAGCGCTCTGCCGTTGGAGGTCTTGGGCTTGCCGGGCGTAGATATGGTTTTGCTCAACGAGGGCGTTTACGCTCTGCATAATTTATTGAAAACTGACCTTCGCAATGGCTTGGAGAGAGTCAATGGCATCGGCTTCAAGCGGGACGACGTTCCCATCCTCAATCCCCCCGAGCAGGTTGTGCCCCTTGATCGAATGGACACGGATCTTCCCGGCTATGCCTGGGACTTATTGCCCTATCGCGATAAGCCGCTCGACCTGTACCGGGCGCATTTTTGGCACGCTGAATTCGATCATGAGAAAAGGACTCCCTTCGCAGCCCTTTACACCTCCCTCGGGTGCAGATTTAAATGCGATTTCTGCATGATCAATATTGTTAATCGCGTTGATAACCGCGAGGGGACGGTTTCCTCAGACTCGCCAAATATGCGTTTTTGGTCGCCGCAATTTATTCTCCAGGAATTTTCCAAATTGGCGGAGATGGGAGTCCAGACCGTGCGCATCTCCGACGAGATGTTTTTCCTGAATAAGAAATATTACGAGCCCCTTCTGGACGGATTGATCGAGAGGGAGTTGGGGTTGCGGATGTGGTCGTATTCGCGGGTTGATACCGTTCGACCGCAATATCTGGATAAGTTCCTTCGCGCCGGCATCAAATGGTTGGCTCTGGGCATTGAGGCCGGTAACCAGAGCGTCCG
>CAIPBM010000109.1 GCA_903863295.1 uncultured Verrucomicrobiota bacterium | reverse complement strand
GGAGCAGGCTTGTCCGGATCGTAACCAAGATTGGGGGCGAGCCATTTTTCCACCGTGGCAACATCGAGACCTTTGCGTTTGGCGTAGTCTTCCACCTGGTCGCGCGCGATCATGCCGACGCCAAAATACTTGGCCTCGGGATGGGCGAAATAAAGTCCGCTTACCGAGCTGGCCGGGTGCATGGCGAAATTTTCTGTCAGTAAAACCTGCGCATTTTTCTCCGCCTGCAGGAGATCGAAGAGCAACCGCTTTTCCGTGTGATCGGGCTGGGCGGGATAGCCCGGCGCCGGGCGAATACCGCGGTATTGTTCTTTGATCAGTTCCTCGTTGGAGAGATTCTCGTCTTTGCCAAAACCCCAGGCGCTGCGGGCTTGGCGATGGAGCCATTCCGCACTCGCCTCGGCAAAGCGGTCGGCAATCGCCTTGGTCAGGATCGAATTATAATCGTCGTGATCCTTCTCAAATTCACGCGCGAGGTCCTCCACGCCCAGCCCCGTGGTCAGGGCAAAGCAGCCGAGGTAATCGTCACGGCCTGAATCTCGCGGTGCAATGAAATCGGCAAGGGCGAGGTTCGCTTGATCTTCCGGCTTGTCCATTTGCTGGCGCAAGGAGTGAAAGGTGGTCAGGACGTCTTTGCGGGTCTCGTCTTTATAGATCAGGATGTCGTCGCAAACCCGGGCCGCCGGGAAGAAACCGTAGACCGCTTTTCCGTGGATCAATTTTTTGTCGAGGAGACGATCCAACAGCTTTTGCGCATCGTCAAAAAGTTCACGGCTCCGCGCACCGGTCTCGGGGTCGTCCAGTAGGGCCGGATAGCGTCCCCGGATTTCCCAGGCGTGAAAGAAAGGTGACCAATCAATGTACTCGCGGATTTCGCGCAGCGGCAAATCGTCGATGACTTTCAATCCGATGAAGGCAGGTTTGGCCACATCGACCGCCTTCCAATCCGTTTGAAATCCGCGACGGCGCGATTCATCCAGCGAAAGCAGCGGCTTCGAGGGCCGTTTGTTCTCATGGGCCACCCGGGCGCGTTCATGCTCGAGTCGGTTGTTCTTCACGAATTCATCCCGCTGGTGATCGCTTAGTAACGCACTGACCACGCCGACTGCGCGCGAGGCATCGAGCACATGCACGACAGGGCTCGAGTAATGCTGCGCGATCTTCACCGCCGTATGCGCCCGGCTCGTCGTAGCACCACCGATGAGCAGCGGCAGCTTGAACCCTTCGCGCTCCATCTCCTTCGCGACATGCACCATTTCGTCCAGGGACGGCGTGATCAATCCGCTCAAGCCGATGAAATCGACGTTCAGTTCCTTCGCAGCGGCAAGAATTTTCTCGCTCGACATCATCACGCCGAGATCGATGACCTCGTAATTATTACAGGCGAGCACCACGCCGACGATATTCTTCCCGATGTCGTGCACATCACCCTTCACCGTCGCGAGGAGAACCTTGCCCTGCGCCTGCTTGTTGCCGGTGCGCTTCTTCTCCTCCTCCATGAAGGGCATGAGATAGGCGACCGATTTCTTCATCACGCGGGCGCTCTTGACCACCTGCGGAAGAAACATTTTTCCATCGCCGAAAAGGTCGCCAACGATACTCATGCCCTTCATGAGCGGACCTTCGATGACTTCCAGCGGCGTAGCGTAAAGCTTCCGCGCCTCTTCGGTATCGGCGTCGATGAAGTCGACGATGCCCTTGATCAGCGCATGGCTCAGCCGCTCCTCGACGGGCAGCGTCCGCCATTGCGCTTCTTCCTTCGCCTCGATCTTGCCGACTTTCTTGTAGCTCTCGGCAAAGGTGACCAGTCGCTCGGTGCCGTCCTCGGGACGGCGATTGAGGATCACGTCCTCGACCCGTTCGCGGAGCTCCGGTTCGATTTCCTCATAAACGGCGAGCATGCCCGCGTTGACAATGCCCATGTCGAGCCCGGCGCGGATCGCGTGATAAAGAAAGACCGCGTGCATCGCCTCGCGCACCGGATTGTTCCCGCGGAATGAAAATGAGATGTTGCTAATACCACCGGAAACGCGCGCACCTGGAAGGTTTGCCTTGATCCAGCGCGTCGCCTCAATGAAATCAACCGCGTAGTTATTGTGCTCCTCAATACCAGTGGCAACGGTCAACACATTGGGATCGAAAATGATGTCTTCCGCCGGGAACCCGACTTCGTTGACCAGTATATTATACGCACGCTGGCATATCTCGATCCGGCGCGGCAACGAGTCAGCCTGGCCCTTCTCATCGAAGGCCATGATGACCACGGCAGCTCCATAGCGATAAACAAGCCGGGCCCGTTCCCGGAACGCCTCTTCACCTTCCTTCAGGCTGAGCGAATTGACGATCGGCTTGCCGGTGACGCAGCGCAGCCCAGCCTCGATTACACTCCACTTGGAGCTATCAACCATGATCGGTACCCGCGCGATTTCCGTCTCCGCCGCGATGAGATTCAGGAAGTGGGTCATCGACTTCTCGCCGTCGAGCATCCCCTCGTCCATGTTGACGTCGATGATCGCCGCGCCACCCTCAACCTGCTGCCGTGCCACGGTCAAAGCCTGGTCGAATTTGCCCTCAAGAATCAACTTCGCGAACTTCGGTGAACCAGTGACATTGGTCCGTTCACCAATGAGCGTGAACGGAATTTCGGGACGCAGTACGAGCGGCTCAAGCCCGGCATATGCCGTCACCTTCGGAAGATTCGGCAGCGGACGAGGCGGTACGCCGCGCACGGCCTCGGCGATGCACTTGATATGCTCCGGCGTATTGCCGCAGCAACCGCCCGCGATGTTGAGCCAGCCGTTGACCGCGAAATCGCGCATCAACGGGCCCATGTCCTCCGGCAGCTTGGGGAAGCCGGTGGGCGAGAGGGGATCGGGCAGCCCTGCGTTCGGGTAACAGCTGAAATAGCAGGTCGCCACGCCGGAAAGTTCCTCGACGAACGGGCGCATCTGTTCCGGACCTAGCGCGCAGTTGATACCGACGCTCAGCGGCTTCGCGTGCGCCACGGAGAGCCAGAAGGCTTTCAAGGTCTGCGCGTTGAGCGTGCGGCCCGAATCGAAAATGGTGACCGAAATCTGGATCGGCAGGCGCCGTCCGATTTCCTCAAATGCTTCCTCGATGGCAAAGATGGCCGCCTTGGCGTTGAGCGTATCGAAGATCGTTTCGACCAGCAACGTATCAACCCCGCCCTTGATCAGGCCGAGCGCCTGTTGCTT
>CAIPBM010000108.1 GCA_903863295.1 uncultured Verrucomicrobiota bacterium | reverse complement strand
GCAACTTGGGAACGAGGGGAACTACGGATTAGGCGGCGACGCCGAACTGGCGGGTGAGGGCCTCGGCGCGGTAGGCGAAAATGCGTTCGATGTCCTTGCGAACGAAGAGCCAGTTGAGGAGGGCGCCACCGAGAGGCGCGTAGCGGACGTGATCGCGGGCGAGGGTGCCCTGGGGATGAGACTGGAAGGTGTGTTCGTGGACCCAAAGGCGGTAGGGGCCGAAGACTTGCTCATCGATGAAACGGTGAGGTGGTTCCCATGCCGTGATCCGGGTTCGCCAGGGAATGGGGAGGCCGTGGATGCGAATGCGGTAATCGATGAGGGCCCCGACGCGCATTTCGATGGGCTGCGGGGTGATGATGTGGAAATTGACCCACGGCGGCGTGAGGACCTCAAGATTGGCGGCATCGGCAAAAAAGGGGAAGACCTTCTCCAAAGGCTGGGGGAGGATTTGCTCGGCGGTGAAGTCGAAGGTTTTCATGGGATGGTGGGACGTGTGATCCCAATCTACCTCAATCTGGGACTTGCGCGAATCCCGACCAACGAGTTGTTCCCGGCACGAGTGACCGCTAGATTGAGAGATGCCTTGGGACGTGGAGATGCGCAGCGGGAGCCTTTATCTGCCGCAGATTGATCTGTGGTGTGATGCGCACAAGCCGAAGGCATGCTCGTTTGTCTCGCACGCGCATTTCGATCATTTGGCAAAGCACCGGAAAATCATCACGTCGGAGGGGACGCGGCGGTTGATGGCGGAACGGTTGCCGGGGAAGCGGGACGAGATCGTGTTGCCGTTCGGGGAACCTTTCGCGTGGGATGCGGAGACGGAATTGAGGCTCTACCCGGCGGGACATATTTTTGGCTCGGCGATGCTGCATCTTTCCCGCGCGGGGGAGTCGTTTTTGTACACGGGGGATTTCAAGTTGAGGCCGGGGCGCTCGGCCGAGGTGTGCGAGCCGGTGCGGGCGGATGTGCTGGTGATGGAGACAACGTTTGGAGTGCCGCGTTATGTTTTTCCGCCGACGGAGGAGGTGCTGGCGGGGATTGTGGCATTTTGTCGCGAGACACTGGTGGCGGGTGCGGTGCCGATTTTGTTTGGATATTCGCTCGGCAAAAGCCAGGAACTGTTGTGCGCGTTGGCGGAGGCGGAACTGCCGGTAATGCTGCATCCGCGCACGATGCAGATGACGCGGGTTTACGAAGAAATGGGGCAGACGTTTCCGACCTGCCGCAAATTCACCGCGACGGAGGTGGAGGGGCATGTGGTGATGTGTCCGCCGCAGGGGCGTTCGTCCGAGTGGTTGCAAAAAATTTCGCCACGGCGCACGGCGATGGCAACGGGCTGGGCCATCGAGAGCTCGGCGATTTACCGGTATGGCTGCGACGCGGTTTTCCCGTTAAGCGATCACGCCGATTTCACGGATCTGTTGCGGATGGTCGACCTCGTTCAACCGAAAAAAGTGTTCACGGTGCATGGATACGCGCGGGAATTTGCCCAGATCTTGCGGGAGCGCGGGGTGGAGGCTTGGGCTCTGGGGATGGATAATCAGCTGGAGTTTCATTCGGGTCTCCTTTGAGGATTCGTTGCCAACGGGAAGCTTCGCCCGGCAGCATATCGGGACCCGCCTGCTAACCCAGGGGAATGCGGCGGCCATGCACGAGCAGCAAAACCGGCGGCTTGCGCGACTGGACGACGCGGCGGTAGGGGTCAATTTCGGGAGAACCGGAGGACGACTCTGACGCGGGCTCGTGGGCGAAAGCGACCAAGTCGGCGACGCTCCCCGGCGAAATCTGGCCCAGCTTGCCGGTTTGGCCGAGCGCCTGGGCGCCATTGAGCAGGACCATCTCGAGCACCTCGCGGTCGCCGAGGCTGTGGAACTCCTGCACCTCCCGCATCTCGGAACGCATGTCGAGCGAGTTGTTACTGGCGAGGCTGTCGGTGCCCAGGCAGACGTTCACGCCATACTCACGCAGGGCCTTGAGCGGAAATGGAGCGTGACCAAAATAGGTGTGGCATTTGGGGCAATGGACGACGGAGGCACCGGTGCGGGCCACGAGTTCGTAATCGTAATCCTGGAGATAATTGAGGTGGGCGATGATGCAATCGTTGGCGATGACCCCATGCTCCACGAGATGGGACAAAGCCGAGCCGTGACCGCAATCGGAGTTGTCCCGGCCAAGGCTGCCGAGGAAATCGTGCAGGGGGCCGCGTCCGTAGGAAAACATCTCATGTTCCTCCACCGATTCCGCGATATGAGTGGTGGAAAGCATGCCGTATTTTTCACCGCAGGTGCGGGCCAGGCGATAGAGATCGACCGATGCGGTATAGGGCGCATGGGGCGAGAGGCCGAAACCGCCGAGCCAGTCGGTATGCTTCTCAAAAAAGCTGAGGCAATCACGGAGCATTTGATCCTGGTTGACCCGGGCGCGTACATCGATCAATTCGAGGAACCACCAGGTTCGCAGCGGGGGAACGGGGAGATGGGGGAGGAGTTCCGGGAACGCCTCGATATTAGCCACGGTGGTGACGCCGCCCTGGGCGAGCAACTCGAATCCCTGGGCAATCGATTCAATGTAGTCCTCGGTGGTGAAGGAACGGCGTAGCGCGTTGATCGTCTTGATCCACTCGGTGAAGCTCTGCTTCGGTGCGATGGAGCCGCGGAACTTGGTGTAATCGAGATGGCAATGGGCGTTGATGAAGCCGGGCAGGAGCGTGCTGGCGCCGAGATCGACCACGGTTTCGCCAGGCTGCGGGGGCAGGTCAGCCGCGCGCCCGACAGCGACGACTTCCGCTTCTTCCACGCGAACCGCTCCCCGGTAAAGGGGCGGCGACGCGATGGGGAGAATAACATCCGAGAGGTACAACATAAGAAACGTCTTGAGGCTAAAATAGCGATTCGCGTATCGGCGGCGATAAAAGATTCATTATCTTTTCGTCATCCACGCGAGGGCAACCGCCCTGCTGCAGAGCAATTCAGGTTCCTGAATCAAGGAAACTGAGTTTTCCGTCCCTGAGCGAGCGGTAGTAACAGGTCGTCCGCGTCTTGCCCGCGGCATCCTTGGTGTGACAAACGCCGCCGCCGACCATCCGCACCAGATAGAGGAGCGAGTTTTGCTCGCAGTTGACCCTTACGTCGACGAGCTCCAGGGTATCGCCGGAGGTTTTCCCCTTGATCCACAACTCGTTACGCGAGGTGCTCCAGAACGTGGCGATGCCCGTCTTGAGCGAGTGTTCCAGAGCTTCCTGGTTGGAATAAGCCACGACGAGCACTTCCCGCGAATCGGCATCCTGCACCACGACGGGGAGGACGGGGAGGCCGGTCTTTGCGATTTTCTGCAGCTTGGTAAAATCCAACTGCAGGTCTTTTCCATCTTCTAGCTCTTTCATCTCCTCCAATTTGCCTGACCTCGCAAACTTGTCGAGGAGCAGTTTGGTCCTGCCAAGGTTCTGCGAATCGTCGGCATTGAAAGTATCGGCTGGTGAGATGATGGCAACCCGGAGACGAATTCGACCCCAGCCGAAAATGGTTCGCCAGTGCCGCGCTGCCACGGCTAAAGTCTGGCGACCTTGCGTCCCCACCAGGCCATGTTGTTTTCACTCATCATCTCCACCAAGGGCCGGGTTAGCGAAATGGAACGATTGTTCATGTCTCTCCTGGAGCAAACGGTTCAGGATTTTGAGATCATCCTTGCCGACCAGAATGAGGATGACCGGTTGGCGGGTGTGGTGTCTGATTCCCGGTGGAAGGACCGCGTGACTCATCTTAAGAGCTCCGGCGGTGTTTCGCGGGGTCGCAATGAGGGTCTCGACCGGGCAACGGGGGAGATCGTCGGATTTCCCGATGATGACTGTTGCTATCCACCCCAGCTTCTGGAACAGGTAGCCCATTTCTTTGAGACTCAACCCGACTATGGCTTTCTCAGCGGTCGCTCGGTGGCGGATGATGGGGAGGATTCCGTTTCGCGTCACGCGGCACTCGCCTCGCCCATCCGACGTACTTCGATCCACGCCCAGTGCATCGAGTTTGCTTTTTTCATCCGGCGTTCTCAGTTGGGGGAGCTGCGCTTTGATGAGAACATGGGGACCGGCGCACGGACGCCATGGCATTCGGATGAGGGGCCGGATCTCATGCTGCGGCTGCAGGATCAGGGGGTGCAGGGTTATTACGATCCGGCTTACGCGGTCTGGCATCCGCGACCGGTCCGTTCGTATGATGCGAAAGCGATCGAGCGGTCTTACCGTTATGCATGTGGGGGCGGTTATTTTCTTCGCAAGCATCGATATCCTTTCTGGTACTTCTCTTATCTCCTGGCGAGGGCCTTGGCGGGCTTCGGGCTGGCGTGCCTGCGCTTGAATGGAGGCAAGGCTCGATTCTTTTGGGCGCGGATCCGGGGAAATTGGCGCGGCTGGTGGGGTTATACCTCAACCGCAACGGCGTAGCGTTTACCGTATCGACCCCATGAGAGCTTACTGTGCATTTGAAGACCGGCCGAAGGGCCTGACGGGAGTCAAGTTACTGGCTCTATCCATGGAAAGGCATTGCCGGGACTTCACGCTCTATGTGGGAGCCACCAAAGAGCAGCCCGAGTTTTCCGAGTGGCTCAAACGTCACGCGCCGCATGCCGTTCCGGTGATTCTCCCGCCGCTGGAAGGGCCGAAAATCAAGCAGATCAAGCCGGCATTTTTTCTGCATCTTTTTGAACGGGGCGTTACCGATTTGACCTGGCTGGATACCGACCTGCTGGTCCTGCGGGACGTGGAGCCTCTCCTTGCCCCACTGGATGATGAGACGATCCTCGTTACCCAGGACATGGATTACGCCTTTAAATTCAATCAGAGACTTCTCGATCATTACCATCTCAAACCGGCCCGGCGGCTGGACCATACGGTTAATACCTGCGTTCTGCGCGGAACGATTCAGCATCGGCCCATTTTTGAAAAATGCCTCGAGTTCCTGCAGGATCCCTTTTTCCTGGAGCAACAGGCCAAGCCTTATTACGAGCGCATCGAAGGGTTTGGCTATGAGCAGAAAATTTTCGAGCTCCTGCTGTGCAGCCGCGGCGATTTTGCCTTGCCGGAATATCCGCTCCGGTTTGTTCCCGAAGGCTCGGGCATTGTCCAGGAACTGGGCGTCACGACGTATGGATTGCGGGATCGTCTCTGGAACGGACTCGGATGGCAGCGCCCCTGGTTCATTCATCTGCCAGGGATTAAGTCCTGGGATCCGGACCCGACCAAGAAATCGTACCGCGGCTCGTGCGTCTTCTCGGCTTTTGCCGAGACCTATCGCGAGGAACTGGAAGAACCGGTGACTTGGGCGAATTCCTCCGGACTCACCAGCAAGATTGCCCGGTTCCTTTCCTTCGGGCAACCTCACTGGGTGGGCTGGGGTCATTGCCTGGTGGGCAAGATCGTGCGGTTGCTGAAAACGGGAACCATGAAACGGAAAGCCTGACGCCATGAAGGTTTCCGTGATCATCCCCAGCTACAATCGCAAGGCGATGACGACGCGGGCGGTGAACAGTGTGCTGGCGCAAACCTATCCGGATGTTGAAGTGCTGGTCATTGACGATGCTTCCCGGGATGAAGAACTTTATCAGCCTCAGCCTGCGGACGCAGCCCGCGTGCGAGTGATCCGGCATCAGGTGAATGCCGGAGTCTCCGAAGCCCGCAACACCGGTGTCCGGGAAGCGGAAGGCCCTTTGATCGCTTTTCTTGATTCGGATGACTATTGGTATCCCCACAAGCTGGAGAATCAACTGGCGCTCTTTCATCGGCAGAAAAATACGGATCAGGCGCTCTTCTATTCGGCTTACCACACCATCGATCCTTCCTTCTCGACCGTCACGCCGTTTTCTCCCCTGGGCCCGGGCCAGGCGATGAGCGATTATCTCTTTCTTCATTATGGCTGCATGCACGTGAACACGTGGCTGGTGCGGAAGAGCTTCCTGGAAAAATTTCCGTTCAATCGCGATTTGAAACAGTCCGAGGAATGGGATGTTCTTTTGCGGATGGAAGCTGCCGGGGCGCGGTTCATTTTTGATCCCACGCCCTGCGCGGTTCGCAATGTGGATTTGCGGGAGGACCGGCTCACGACCCGGACAAACGTGGAATCGCAGAAGCATTTCATGGACGTGAATGCGCGGCATCTGACCCCCCAGGCCCGCGCGGTTTTTGAATCGATCAACCTGGAGGCGGAACATCCGAGCGGATCTGCCGCGGCGGCACTGTGGGCACGAACGAAATTTTTTCTCTCGCTCTCCAAACTTACCCTGGGCCAGCGGATCAGTCTTTTCCTGACCTACTTCACGGCGCGGGTGGAGAATAAAATCAAAATGCGTCTTTATCGGAAAAAGATCGCGGCCTTGGCGTGCGGGGCGCTGCTACTGGGGTTGGCTTTTGGGAATGACGGGGCCTATGCGCAAACGCCGGAAGCTTTGATCCGCGACGATCATGTTGGCGTCTGCACCCACTTCGAGCAGGGCTGGAATGTTCCTGAAATCATGCCCATGGTGTCCCAGCTTGGGGTTGGCTGGATCCGGGATGGCGTATCGTGGTCGGATATCGAGCCGAAGCCACGCCAGTATACTCTTCCGCCCAAATTGATCGAGTGGCTCAACGCCGCGCAGGCCTCGCACCTGAAGGTTCTGCTCATTCTCGCTTACGGTAACAAGGCCTATAAGGATCCGTTTGATCCCGTGGCCTACGCGGGTGCGGAGGCTTTTCTTGCGACGCATTTGAAGGACAAGATCGCCGCCTTGGAAGTTCTCAATGAACCGAACAATTTTGGTTTTCAGTCTTACTATGGCGGTGCCTGGAACGGATATGAGAAGGATGGATCGGTTTCGAGTTATGTCCGGAAATATGCCACGTTGTTGAGCACGACGGTCCTGGCGGTCAAGAAGGTCAACCCCGGGATGCCCGTCATCGGGCTCGGCGCGCCGGCGCCGGCGACGTTTCGCATGATTCAGCTCGGCCTTCCGGCCGCGCTCGATGGCATTACGGACCATCCTTACTCCGGTGACAGATCGATCCCGGAAACCATTCCCTACGGGGCGACGCCTTCGATGTTGAAGCGTGACGGCATCGCCACGGCCGATTTTGAGGGAACCTACGTCTCGCAAATCGCGATGTTCAAGGCTTGGGCCGTCAAGTATCACCTGCGACCTCTGTTGTGGAATACGGAATGGGGTTACAGCACGGTCACCACGCACGAGACCAAATCGAATCTCTCGCAGCAGGCGCAGGCCGTTTACATTCTCCGCCGCCTGATCGAACAGCGGGCGCTGGGCGTGAAAAGTTTTTACTACGATTTCCGGGATGACGGCGGTGACCCGACGAGTATTTGGCAAAACTACGGGTTGGTGGATATTGCGTTGAACCGCAAGCAGAGCTATTTCGCGATCCAACGCTTTACCCGTTCCTTCGCGAATCTGGAGGCTGAGGCACCCCCGAAAGAGCCTTATCTCGAGGCGGGCCAGGGTGATAGTCGCCAACCGGAGAATCTGCGGCAGCGCTGCTATGGGTTTCGCGATCCCTCCGGGAGCCAGCTTTGGATCGCCGCGTGGAAAGTCGCGACGTGGTCGGCATCGGATGCGGCCCGGCCCGCGACTCTCCATCTCCCCCTGGCCGAGCATTTCACCGGCGCGACTTGCTTCGATTTTCTCAGCGGGGATGAGCAGGCTGTGCCCATCGTCACCGATGCCCAGGGGCATCAAACGCTGTCGATCCCGCTCAGCGCCAATCCGGTGATGACGCGTCTTGTGAAATAGCTGGAAAGCGTCTTTGTCAAAATTCTTTAGCCGGGAAAATCCGCATCTCTTAAAAAACCCTGCGACAGTCTTGATCCCGCCGATTCCGAAGCGGTCTCATTAATTCTGTGGCCAGCCTTACAGGCTGGCCAGAGCATGGATGAGGATGTCCTTGAGAGGATTCGGATAGATGCCGCCGCTAACTCGAATCTCGACAGGTCAAAACGGCGATACTAGCGTCGAACATGATGCTGAGCCGCTTTCGCCCTTATCTCTATATAGCGATTGCGCCCCTGACTTTTCTGCTGCTCGCGTACCTGGTCAATTTCACCGGGATTCTGGACCGGCTGGAGAACCTCACGATTGATTTTCGTTTTCGGGAACGGGCTGCCTCCGATCAAAAGGCCGATCCCCGGCTTGTTCTGATTAAAATCGATCAAAAGTCGTTGGAGGAACTGGGGGGCTGGCCCTGGAGCCGCGCTGTTCATGGCGATCTTTGCTCGCTTCTGGCGGCAGCGAATCCAGCGGTTGTCGGCTGGGATATTCTCTTTACCGAACCCCGCGATCCCGCGGCAGATGACCAGCATCTGGGCGAAGGAATGGCAAAACCCCGGGCGGTTGTCTCGGGAGCCATGTTCGACCCCGATCCAAAATCGATCGCCGCCAAGAAAGAGGTCGATGACAAACTCTCGCCTGAAGAAAAATGGGGAAAGACAAGGCCATTGACGCATGTGGAGGGAGATCTTTCCAGGATCGATTCCGGTGAAGCCGGGCTTTATCCGATCCCGGAGGTCCGGAAGAACAGTCTTTTTGCTTTCGTTAATTCCGACCCGACTTCTGCCGACGGTATCCGGCGCAGCGTTCCTCTTTTGTTCCGGGTGGGCAAAGATATTTTTCCCGGACTTTCACTCCAGATACTTTGTCAGTACTGGAATATTTCCCCGGACCAGATTCAGGTGCATTTGGGTCGGGATATTGAATTGCCGACGCCGGAAGGGATCAAGTCCATCCCGATTGATGAAAGTGGAAGCATGCTCGTTAATTACCGGCAGCAGGACGGTTTTGTTTCCGTGCCTTATGTCAAAGTAGCCAAGGGCTTATACGATTGTTACGCCGGTGGAAAGCCCTACCCCACGGATGTTCCCCCCCTGGAAGACAAAATACTCGTGGTGGGCCAGACGGAACCGGGACTGAGCGATCTGGGGCCAAATCCCCTGGAGAGTCAGGCTCCCCTGGTGCTGGTGCACATGAACGCGCTCAACAATATCCTGAAGGATGATTATCTGCATCAGGCCGGGACGTTGCCGGTGGCCTTGATCTGGTTGCTGGCTTCCTGGGTGACGCTGCTCTATGTCCGGGAGAAAAGCATCCTCTTCTCCGTATTTCTTCCCAGCGTTTGCGTGGTGCTCTACCTCCTCGCCGCGCAGGGACTCTTTGACGCGCGGAATCTCCTCCTGCCCGTTGCCTGGCCGGTGATCTTCTTCATCTTGCTTCACTCCGGCAGCGTGTTGCTACGCTGGCTCAAGGAACAGCAATCGCGCCAGCAGATCAAAAGTGTTTTCTCGTCGTACATCGCCCCGGCGGTCATGGAGCGGCTGCTGGAACATCCCGGTAATATTCAGTTGGGCGGTGTCAGCCAGCCGGTGACGATGCTCTTTTCCGATATCCGCGGATTCACCACCTTGAGCGAAACGATGAGTGACAAGGAGCTCGTTTTACAGCTCAACGAGTACTTTGAAAAGATGGTCGATTGCGTGAACCGGTATCGCGGCACGTTGCACAAATATATCGGAGACGCCGTCATGGCCGCCTGGGGTGATGTCGTCCCGGAAACACCGGCGACCGATGCCGCCCGGGCCGTGCGATCCGCCCTGGCGATGCGCGCGGAGCTGATTCTGCTCAACAAGACGTGGACCGAGCAAAAGCGTCCGCTCTTCAAGATCGGCATCGGGTTGAATCACGGCACGGTCACGGTCGGCAATATTGGGGCGACCCAGCGGCGCGAATTCACCCTCATCGGCGATCCGGTCAACGTGGCCGCGCGGCTGGAGGGAGTGACGAAAGAATATCGTACCGATATCGCCATCGGGGAATCGGTTCATGCGCTCGTCAGCAGCGAATTTCTCATGCGCACCATGGGCGTGATTGTGGTGAAAGGAAAAACCCAGGGGCTCCGCGTTTATGAAGTGCTGGATGACTTGAGTGCGCCTGTCGGTTCGTGGCCGAAGGAATGGGTCGCCAAATACGAAAAGGCGATGGACGAGTATCTCGGCCGGAAGTTTTCCCAGGCGCAACGGCTTTTTGAAGAGTGTCTACGGGAGCGTCCGGGTGATTATTGCAGCGGACATTATATCGAAAACTGCCGGGCCTTCCTGAAGAATCCGCCTCCAGCCGACTGGAATGGCACCGAGATCATGAAAACCAAGTAAGAGGGCTCAAGGGTTGCCGGGAATTAGGTAACCCGAGATTTTGGAACTCTTGGCTTTAAATCGACGACCTTTTTCGTAAGCTTTGCAACTTATGTTTACCCATCGCCTCCGTCTCCAGAGCCCCGGAGGCAAGTTGGCTTTCGCCCTGGTGGCGCTCTTCATGTTGACCTTGATGCAGGCTCAAGCGGCGACGGGAGTGCCGATCAGCCTGGCGATCGAACCGGGAACGGTGAAGCAGGGTGATGACGGTCGCACCTATCTCAAGACGACCGTGACCCTGCAAGCGCCTTCGCCTACTTACTTTATCTGCGAAGTGCGTAGCCAGGACAAACACAAGCTGGAGTGCAGTACGATCATCTTCAAAAAGGGCGACTTGCAGGGCAAGGGATACGCCACGGTTTTTTGGTCGGGGGTCTCGGACGATACCTCGGTGAAGGTCAAGGCCTTCAATGTGGAGGCCCCGGACGTCGCTGTTTCCTTCACGGTTCAACTTCAGGTAAAGGGAAATCCCTAGGGTGTTGACCATTGATCGGCTGGCTCGCTGGCTCTTTCTCTGTATCTTGATCGAAGCGCCGTGGGTCTACGGATCGACCCGGCCCTGGACGGTCGATCTGCTCGATGGCCTGCTCATGGTTTGCTTCCTGCTGAATTTGCCCGGATTTATCCGACGGCGATTTCAGCGGAACGATCCGTTTAGCCTCTTCCCGGTTCATTGCCTTGGCTTGCTCCTGATCGTGACGGTCGGGATGTGGTATAACGCCCGTTCTTACCTTGACGATTCGTTCTGGGAATTTGTACCGCTGACGCAGCCGTTCCCGCAATGGCCCGGAAGTTGGGACCGTGCGGCGACCGGATTTCAGCTTCAGTCGTTGGTCGCCCTCTTTGCCGGTTTTCTGGTCGCAGCAGACATGGTCAATGAATCGCGCTGGCGGGAGCGCCTTTGGCTGACAATGGCCTCGACCGGCATCTCGATCGTGGTCTACGGCATGATCCAGCATGTCTTCAGCGCGCCCGCGATTTATTGGATTGATGAGCCGGTCGGCAATACGTTTTTCGGTCCCTTCCGTTACCATGGCAATGCGGGCTCATTTCTTAACTTGATCTGGCCTATCCTGGTCTTCCTGCTTGTCCGCAGTTTTCGCCGGGCGGAGGCGCATCTGGGACGGGCGCTTTGGTCATCGCTGCTTTTTTTGACCCTGGTGGGTGCGGGGGTCAACATCTCGCGCGCCACCGCTTCCATCACGGTCATATTGCTGTTTATCGCCTTTTTTTGGGTCTTCCCTCACGCCCGCTCGCGTCCCATCACGATCAGTTGGTGGAAGCGGCTTATTCTGGTCATCCTGGCCGGGGCATTCATCGCCACGCTTGTCACCGTGGGAGAGCATTCCCTGTCGGGTTCGCATTGGGCGCAACTCTCCTCACAACTGACGGATCGCAATCAACGCTTGCTCACCTATAACGTCTGTCTGAAGACGATTCCGGAGGCGGGTTGGTTTGGCTTTGGTCCTGGAACGTTCTCAGCCATTTTTCCCTTTCACACCGCCTATTTGGGACACCAGATTTATGGATTCTGGAAATATGCCCATGAGGATTATCTCCAGACGGTTCTCGAATACGGCTACGTGGGCGCGACGCTGTGGGCGCTCTACTTTTTTGGTGGCTTGGTGATGGCTGTGATCCGGGCGTCGACTTCAACCTTGGGGACGACGGACCGGGTCGGCTATTCGGCATGCGCCTTGGCCCTGGGGGGAATCGCGCTGCACTCCCTGGTCGATTTTCCGCTTCAGGTGGCCTCGATCCAACTTTACGTGGCGGTTTTCATCGCCCTGGCTTGGAGAGTTCCTGGCGCGGGCTCCCGGTCGGTGCGTTCGAAGGGCTCAGGCGAGCCGGGGCTCGCCGTTACCGCATCGACCTAAGACGTGGCGTAGGCCTGATAGTACTTGTTGTTTTCCCCGTAGCGGCCGGAGTAGGGGAAGTAAGTCTGGTGGGTCCAGTCGGGCAGGGCGTTCATGACCACACCAACGGGCTGAACATTGGCGCGATGGAGCGTGGTGAGAGCCTGGATGGAGGCGCGCCGGGGTGTCCGTGTCGCCCGGATAACTAGGATGACTGTCTGGACATGGGGAATGATCAGGAGTGGATCGCTGACCAGATTGACCGGGCTGCAATCGACGATCACGCGCTGGTAATGGCTCAACGCATAGGCGAGGGTGTCGACAAAGCCGCTACCGGCGAGAAACTCCGCCGGATTGGGGCAGCGGTTCCCGGCTGGGAGGATGTCGAGATTGGGGATGATATTGGAATAGATCGAGTCCTGGAAGGGAACACCGTGGGTAACGTGATCGACCAATCCCCGGTCGCATTCGACGTTGAAAAACTGATGGACGGCGGGAGCGCGCAAATCGGCATCAATGATGAGGGTCTTGACGCCCTGCTGGGAGAGAGAGGAGGCGTAGTTACAAGAGGTGAAAGTTTTCCCCTCGGAGGCGAGGGCGCTGGTGAAAAGGAGTACCCGGTGATCTTCAGTTTTACCGAGCAATCCGATGGCGGCCCGCAGACTGCGGAAACTTTCGGCCGCGTGACCGCTGGGATCGGTGATGAGGACGACCCGCTCGCTCGGCTGACCCTTGTTTGGAACGGGAGCTGGTTCGGCTGTGCCGACTTTTTTCGGAGCGGTGACCTGGGGCACGGCACCGAGCACGGGAAGATGGAGGCATTGTTCAACTTCTTCGGCGGTTTTGAAGGAGCTGTCGAGGCCGTTCAGGAAGAAGACCAAGCCCAGCCCGGCAACGATGCCGGCGGCGAAACCGAGGATCAGAATGATGACCTTCTGGGGTTTTACCGGGCGGTGCGGCAGGTAGGGTTCTTCCACAATGCGGATCTGGGTGGGGGCCGATTCCTTGCTCACGTTCGCCTCGCTCATTTGCTTGAGGACATTGTTGAAAAGGGTGCGCTCGGTTTCGACTTCTCCCTCCAGGACGTTGGTACGGGCTTCGACCAATTGCAGCTCCATCTTGACCCGGTCCTCGGGTGAGGCCTTGTCGAGTTGGGCGTCGTCATCGGTCCAGTAACCAGCCTCAGCGCTGGTATTGCTGCGGATTTTTTGCACTTCCTGATCGAAGCTGGTGGTCAATTGATCCAGCAGGGTGCGGGCCTGGATGAGGGTGGGATGTTTGTCCCGGTAGCGTTGCTGCAGCGCATCGATGATGCGTTGTTGATCGGTAATGCGATCCTTGAGCAGAAGGGCTTCCCGGTAAGTGGCCAGCGCGTCTTCCGATTTCTGAAGGTTCTTTTTGATGGCGGATGAATCCCCGAGCAACTGCTGTTCAGCTCCACTGGACGTGTTGGTCTCCACGCGGCCACTCTCGCTGATGTATTCATCCACGATGGCCTTGGCGAGCTTCTGGGCCATGGCGGGTACGGGGTGATCGACGCTGACGTCGATAAGCCGGGTGCCGCGACGCAGGAGAACGCGGGTATTGTTCTCCAGCTTTTCCGCCGCTTCACCGGTTGAGATCGGCTCACCCGAGGTGCTGGCGGTCATGCCGACGTAGAAATTGCCGTCCTGGTTAATCTTGGGATCGGACGCCACGCTGACGAAGATCTTGGGCGATTGCAGGTTTTGTTCGATGGTCTTGAGAATATCTTCCTGACGAAGATCGTCGGTCTCCCCTTTGTTGTCGGGAGTGAAGACGCGTTGCTCGGCTTGCTCAACCTGGATGACGGTGGTGGCGCGGAAGTAGGGCGTCGCGGTGAGGATATAGACGACTGCCAGGGAAAAGACGGCAAGAAACGTGAGACAGAACAGCCACAACCACCGGTAAAGGATCTTGAGCAGGTAGAAGAAATTGAGCGACGACTGGGTGGCCGGAGGGGGAAGATTAATGAGGGGACTTTTCATATCAAAAGAGGCTTTGGGCAACGTTGATCGTGTCCCCGGGGTTGACCATGAACTGCTTCACTTCCGCGTCGCGCGAGAGTTGCTTGGCATTGATTTTGAGAACCTGGTCCTTGCCATCCACGTTGCGGCGGATGGTGACATGAGAAGGATCGGCAATGCGGGTGTATCCACCGGCCAGGGCGATGGCACCGAGAAGGTCGAGCCCGCCCTCGGCAGGTATTTCGATCTGCCCGGGTTTGTTGACCTCTCCGAGAACCGTGACCCATTGCTTGGCAAAATCCATGATCATCAGGGTGACATGGGGATTGATGACGTAGTCCTTGTCGAGCCGACTGCGGATTTCTGCCGTGACCTCATCGACGGTTCTGCCATCCATGTGGACAGGGCCGATGAGGGGGAAGATGATGGTGCCCGACTTGGAAATACGCGTTTCGGTGGTCAGGTCGTCCTCTTGAAAAACAGTGATGCGGACCAGATCGTTTCGGTGGAGGAGGGTGTCTCCCCGGGGGGCGATGTAGCTTCTTGCCGTGTCTGGGCCGGAACTGGGGGCAGTCTCCCCTTGAGGAGTTGAAGCCGGTTGTTGGCCCATGACTCCGCCGCCGGCAACAAAAAGCCAAAGGAAGAGGATCGAAGAGAGGGCTAACCTGATTTTATTCATACGCAACGGTGTCCGGCCCGGGAGCTAAATCCTGTCTCTCCCATGATGGAACCGGGCAAGGTCCATCTCCCCAGAAAATAAACCAAACAACAATGAAAGTAGAGGCAAAAGAGCGGCTGCTTCATGTTCGCCGGGAGGGATCGAAGCCTCCCGGTGTTGTTTCGGAATTGCCAAGGATTCTCTTCCAGCCGAGAGCCGCCCTTAGTTGGGCGACTGAACGGAATTGGTCGAGGTATTGGCAGGATTAGGCGTAATCGTAATGTTGGCGGGATTGAGGGTACCGGGAGTTGACTGATCCGAGTAGACATCCCCCTGTGAAGGGCCATTTTGAGAGGAGAGTTGGAAACCGGCATCTTCGATCTCCTTGATCAACTCGTTCTTTTGGTCATCCGTCAGTCCACTGATAATGTAAGTGACCGGGCTGCTCGATGTCGAGACCCCCACCTTGCTGGCAGGGATGGTGATCGTGCTGCCATTGGGGAGAGTGATGACCACATTGCCGTCCAGAACCGCAACCGTGACGGTGCTGCCCGAGACCGTGACGCTCCAGTCCGTTCCGCGGGCTGCCGCAACCCCTTGCGGAGTTGAGATGCGGAAGTCAGACTTACCATCATTCTTGGCGAGGCTGGAGAAGATCGATCCCTTGGTCAGGCCGAGGAGGATATCCCGCTTCTTTTCGCCGGTCGCGCTCTTGGAGTAATCGAGCGAGGAAATCTTCAGCTTGCTGTCAGGGCCAACAACGGTGGTCGCTCCTGGAACCAGCTTCAGGCCGACGGAGCCGTCTTTGCCCGTGGTTACGGTGCTTCCGACGGGGATTTGGGAGTTCTCTGTGATCTTTTCGGTCTTGCCGGCTGGCGTGGTGTAGGTGGCCTCACCCTGGACGTAAGCGACAGTGGCAGGCACAGATTCCGCGTGAACCAACCCGGGAGAGAGGATCAGAAGGAGAGCGAGTCCGAGGGTTTGGAGGAGGGAGCGGGATGCATTCATGGGCGTGTGCCTTTCGACGTTAGTATTTGAGTTGGATGCTGATCGAGTACTGGCTGTCATTAAAGCTCGCGTAATTATAGTTCGAGTTGTCTTTCGAATATTGGTAGGAAGCGGAAACATTCAACCAGTTATTGGGTACCCACGAAACGCCGGGTTTGACGAAGAAGTAGTTATCGACGCGACCGGTGTTCGTAGCGTTGGATGAGATAGTATTATACGTGCTGTTATCATAGCCAGCATTAATATTTACATAAAACTTCTGAAGGAAGCGCTGACTGACTCCGCCCTGAACAGCAATATCCTGGTAATTTTGACCCTGCAGGCTGGCCGACGCATAGGTTTCAGCGTGACCGCTAAGGTTGAAGGAGGTGCTATCAGTCGCTTGGTAGTCTCCGCGCAAATCGAAAACAGGGGTTACCTGATCATTTCTACCATATTGATACTGGCGATCTTCCACACCAGCCGCCAGCGAAACCGTGATTTTGCCGGTGGCCTGATATTGAAGATGACCGAGGAGTTGCTGATAGGTCTGGTTGGGTGCGTACTGCTGATCGAGAAAGCCGATGCTCGGTCCAACACCCAACTTCAACTTGGGGGTCAGGTCATAAAGAAAGTAGGAGTTCAAATCCCATTCGCGGGTATTGGCCTGATTTCCATTTGCATAGTTTGTCCAAGTCTGGGTGGCGACACCGTGGATGGAGAGCTTGTCCGAGTAATCGTAATCGGCGATCGCACGCGTGGTGTAAACGTCACGATTGACGATATTGTTGGAGTCGACCGTGGCATCTGACAACTTCTGGTATTGTTGGCCAATGCCGAGGCGCAGCTTGGTGAACGTGTGGCTGTACTGGGCGTTGACGTTTTCCTCGATGTTGTCCTGATTGGAATTGTTGGCGTAGATCAGGAAAGTCGGCTGGTAGAAGAGATTGACGTAGTTCTCATTGGCTGACTCCTGATCGCCCATGGTGAAAAGGGCGCTGGGGGACACTGCCGTGATCCAGTCGTAGGTCTTCGAGGGTTGCAGAAAGATATTATCGTCGTACGTTTCAGAGAGATTCAATCCGAAGTGAACCGGCAACGTACTGTCCGGCATATTATCCAGCCACGAGGAAGGCGTTGCAGGAGCAGTCGAACTACCGCTGGTCGAGGTGGAAACCGAGGGCGACGAAGCCGTCGAGGTATCCTGTGCCTTAAGGACAGTCGTTAAGTTTGATGCCATTAAAATGGCCAGGGATGCACCGATCCAGAATCGTAAGTTTGTATTCATTGCAGTCATTCTCCACTGTCATTCTTCATTCATTTATGTCGGCTTTCCGACGGCTTCCCTCTTAGCACGATCCAGACCAAAGTCGGGGGATCCAGCTAAAGGGCGTGTTGTCCAACCTGCCCTGTGTATCAGATTTCTTTAAGCTAGCCAGAAATTTTTTCTGGCTATCGCCACTTTCTACTTTTTGCATGTAAAAAATCATTAAATAAATTAAAAGAAAGAATGGGGTAAAAAGTCAGTTTATTCAGCATCGAGAGAAATCAATCCCACAGAAATGGATGAAATTCGAGGGCAGACTGTTGGGCTGGCTTGCTAATTCGGACGCCCGACCACATATTCCGGGTCTTCTCTCCCCCCCCAATCGTCCATTAAGTTTGTGCCTCACGGTGGAAGCTCATGACGAGGGGCCATTTTTAGTCATGCGGATCATCCACTTTTTAAACCACGTCGAGGCTTTTAACGGTCATGTGAATGTGGCTGTGGATTTGGCCTGTCTTCAGGCCAAGCTCGGGCATGAGGTGACGGTGATCAGTGGAGGGGGGAGATTTGAGCCGTTGCTCGACGCAAATGGCGTGAAACACGTCCGAATTGATCTCAGCAGAAGGCCGCTCAACCTGATCCGAGCCCTTTACAAGCTTCGAGGAGCCCTCTCTGAACTCAATCCAGAAATCGTTCACACTCATATGGTGGCGAGCAACATCCTGGCTTATGCCCTCCGGCCGTTCATGAAGTTCAGGCTGATCAATACGATCCATAATGAGTTTGATAAATCGGCCATCTTCATGGGGTTGGGAGACCGGGCCATCGCGGTAAGCCGGGCGGTGGCGACGAGCATGGCGCGCCGCGGCATCCCTGAGTCGAAACTCCGGGTGGTGATCAATGGGACGACGGGCTCGCCGCGTCTTAGTCCGGAACTCCCTCAACCGAAGGAACTTAAGCCTCCAGCGATTGTCTTTGTCGGAGGGATGCATCCCCGCAAGGGAGTCGCCGATTTAATCGCTGCCTTCAAGATCGTGGGACAGGCCCATGCTTCCGCCCATCTCTATCTCGTGGGGGGCGGGCCTTTTCGAGAGACTTATGAGAAGCAAGCCGCCGAGACGGGCTTTGGTGACCGGATTCAATTTTGCCGGGCCCAGGCCGAGCCCCGGGCTTATTTGTTAGCTGCGGATCTTTTTGTCCTGCCGTCCCATGCGGAACCCGGCGGTTTGGTTCTGACGGAAGCCCGGGAAGCGGGGTGTGCAATAATCGCCACCTCGGTGGGTGGAAGTCCGGAAATGCTGGATGATGGGCGCGCGGGTTTGCTGGTACCGGCGAAAAGACCGGACCTTCTGGCGGAAGCGATGCTCAAGGTTCTCAACGATCCCGTCTTGCAAGCCGATCTCCGGTCCCGGGCCCGGGAAAATGTCGACTATTTCAAATTGGACCGGGTCGTCCAAGATTATCTTTCGCATTATCAGGAATTGCTGTCTCCTGCTGGACGCTGACCCCTATGTTCAACCTGGACGTCTCCTTCAAGCGAATCCTGAAGAACTTTGCTGCCAATGTCTTTGGCCAGGGGATGAGTGCGTTTTACCAGATCGTCTCCATTCCGCTCTTTCTCCATTACTGGAGCACCCAGATGTATGGGGAATGGATCGTCATGTTCACGATCCCCTCCCTGCTCTGGTCGCTGGAAGGGGGATTGGCGGCGGTAGCTTCCAATCGTATGACGGTGGCGAGCGCCTCCGGCAATTGGGAGTTCGTTAATGTCATCTACCAGAATGTGCTCTTCGCGCAGGGTGTCCTGGCCGTTCTGCTGATGTCGTTGACGTTGCTGGTGACTTCGACGGTTGATCTCCAGCACTATTTCAAGTTCACCCAAATTTCGGCGACGAATACCTCGATCATCCTGGTGCTTTTGATGATCTATATGCTCTCGGGTTTCTATATGAGCCTGTTTCGCGCCGCTTACCGGGCCTCGGAAATGGAAGCCCGGGGAATCATGGCGAACAACTTCTGGAAACTGACCGATTTCGGCGTCTGTGTCCTGGTTCTGGTTACCCATCATCACCCACTTTTCTTTGCCGTGACCTCGACCGGAGTGGCGTTCCTCTGGGCCTTTCTCATTTATGCGGACGTGCGGAGAACCTGTCCGCGGGTGGAGTTTGGCATCGGACGCGCCACCTGGCATCAAACCAAACAAATCATGGTCGATGGGTTTCCACTCCTGGCCGGGCAAGCCGGGACGGCGTTCTTTCTCCAAGGTTATCCGCTCGTCATTAACCAGGTTTTGGGGGCGCCCGCCGTCGTCGCCTTCGCCACGGTGCGGACGGTGACGCGGATGATCATCCAGTTGATCTGGATCATCAGCGGTTCCTCCGGCCCGGAAGTGGCGCGGAGTTACGGACGTCAAGACTGGCAGACCTATTTGCGCCTGCTGAAGATCATTCTTGCCTCGGCCCTATGGGGAGGCGTGGCGACCTTGCTCCTGCTTTCCACGCTGGGGCCGTGGGTGATCGAGCTCTGGACCAGCGGCAAGGTGACCATGGGGCATTTCCCGCTCTTTCTCTTTTCGATCAGCATTGCCCTGCAAGGCTTGTGGGGCGTGGGCAGTGGGATTTTGGTCTGCAGCAACATGCATCATCTCTTCAATTATCTTTATCTGGGCATCACCCTCTGCGCGTTGCTGCTGGCTCGGCTGGCCTTGCCGGTCTGGGGCTTTGAGGCGGTGCCGGGCGTCATGGTGATTCAGGATGCGGTTCTCATGATCATCGTGGTGATGTTATGCCGCTCCAAGCTTAGTCACATCACGTTCAGCGATCTCTACCCCGTTTTCACGTTTGATTTTTATTGGTCCAAAATTCGCAGCCTGCTCAACCGGAGCCGTGCCTGAGCCATGGAGTCGGAAGGCCTTGACCTGACGGCATGAAGATCGGGTTCCTCATGTCGCAATGGCCGAGCCGTGATGTCGATTCGGGCGTCGCGCAGGCGTACCATCGCGTGGCCGTGGCACTGGCGGCACGGAATCACCACGTCACGGTATTCCATCTCTATCCGGGCCGGGCTTTCTGGGAGAGATCGCGACGTTACCGTGAGCAGGGATTTGACGTGGTGGAAATCCCTTGCCGACTCCTTCCCCCATCCCTGATGCGCGGGTGGGTTCCTTTTCACCTGGCGGCGTTGCTGCGCCTTTTCTTGAAGCGGAACGAGCTGGAACAGCTAGATGTGATCGAGACGATTTTCTACGGCGGCTTCGCCCGGCTCTATCAAAAATTGATCTGGCGGGGCCGACCGCCCATTCTCGTCCGGGTCAGCACCACCGGCGAACAGACGAGTGAGATCAATCAGCAAACCGGCACCGGGTACAGTGCCGGCCTGGAAAAGCAATTGATCCGCACGGCTCCCTATCTCTGCACGCATACGGCGGCGCACCGGAACTTGCTTTGCGCCAACCTGGGGATCGATCCCGCGCGGATTGAGATGATCCCGCATGGAATCGCGATGCCGAATCTTTCCACTCTCCCGCCGGTGAAGGAAAAGAAGGTGCTCTACGTCGGCCGGTATGAGCCGAGGAAAGGAACCGATGTTCTCTTGCAGGCTATTCCGCTGGTCCTGTCGAGGGAGCCTGACGTGCGCTTCGTCCTGGTGGGGAGTGGCTTGATGGCTCATGCCTGGAAAACCGAATTCCTCGCCAAGCATGCGGCTTGCGCGGACCGGGTCGAGTTTCTCGAACAGCTTTCCGATGCCGAACTTGAAACGCTCTACCAGGGCTGCGACTTCTTTGTCGCCCCGGCGCGGTATGAGTCGTTTGGGCTGACCTACATCGAGGCCATGCGCTACGGCAAACCGGTCATTGGGTGCCTCGCGAGCGGTGGCTCGGTTGAGGTCATTGGCGACGGGGGATTGCTTGTGCCCGCGGGCGAAGCGCAACCGCTCGCCGAGGCGATCGTGCGACTCTGGACCGACCGTGATCTTCACCGGGAACTGTCCCTTCGCGCCCGTCGGCAAGCGGAACGTTATTCCATCGAACGGCAGGTTGAGATTTCTGAGGAGGTTTATGCGCGAATGATTCGTGGAGGGTCATCCTGAGCGAAGGCGAGCAGGCAAATGAACTTTTATTGTTGGCGGGACTCGAGCCGCAGTCGAAGGACCTACCCTCACCAGAACGGCGCCCGCCCAAGACTCGCCCCATTTTCTTCAAGATGGCCGCTCCGCGATGGTTGAACTGGCGGGAGACCGGCCTTCGATTTCCTTATTAGTTGGCGCCAGTCAAAGGTCATCAGTTTATCAAGCCAGGTCCTTCGACTGCGGCTCGTGAAGCTCCTGGGAGGAAAGCTATTTTCCGGCTCGCCTCCGCTCAGGATGACAAAGTTGCGAGACCGGGATTTTTGCCGAGGTCTCTTAAAGATCAATTACGCGCTGGGGTGAGCTGCGACCTCTGAAGATATCGAAGACTCCGATCGCCTGGCCCTTGAGACGTCCCGGCCAATCGCCTGATGGGTTGCGTTTGACGACATTAACGAGCGAGATCAGCATGGTCTTGCCCACGCAAATCACCCAGAACCGGATCGTGGCCCATGGTTCGCGCAGGTGGACGGTTCCTTTCTTGAGAAAGTACCAGTTATTGGCGATCTGTGAGTAGCCCCGTTTAATCTCGCGGACACGACCGGAAGGCGTGACCAGATGTACCCCGACACAGCCTTCAAACCGGCCGATCCTCCCGTAATGGACGAGCCGCATGGTGATCTCGTAGTCCTCGGCGTAGGAGTAGAGCGGGAGGTTTTCATCAAACAACTCGTACTCAAAGACACTGCGCCGGACGACCATGTTGCAGCCGTAAAGGATGAAGTGTTTGCCCTTGCAGATGAAGGCGCTCTTAAATTGATTCTTGGGGTGG
>CAIPBM010000107.1 GCA_903863295.1 uncultured Verrucomicrobiota bacterium | reverse complement strand
CAATTGGTCAATGTTGTCTCCCGCAAAACTCACGGCTCGGCAGGTACATTCGATATTGATCTACCCCAAGGCGGCACCAGCGTGGGGGTGGAGTGTCGGCAGGGTTCAACACCGGGGACGCATCTGCTTGTTGCCACTTTCGATCATCCGGTGACCAACCCGACCGTGACCGTCGCGTCTGGCACGGCCTCCGTCGGTACCGTGAGCGCCAGCGGTAACACCGTTTCCATCAATCTCAGCGGAGTGAGCGACAACCAGACGGTCTCGCTGAGTCTGGGCTACAGTTACAATTACAGCTTTAAAAACTCGGACAACGTCAGCACCACGAGTTCTGGCTCCACTACCCTTCCGATTAAAGCAGGTTTTCTGACCGGTGATTTCACCGGAGATGGCGCAATCACGCCTGCCGACACCCAGTATATCTCCCAACTCAACGGGAAGACGGCGAGCGCCACGACTTTTCGCGCAGACACCTCAACTTCCGGCACGATCAATTTTACCGTGGCTCAGCCGAGCGTTAACCTGGCTTCTGGCACCTATTCGGGACCTCAAACGATTACGCTTACCGATTCGACTCCAGGATCCACGCTCTACTACACGTTGGACGGGAGCGATCCGACCAGTTCCGCTACACGCATATCGATCATTTCCGGGAGCTCGATTACGCTCAGTCAAACCACGACGCTCAAAGTCGCGACAACGTATGGCTCAACCAACTCGTTAGTCTTTACGGGCACCTATACGATTCTACCCGTGACTAACGCTCCGCTGCTCTCGAACACAGCGCTCTTGCTGCTGGCGTTGCTGGTGGGCGCGGTTACGATGCGGAAGCTGCACCAGACGAGATTTCGGTCGGAGTGACCCTTCTTACCCATCAGAAAAACAGGATCGGGCTTTTGCTTCCTACTGCCCGGCCAGTAACGCTTCACTGATTGCACTCCACTCATCCCGGATCGGGCCGGAGGAGACAGGCTTTCCCGCCCGGGCGTACCAGTAACGGGCGTTGGAGTCGTCGCCTTCCTTGCGATGGAGGTAGGCATGAACCCAGTCGCCGGAAGGATTGCCGGCCCGTTGGGCGAGTTCGTGGGCTTTGTTCCAATCGCCCTTGGCATCGTACCAAAGCGACTGAAGGGCGACGGACAATCCGGTCGGCGGAGTTGACTGGTTTTGAGAGAGTTGAAACTCGGCGAGATTCATGGCCTGAATAACAGGAGAAGGAGGGCGAACATTAAACCAAATCTGCAACCGGCAAGATGGGGCGAGGTCGGTTGTGCTGAATGGCCTCCGCCAACTTGGGAGCAAAATCGAGGGCTTCGCCGATGATCTGGTGCATGTCGAGGTAGCGATAGGTAGCCAACCGCCCTAAAAACGAGGTGCGCGTTTCTTTTTTGGCGAGTTCCAGATATTTCGCCAGGAGCGCCTTGTCGGGAGCCAGATGCTTGGGATAAAAAGGAACATCTTCCGGCGAGGTTTCCTTGCTAAACTCGGTAAAGACGACCGTTTCCTTGTGCTCTTCCCAAGGGGCGAAGTGCTTATGCTCAAGGATTCGCGTAAAGGGCACTTCGAGGCCGGGATAATTCATGACGGCAGTTCCCTGAAAATCGCCCCGCTCATAGGCCGTATCCCAATAAACCGTGCGGTATCCGAGCCGACCAAAGCAGTGACCATAAAACTGGTCGATGGGCCCGGTAAAGATCACATGCGTGTAATCCTTGGCCATTCCGGGCTCCCAGAGCGTGTTGAGCTTGACCTCAATCTGCTCTGCTTTCAACAGTCGCTCAATGATCGCCGTGTAGCCATCAACAGGAATTCCCTGGTAGCGGTCGTTGAAATACGAGTCATCGTAATTGAAGCGGATCGGCAGGCGTTTCAGAATGGAGGCTGAGAGCTCGCGGGGATCGCACCCCCACTGTTTCTTGGTGTATCCCTCAAAGAAAGCTTCGTAGAGATCGCGTCCCACGAATTTGAGGGCCTGCTCCTCGAAGTTCTTGGGTTCAGTAATTGTGGGATCGCCCAGGGTGGCGATGAAATCCCGTGCTTCGGATGGAGTAAATCTTTTGCCAAAGAAACTATTGATCGTAAGAAGATTGATGGGTAAGCCAAAAATACCGCGGGAAGTGGAGGCCTTCACCCGGTTGACGAATGGGCCAAAATCTGAAAAGCGTCGAACGTATTGCCAGACATCTTCCCGGCTGGTATGAAAGATGTGAGCTCCATACCGGTGAACCATGATACCCGT
Source organism: uncultured Verrucomicrobiota bacterium (assembly GCA_903863295.1). Lineage (GTDB taxonomy): Bacteria > Verrucomicrobiota > Verrucomicrobiia > Methylacidiphilales > UBA1321 > JABDGH01. The sequence continues at coordinate 18,749 of CAIPBM010000107.1, read as the reverse complement.
GCGGGCATCACGCTCCGTGTAGCAGTTGCCTGCGACATGTGACCTCGAATCGATCACGACAATAGTGCCATCCAATTTTTCTGAAAGTTCTCGCGCCAACACTGCGCCGGAAAAACCAGCTCCCACGATCAAAATTCGGGATTTACTCATAAGCACAAAATGATAATTCGAAGCTGCTGGTTAAATTCGAAGGCAAGAAGAGGCCGACAAACGTTACGGCGCATGATGTCAAAAACAAATCCTGTGGCAAGAGGTGAAATAGTAAATGCCCTTGTTCGGTAACAACCCGTCAAATTCAGGTGCAAGCAAAATTAGCCAAGCCTAGGCTCGCCTTCGAGATATCTGCGAATTAAGATTCTAATGACTACACGCCATTTCTATTGCAAGACGCCTAACCTGCCACTTCCCAGAAAATATGATTAACGAGCGGACGATTATCAATTTTTTTATCGTACTTGGCGGAGCCATTTTGGGGCCATTCTTGATCATCTCGATTCTCAAGAATGATTTGTTGCTACCGCAAGCCTTTTTCGCAGTTTGCTTTCTTTTACTTATTTTCTTTGTAATAAAAGACAAACTCGCGGCATATCCTCTTATCAGCGTTTATTTTTCGGGCGCCATACACTTACTTCCTCTGAATTTAACTTTGATGGATGTTTTCAGTGTCGCACTGATCATTTATTATGGCATCGCCTATTTAGCACTAAGACAAAAGCCGATTCATTTGGGGCCTTTTCCCATCTCATTCCCCATTTTTGTGCTTGGACTGATCGTGCTCTATCACAACCATAGTTTTGGTCTCAAAGCTCTTAATAGCTCTGACGAAGGATCAAGGCCAGGTATAGCGATCATGATCATGGTAATGGCCTATTTCTGTGGCATTAGTCTGGCAACTCTGCCAGTTACTTACCTAAAAAAAATCCCATGGTATTGCTGTTTTATTGCATTGTTTTCGACGGTTCCCTTTCTTATTTCCACCTATTTTCCAAGTTTAACGCCCTACATTTATATTTTTTCAACAAACGTAAATGTAGACGCATATGTTAATGATCTTTCCATTACTGCAACAGATACCGGTAATATCGGGCGAATGGGCGCTTATGCCGCCGTGGGTGCGGCCGTGCAAGCACTCCTCATTTCCCAGTATCCCATCTATACATGGTGGCGCCCAGAACGATGGGGAATTGCGCTACTTTCGCTAATATCCTTTTGGCTTACGGTTTCAGCCGGCTACCGGAATGCCGTCTTTGGTTTCTTAATCACGACGGTTGCCGGAGCGTGGTGCTATTACTCTTGGCGGGCGATTTTAGTTCCCGCTTTTCTGGCCTTCGCGGCCTATCTTCTGATTGGAGTTCAGATGAGCCACATGGGTAAATCTTTTTTGCCAGAGCTTCCCATGACCGTTCAGCGCAGCCTGTCGTTTTTACCTGGAGATTGGAGCCAGGAGGTCAAGGAGAGTGCATCGTCATCAAATGATTTTCGCAACAACATCCAGCGTGTTTACATCAAGGAATACCTCAACAAGAGTCCGTTGATTGGAAATGGATTTACCTTTGATGCTAGCGAGGCGGAACAAGTTAGCTATATTGCAGCACACTCTGATACGCCGGATTTATACTATCAAGCTAAAGGCTTTATCATTAGTAAAGCTTTTCATGTTGGATGGATTAGTCTCTATGATTGCGTGGGCATCATAGGTAGCTTGGCATTTACTGCTTTAGGATTTAATATGATTGTGATTCTAGCGAAATCCATTTCAAAAGAAAGATACAGTCATACATCTGTGATATTTGGACTAAAAGTATGGTTATTTTGTATGTTATGCAATTCTATGTTTGGTTTTTTTCTAGTATACGGAGATTTTAAGCTAGCTTTTCCTTGTCTCTGCGCCTATGCGATTATTTTGTGTCAAATAATGCGAATTAGCCGAAAATCGGCGATAGCAGAAGATCTGAGCACTTATAGCAATTAAGCCTAAATATATTTCTCAGATTTCCAGTCCCCATGTAGCGTTAATCCACGTTCTCCGCCCGTACGGTAGAGTGGTGTATTGGGGCTCGGGAATATTTCCACCTGCGTCACTCCAGGAAGATAGTCGAGGCCAGATCCTCCCGAGTGGATACCGAGATCGATTGAATAAATGGAAGGCTGAAGAGGAAGATTGCCTACCGTTAATTGTATGGCATTCCTACCTTCTTTTAGCTCTAGAGGGTTTCGGTTTCTACTGCTATCATAAGTAGCATATCGGATTCCATCGGAACCAGAAAAACCTATTTCGATATGAAGATCTTTGATCATAGTATCACAGGAAATAAGGACCGTAAAATTACATGGCTTATCGAAGAGAAGCTTTTCACCCTGATTAATATCCAACTCTAAAAGAGCGACCCGCTCGTCTCGTCCCCAGGGACGACTTTTTGATCCCAATTCAAGTTTGGACTCCATTGTCCCCGTATATTTAAGGTACTCGTTAACAACAACCTCAATCTTGTCTTTTGTAACTAAGCGGCCGTTTTGAAGAAGTATACCCGTCTGGCAAAGCTGCTGAACTGCGGCCATATTATGGCTAACAAAGATAACAGTTCGATCACTGTGCTTAGCCTCATTCATTTTTTTGAGGCACTTTTTTTGAAATTCAGCATCGCCAACCGCAAGAACTTCATCAACGACCAGAATTTCTGATTCCAAAAACGCGGCGACGGCGAACCCTAATCGAACATACATCCCCGAGGAATAGCGCTTTACCTGTGTGTCGAGAAATTTCTCCACCTCAGCAAAAGCGACAATTTCATCAAACTTCCGGTTTATTTCACGCCGCGTCATTCCTAGGATTGTGCCATTGAGATATATATTTTCACGTCCCGTTAATTCGGGATGAAAACCCGTTCCCACTTCCAAAAGACTGGCCACTCGTCCATCCAGTTCGATTCGTCCGTGTGAAGGCGAGGTAATACGGCTGAGCAGTTTAAGCAATGTCGATTTGCCAGCTCCGTTACGCCCAATGATCGCTATAGCTTCACCTTTTTTAATTTCAAAAGTTAAGTCTTTAATCGCCCAAAACTCTTCCAGTGTCATACCGGAATTTTTATCTTTTTCTTGTTTTGCAAACAAATTTCGAAAAGAATCGCCAATCGTTTCTCTTAATGAGTTATATCTTTTGGCACGCGGCCCGGTTTGTTGATGATTGAGGTAATATTTCTTCCCAACATCAGTAGCTGAAATCGCGTGATCTTTCATAATAAATGAGCTTAAGTGGAAGTTATACTGAATTAGCTTTGCTGAAATGATTGCGGCATCCCTCTCTGCATCTCTTTCTCAAGGCCCACAAGCACGGCATTAAAGACGTCTTGGGGTTGAAGTTTGCTCATGCAGACGACGTCATAGGGACATCCGCTGCTCCAATGCAATCGGGGTACACGGTGGTGACATCCCACACAGGAAACATCGCTGGCAGTGACGGAGCGCACGCGCGCCTCTTGCCTAAAACGTACAGTTGCCAGCGCGGGCCCGACTATCGCGATAGCGGGAGTTCCTACAGCTACTGCGATATGCAAGGGGCCTGATATAATACCAATATAGCAATTAGACAGAGAAATCCAACAGGCAGTCTCTTCGACAGACAGCATGTCGAGTTTATCGATAGCACCTTCGATGTGGCAATTTTGGGAATTGCCCCACCGGGTATGGTAATTGCGACCAATTTGAACAACGGCGATATTGCGCGTCGCGAGCATTTGAACCAATTCAGTCCATTTTTCCAATGGCCATTCTCTCACTTTATCCGTCGGTCCCGTATGAATTATGACAAGGTCACGTCCAGCCTTAAGTTCATCGATCTGCTTTTGAGTCTTCTTTAACAACGGTTCAGAAAGGAATAGTTGTTGAGAATCCTCAGACCTAACCGGTAATCCGCACGATGCCGCAAATTCATCCATGACATTGACTCTCGCTTCCTCCATCCAATCATCAGAGCACATCAGCCGATATACCCTGAACCACCTGTAAGCAATCGCTGGTAGTTCGCATTGAATATCCTCTATCAGCCGCACGGAGAAACCGGCCATGGCAAATAGCGGTGAAAAATGGGGATTGGTAATATAGACCAATTCGCAGGCAGGATTTTCGGCTGCCAATCGACGGCATGCGGGCAGCGTGTCGATAATATCCCCCATTCCCGAGGCACGAATGACGATAATCAATTTTTTCGATGTCCGCGCTCTGTGGAGCAACACCTTGAAAAATAGTATCTGTCGCCGGAGCCTTGCCCTCCAGGCAGAGATCGACGGAAGGTTAAATCGTGATTGAAACATTACGGTGATATTTCCCGGCAAAGGTCTCGGCTTCCAAGATTTGTATTTTAAATCGCTCCATGTACTTTGTCATCGCAATTAAAACCCTGGCTCATGGCTTATTAAACCTAATCACGTACCACACTTCAGCGCCTCTACTAGCGAGATGGGTCATTGAGGCTTTGCCGACAACCTGAGCCGACCATCGCTCCGTTAATTCTTCAATATTACTATGGAAATTGTTGGTGAGCCCGTCTTCACCGACCACCACGATTTGAACGTGATCACGCAACAATTGCTCCCGGGACTCATCGGCTGTTACCTCGACGATGGAACGTGATCCGAAAGGACGCCACAAAGGGGCTTCGGGATCATTTCCATTCGTCATAAAGCCGACGACTTGTTCGGCAGGAGGAATAAAAGGATTTAACTTGCTATAGCCGTCGTAGCGAGAGGCATAAACGCCATACACTTGCTCGTACCGATTCCGCAAGCTTTCAGGAACATTCCAGCTCGATAGGAAGGACTGAACAATCTGAATAGGAAATAATGGACGTGCCGGATTCAATATGATCAAGGGGAAGGCGCTTAACACGGCGCACCATCCAACAGTCTTAAAAAGTCTTCGCCCGGTCACTAACCCATCAAGCGAAGCCAGTCGCAATACTCCAGCAAGTAAAAGCGGGTAATAGGCCGCAATTAGCCGCGGGCCGGACTCGCTCCCGATTTTGCTCATGTATACGAGCACGGCGACCCAAGCCCCCGCAGCAATCCAGCCGCCATGCGTAGCTGCAGGATCGGCTCCCTTACGCCTCAGAATGATCCGGTTCGTCAAGCCCATGCCAAGGATCAGCCCAGCAAATGCTGTTAACCCCAACCCTATGCCGGCCACTTCCTCAATTTGCATCTCCCCAGGGGCGAGGTCGCAACGGGGGAAATCTTGCTGGAGCAAATTTTTAATATCCGCCGGCAGGAGTGGATACCAATTGCTCGACTTGGGCCAGATCGGTGGAGCGAGATTAAAAGCGGCGAGTTGCAAGCCATTACCGATGATTCCGCTCACCGGATGCTCAACCTTCATTTTGCCGCTGTTGTTGGGATCTCCCGTGTAGTCTCCCGTGAATCGAATATTAAACAAAGCCGTCGGTAAAAAAGAAGCGAGTAGCGCGAGAATACATGTCACGACTAATAAGCCTGGGCGCAGTTTAGAAAAGAGTCGGCCACGATTTAAAAAAATGGCCAGCGCCCACGGGAGAACCAGAGGAAGATTGGCGGCTTTGGCTCCGGTCAATAAGGCAACCGAGAAAATCGACAAGGCCAGATTGCCGGACGACGAACCTTTCGACCGCAGCGCGTAATAAATGGATCCCAGCGCATAAACCGCCGCAAAGGAGTCATTCCCTGCACTCGCGGCCTGAAGCGCAAAACAATATCCCGCCGGTAATAACCACATCCACCACCAGCTCACGCGACCGCTGATTCCCAATTGACGAAAGACGGAAAAAATAAGCCCCGGCAAGAGAAGGTAGGAGATCAGATTGATCAGAAAAAAAAGTCGATCCGTCTTAAAAAAAACAAAGACCGGTTCCATCAGCCATTCAAAGCCAGTACCGCTATAATTTTGCCGGTTATTAATGGTTGCGATCCAGTACCAGCCTTGTTCTGACCACCAATGGAGGACTCGCGGGAAACGGTAGGTCAGGTAATCATAGTTATTGGGAGGATAAATCACTCCTCCCAAGGCAATAAGCGCAAAAAGGAGCACCCACGCCTTAGGTAACTTCCATCTGGAACGCAAGAGCCAAAAGGGCTTGCGAACTCGACTGTCACTCTCAAACCCGATGACCTTTCCCCACCAAAACAAGACCCCGACAAAGGCACAAAAAGCCGCGATATAACCTGGGCGATTCAGGCATCCTACCGCAGATAGCGCCCAACCAGAGATGGAGCATCCGCTGCAAAAAAGTATCCAGAGCGCCAGCCAATCGAGGCGTCGGGAGCCGGGGGGGCGGGCATCCATAAATATTACAGGGAATCCCTTCATTGCCCGAGATCATGCCTCAGGCGCATGTCAGGCTAACGTCCAAAGTTGTACTTGAAAATGGCCACCAAAGCACGAACGCCATCCTTCCACCCTATCTTCTTGCCTTCTTCATACGTGCGACCGTAGTAAGAAATGGCCACTTCGTAAATCCGCAGGCGTGGCTTATACCGGGCGACCTTGGCGGTGATTTCGGGTTCAAACCCAAAGCGATTCTCCTCAATCTGGATGCTCTGGATGACTTCACGTCGAAATGCCTTAAAACAAGTTTCCATGTCGGTGAGATTCAAGTTCGTAGCCATGTTGGATAACAACGTCAGCACGTAGTTACCCACCGAATGCCAGTAATACAGGACGCGGTGCGCATCCGACCCGATAAACCGGGAGCCAAAGACCACATCCGCACGACCGTTTAAAATCGGCGCCAGCAAGCGCCCATATTCGGTGGGATCATATTCCAAGTCCGCATCCTGCACGATCACGATGGCCCCCACCGCTTCCTTGAAGCCTGTCCTCAAAGCGGCCCCCTTCCCGGCATTGACCTCGTGTTTGAAAAGCCGTATCCGGCCATCTCCCTGGGCAATTTTTTGCAGGACATTCCAAGTCCCGTCCTTCGAACAGTCGTCCACAATAATCAATTCCTGCACGGAAGGCTGCTGGAGAACCCGCCCGATAATTTCGTGAACCGTTGCCGCCTCATTATAAACCGGCATCACCACGGAGAGGCATGGAAGTTCCATTTCACTCTTTGTATTCATACCGCAAAAGCTTTCCCCTCGGTGATCATTTGGGTCAGACTAGTTCGGCTTGATGGGTTGGCGAAACAATTTTTCACCTCGCGGAGGGGCGCATCCATTTGTCACAAATCGATTTTAAGAAATACCCCATCGCATCTCCCATGCAGAGAAAAATAAATTGGGTGTTGTATTTCAAATACCGGCCCAAAAGCCTCGAAGGCTCCTGTGAAATCCTGAAGACCCAGGTCAGTCCCAGCCGCTGCATCCAGGCAGGCGCATCCCGTTTCGTCCCCGCGTTCACGTCAAAGGCAAAGCCGACCGTGAGGATAATTCCCCGTTCAATCAGCGCCTTATTGGCGTGAATCCACTTCTGCTGCTTGGGCGTGCCTAATCCGACCCAGATAACGTCCGGATTCAACCGGCGGATTTCCTCAAGAATTGCAGGGCTGTCAGCGGGAGTGGAGTATTTATGGGTGGCACCCACCAACTGAAATCGGCCTCCGCTTAGAATTCCCGCCTGTTCCACCAACTTTTGGGACGTCTCTTCCGAACCACCCATGAAGTAATGCTTCAATTTGGTTTCATGGCAAAGCGCATACCTCATAAAGGAAGGCCCATAAACTCGATCCCGCATTTTTACGCCGAGGGCGCGCAGTCCCCAGATCAACGGCATTGCATCGGGAATAAAATAATCGTAGACACTGGTAATTGCCGAGAATTCCGCATCGGTCCGCCTCATCGCGACAATCTGGGTATTGCAAAACTCGATGGCAGTAGGAGTCGATCTCGCTGCCAAGGCCGGAAGAGTTTCCAGCAGACTTTGGTAATCCGTAACCACCAACGGCGTGCCGAGAAATTGGCGAGTCCACAAGCCTCTCCCCTCTCCTTCCACTACCTTGGAATCACCTGCAGGTTTCATACTTCTCCCAGAGTGCCTCAATGAGCATCAAAAGAAACGTCACAAATAGGCCTGTTGACCATTCAGACCGCCGCCGGAAACACAATCCGAGCCTCCGTTTCCTCTCCCGGGCGGCTGATGATGGAAAACTCGGCACCGTAACCGGAAATTAATCGGTGAACCAGGATTAGCCCCAGACCAAGCCCCTGTTGCTCGTGCTTCTTGCGGTCAAACTGCTTGAACGCCCCAATGTTCCGGATCTCCTCTGCGGAGAGCCCACGCCCCCGGTCTGTCACCGTCAAAACTCGGTCCCCGCTCAATTTGACGAAAACTGGGGTTCCGGCTCTTGAGAACTTGAAGGCGTTGTCGACCAGTTCCTCGACGATGAGGCTCAGATCACCCGGCTTGATTTGTAGAGAACAGCTTTCCAGGTTGAGTTTCAAGTCATCCCCTCGAGGGTTTTGTCGAAGGGCCTCATTGATGCCGGCACGAATCTGTTGCTCCACGGCAGCCGCGCTGAGGGCAGGAGCCTTCATGTCACTAGAAACCGTCGTAGGCTCGAGAATAAGCAGGTAATTGCGCAAAGTCCGGTTGAGACGAAGTGCCGATTGATAAACATCCCGGTGAATATCCGATACTTCCTGGGGCGTAAAAGTTGGAAAATCGGTGCGCAGGATCTCCATTAATCCGATGATTCCGGCCAGTGGCGTAAAGAATTCATGCGGCAATTGGGCAGGAGTTGAGGACCGCAACTGTTCCAGTCGCTCGTCCTCGACCCGCCAGCTAATCGAGGCCCGGCTGAACCTCGCCTCCATGCAGGCTCTCAGCGCTTCAAGCCCCACTGGCTTGACCAAAAAGTCATCTGCTCCTTCCTCCATACCGCGTCGTGGCGTTACCAAATCCGGACGTCCCGTCATAAGCACGACCTGCTTCGTGCGCAGCTCGGGATCGCGCCGGACTTCACTCAAAAGTGACGTGCCGTCTCCACCGGGCATGTGAATGTCGCTTAGGATCAGATCGGGAAGGTGTTGCCTGGCCAAGGTCAATCCCTCGACTCCCGATTCCGCCTCAACCACCCGGTAACCAAACCGCCGCAGCGCGATCCCGAACATCGAGCGCAGTTGCTTGTCATCATCAACAAGTAAAATAGTTTTCATGGGGCGGCGTACAATTAAGCAGCCTGAGGATGCGAGGTCGCGCTATTTGTAGAAACTAAGTTCATCCTCTGGGCACTACCTCGTTCCAAGTTTCATGTGGAAAGCACTCGCTGACTCCATTTTCATGGCCCACCTTCTCGCACGGAGCCAATCCGCTTAGCACCAACGGAATTTCAGAAGCCACTAGAGGCCTTCAACACGCCTGACATCGTCCGGCGGAGTCAACTTCTCGCCGCGATACTGATTTCCCCCCGCGTGCTTCATTGCCACAGGAAAAGCCTGGCCGGGACACCAAAACGCCCATCGTCCCATCAAGGTCATGATACTGGGGACAAGCAGGAGCCGAATGACCGTGGCATCCAACAGGACGGCAAAGGCCAGGCCCACACCAAGCTGCTCAATTTCGACGACATCCCCGAAAGCAAAGGAGAGAAAAACCGCGATCATGATGATGGCTGCAGAGGTAATGATTCCCGCCACCCGGAGCAACCCCTCCTGCACAGCCAGGTTAATATTGTGGTTATCCAGCCAGCTCTCTCGTACCGCGCTCAAGATGAAAACCTCATAGTCCATGGAAAGACCGAAGAGCGCACAGAAGCAAATAACCAGGACGACCGTATTCAAACCATCGGTCTGGAACAGGTGGAAGAAATGGGAACCCCAACCGTCCTGAAAGCAGATGACTTGGAATCCGTAGGCTGCCAGCACACAAATGAGATTGAGAACAATGGCCTTCAAGGCCACGAGGATCGAACGCATGAAAATCAACAGCAGAACAAACGTGCTGCAGAGCGTGGCCATCACCACCCAGGGCAAGGCATGCATGATCACCCGGTCCGCCGTCAACGTCACCGAGGGCAGTCCGCCCAAACTGTAGTGGCTGCCTTGAGGCGTCTCCTTTTCCGTCTGGGCCAGGAGTTGTGTGATGCTGTCGAGCCATTCGCGGGCCGTATGCGACTGAGGATCACTTTTGCTCAGTACTAAAATCACACTTTGGGTCGGATCCGAGGAGCTGGTCAACATGCCCATCCGCGTCTGCTGCGCTATCTTCGAGCCGCTGTTGTCCGTCACCGAGACAACTTTCTCCGTATTCGGGAGCTGCCCCAGTTTTTCCACGAGAGTTTTTTCCTCGGCCAGTCCATCGACCATCCAGTCCGAGTTCAGATGCTGGACGAGAATAATTGCGGGCATCATCCAGCCAGCCCCAAGATTTTGCGTCAGGCTTTCATAGCCTCGTCTTGAATCGGATTGCTGCGGAATGTTCCTCGCTTCCACCGAGGCAATATTGAGGCGAAATGCGGGTACAGCCAAAAGGAGCAGAATCGCCAGACCAATAAACAGACACCGCCATGGGCGCCTCACGACGAATCGGCCCCAGCGATCACACTGAGACGAGAGGTGCAGGCTCTTGAGCGGGCACAGGATTTCACAGCCCAACTCCAGATAGGGCCCGACCAAGAAAATCATGGCCGGTAAAAGTGTGAGCGTCGCAAAGGCCACGGAAAAGACCACCAACATCCCGCCAACCGCGATTGAATTGAAAAATTCCAACGGAATACAGAGCAGCGTCAGAAATCCGCTCATCACGAGAACCGCCGAGGCCGCCACGGTCTTGCCGGCCGTTTTACGGGTGATCAGGAGAGCCTCGTTGGTCGTGAGATGATTGGCTTTTTCCCGTCGATAACGGGCCAGATAGATCAGGCAGTAATCGATTCCCACCCCGAGTCCAATCATGGTCACGAGATTGGGCACAAAAAACGTCACCGGCATCAGGTAAGCAAAGAAGCTGAGAGTACCTAGGGTGCAGGTCACACCCAGGATCGCGACCAAAACCGGCAGCAAAGCGGCCACGAAAGAGCGGAAGACCAGCAACAGAATCACGAATGTCACCGGCAGCGCGATTAGTTCCCCTGTCCGCAAGGACTCCGTCGAGGCGATATTCAAGTCGAGGAACAGGGCCGGTCCACCGGTCACCCACGGGTGCGTTCCACCCGGGAAAGGGAGATCCCGCATCTCTTCGCGCAATTTCGGCACTACCTTCTCCGCCTCGCCATACGTGGTCGCCTTGCCCGCCACGAAGGCGGCGTGCCAATCGGGCCTCGGCCAGTTGGCGATCATGGCGGTGCCGTCCGTGACATCGGTCACCGAGGGACTTGCCCGCACCACGCTAAGCATGTTTTTCCAGGCGGCGTCCGCCTCGTCCTGAGGCAGTCCCTTGGCATCCCAGACGATGGCTGTGGGAAATGCCAGGGCCGTGGAGAAATTGTTGACCAGGTTGAGCCGAACCGTTTCCGATTGCGCACCCTTCATCCCGGTCAATGTGCTCTGGATTCTACTGGCAAAATTGAGCGCAAGGGGCGTGAAAAAAAGAGTCACGGCAAACCAGCAAATAAGGCTGATCACCGCATGTCGCCGCGAATAATGACGTTTGACGGGCAGTTCTCCTGCAGCCAATTCCGGTGAGGAATTGATGCCAGAGAATGCGGGCTGGGCCGCGTCCTTATCCCGTTGAGGTGATCCTATTTTCGAATCCAAGTTCCGTCTTCTTTCTGCACCCATTCTCCCGGAAAGGCACGATCCCGCCAAAGTTTGGCATAGTCCGTTTCAACCAGCTCCATCGGCTTGTTTTGGCTTTGCGCGTTTGTCAGGTAAAGATAAGCCCGATCTGCGTTCTCCGCTGAAACAATTCCCTCCGCGTAGCTCAGGTATTTCGGATCGGTTGGCTTTTGCCGGATTTCGAGATACCCATCGCGGTCTTCACCGACAATTCCCGCATTCTTCAGGCTCTGGACTTCCCCGGAGCGCAACCGGCGTCCCGCCGCGACCTCAATGCTCGATTGCTCCTCCTTGGCCTTCGTCGGCGCGGTCTTCTGGTAGACGTCCAATCTTACCGAGACATCCACCTTGACCGGTTCCGGGGTCGCCAGATTAATCGTCGGCGCACACCCGGCGAGGCAGCAAACTCCAAGAACCAGTCCGGCCACGGGTGGAGTGCTTGTCCGAAATAAAGAATAACTTGGAAAATAATTCACGAATAAACTCAATCCAGCCACCTTTGCTGAAAATCGAAATGTATACCCACTGTTTAACGGTTGTCAGCGTCCTTGGCAACCTTGGAAGTCTGGTCTTCAGGATATGGGTGCCAATAGCCCTGAAAATGGCGCCCACCATCTGGACCGGTTAAATTCAGTGAACCGGAACCTCCTGTAGGCTTGTAATCAATTTTGAGTTCACCGGTCTTATAAGGATAGGTCTCGAAGGTCTGCACCATGATTTTCAAGGCTTGATCCTTGAGCGCCAAGTCCCCCGGGAGCTTCTTGAGCAGGTCTTCCAGTGATTTAATTTGCAGGACACCCGGCTGGGGTAACGTCAGCGAGCCTTGGCAGTTCGTGATAACCGTTGCCTGTCCCTGGACCGAAAGCTTACCGTCAAGTTCTCCGGTGAGATCGACATATTTGCCTGCAAGCTTCTGAGTCACCGGCCGGATGTTGATTTTCTGTGCGAAGAGGTTTCCATTCCATGTAAAGCCTTTGGTGTAATAGACTTCAAAATTGCCCTTGATGTAGCCCCCCTCACACTTGCCGCCAAGTTCCGCATAAATACCGGTGGGATCGAAATCGACGCTGGTCCAGACTTCCGTAGCCGGAATGTCATTCCACGAAAGCGTATCGATAAAGATGGTGGGCACCACGTTATTGGCCGTCGAGTCCGTGGGGGGTATGCTGAAATTCAAGTTCCCATGCAGGTTAACGATCTTCACCTTGTAATCGGGGTAGTCCTGATCGAAGCGAAGGATGGGGACGTTGCTCTTGGCACTGATTTTCCCAAGTTGATCGGAGCGAATGTCATCGACCTGGGTCTTGAAGAAAAATGGGAGTTTGACCGCCGGTTGTCCGAAGGCATTCAGGGCAAGTTGCCCATACTGGACTTCAAGATGGTTGAGAATCCACGGTGCCTCCACTCCTTTGCTGGTATCCGAGTGCATTTTACTGAATTGGTCCGAGAACCAAAAGAGATCCTGCCCCAGATAAATCACCGGTCGGATAAATTCGATGTCACGAATCTGATGATGCCAGAGTTCCGCATAGGTGAACCGTAACCGGATCAGCGGAAAGGCCAGCACCCTCGAGAGAGGATCGAAGGGCGAGATGATATTGACGTTCTCAATCTCCATCCTTTGTTCCCGGGTCATGTCCGGACTCGCATCCGGTTTACTCAGCCGGATCTGATTCATAACAAGCGGAGTACCCACTCCCAATCTCACCGGAATTGCGGGCATATCCGGCACCAAATCTTCCAGCAACACGGTTCCCCGGTGAATTTCGAGCCTACCGATCGTCCAGTTCAGCCCCTCCCCAGAATCGACGCTGGTTTTTTCCATCAGCTTTTTCAGGGGGCCCGTGTAGAGCTGGGGGCTGAAAATCTCAATTTTCGCCAGACGCCGTTGCAGCAGACCAATGGGATTCGCGGTGAGGATGATCGAGTCGGCATAAAAGAAACCGCCGATTTTGACGTCGGTGATTTCCAAGGTGCGGTTTCCCAGCCATTTGACTTCGCCCCGGCTCCACGAACAGGGTAACTCCTCCATCAACCGGTCGATGAAGCGACCTGGGTGATAGCGTATGGTGTAGAGCACTCCACAGCACCACATGGCGAGTATCAGCGCGATACTCCCGGCATAGAGCGAGACCCGATGCCAGCGGATGCGCACAACCTCCTTGCACTTCGGTTCGACCGGGGCGGGGGCTGCGGGAGTCGGTTCGCTCATGTTTGTTTGAAGAGGGCCAACGCCTTGATGCGTTGCTGCGCATGATCCACGATAGGTGCCGGATAGGCGAGCGTATCCGCTTCCGGCACATAATGTCGAATGTATCGGCCCTCGGGATCGAATTTTTCCGCCTGGGAGATCGGGTTGAAGATCCGGAAATAAGGCTGAGCATCCGTCCCCGTGCTCGCGCTCCATTGCCAACCACCATTGTTGGACGCCAAATCCGCGTCGATCAACTTTTGCATAAAATAGCGCTCCCCCCATTGCCAGGAAATCAGGAGGTCCTTGGTCAGGAACGTGGCCACAATCATCCGAACCCGGTTATGCATCCACCCCGTGGTGTTGAGCTGACGCATCCCCGCGTCCACAATGGGAAATCCGGTCCGGCCCTCACACCAGGCGGCAAAGAGCCGTTCATCATTCTCCCATTGCAAGTCATTATACTGGGGCTTGAAGCACGATTCCGCCACATGCGGAAAATGCCAGAGAATCTGCCGGTAAAATTCGCGCCAGATCAGCTCGTTGACATAAATATCTGTCTGCTTTTTGGAGGTGGGATGTTCCTCCCCGGCCCGCTCAACGGCGGCCATGACGGTACGCGGAGAAAGAGTCCCCAGCCGCAGATGAGGTGAAAGACGCGAGGATCCCTCAATACCGGGAAAATTCCGCTGGTCGGCATATTGGAGGACAGCGTTCGCGGCAAATTCCTTCAACCGCTCTCGGCCGGCCTTTTCGCCCGCCGGAGGCAACGCAATATCCGTCGAAAAACCGAGCTCTTTCAGGCTCGGCAGCGGCAGGCTCTCCGGCTCTTTTAATTCCGCTGGACGCCGGAACTTGGCTACCGGCAGGACATTGGGCTGGGGTTTAGATCGCCAGACACGGCTATAAGGCGTGAATACCCCATAGGGGTTTCCATCCCCCTTGAGCACTTCGTCAGGTTCGTGAATCACGCTGTCCTTGAAATGGTGCACCTCAACCCCCATGGATTGGGCCAGCTTTTCCACGGCGCCATCCCGCTTTCGCGCATAAGGCTCGTAATCGCGATTGAAATAGAGCGCCTTGGCACCTGTTACGCGGAGGAGTTCCCGCATCTCCGTCTCCACTTCTCCGTGGCGGAAAATAAGCCTTCCCCCTGCCGCCTCAATGTTTTTTTCCAGGGACTCCAAACACTTGAGCATGAAGGCCACGATGGGAGCTCCACAATCCGGGGCCTTTAAGATCACCGGATCGAAGATAAAAACCGGAATGACCGCATCGGAGGCAGCCTGTGATGCCTGCAAGGCAGTATTATCCGATAGCCGCAAATCACAGCGAAACCAATGCAGCGCAATCTTCATTGGTGATCACTCTACACTCCAGTCCCAAAAAGCAGGCATCGAAAAATGCCACTTTGTAAGTTGGTGAAATGGAGGTTTCACACGTTACCTAGTCAATTAGCCGTGAATATATCTATACTTCCAACATCTTTAGCTGACCTACTTCGCTTTTAGTCCTTTCGGTCAGCTTGGGACTTGTCGCCTCAGACCAAGCCCCTATTCGATCTATTATTCTATCAAAAAAGTCGAAAGGACTAGACGAGAACAGCTTCCCGATTCTCGACGGGCGGCTGAATACGATGGCGAGGCTTGGCCACGACCGGATTATCCGCCTGACGACGACGGACAAGCACCGCAGCGTGTGCCAACGGACTAAAGTCATTCGTCAAAGGTACTGGGGCGAAGGTAAAGATAGGTGATATGCTCATAGGATATAGTGCGTTCAATTCTAGCGCGTGTTACACAAATCATGGATTAGTTTACCAAATAGTCAAGTATTACGTTTCCGTAATGATTAATATTAGCTCTAGTGAACGATAGGAAATACATCTAATTCCCGTTTGCAGTCTGTTTGAAAACAGATGGAATAAGATCACTGTCGCACTTTCATGCACCAGATGAGGCGAACTCTCCCTAGGGCAGACCGTCAGGGTCTGCTCGCAGCCAGCGGCGCTAACCAGCCTTCTTAATGCTCAGCGCCTTCGCTAGTTTCCGGTGCGGCGCGGCAAAAGCAAACTCTGCCATTTCTTCCGTCGTGAGATACCGCACGGCCATCGAGACCGGCGAACGTCCCTTCCACTTCGCCTCCACCACTTCCATGGTCACGGCATACTTGGTGATGCCGTACCGGATCGTCGCCAACGTCTCGCCGCGTTTCATCCGTTCGGGATCAAAATCAGGAAAACGCCAGAGACCGTGCCACGGCTTGCCCTCCGGTACTTCCTCGCAATAAAAGCGATTCCCATGGCGAAGGATGGCCACCGTCTCCTTACGCTTCTCGGTGGCGACCCGCGCTTTTACCGGAAAATCCTCCGCATGATCGCGCCCTGCGCAACCGGCGCTGAGTGGACAAATCAGGCACATCGGGTTGCGCGGCAAACAGACCGTTGCGCCCAGTTCCATGACCGCCTGATTATGATCAGACGGGTTCTTCCGATCTAAAAACGCATCGGCCAGCTCCTGCAATTTCGCCCGCGTTTGTGGACGAGAAATATCGTCGCTCAAGGCCAGCAGGCGCGTCAGCACCCGCATCACATTCCCATCCAGCACCGCCAACGGCAGTCCAAACGCGATGCTCCCAATCGCCGCCGCCGTATAAGGCCCGATGCCCGGTAAGGACCGCAAACCCTCCTCGTTCCGCGGCAGTTCACCTCCCGCCTCCGCGACCGCCTTCGCCAGCGCGTGCAAATTCCGCGCCCGCCGGTAGTAGCCGAGGCCTTCCCAAGCCTTGATCACCGCGCTTTCGGGTGCCTCCGCCAAGGCTCGCCAGGTCGGGAACGCCTTCAACCACCGCCCGTAATAGGGAATCACCGTCACCACCTGTGTCTGCTGCAACATCAACTCGGAAACCGCGATCGCGTACGGGTCGTTCGTGCGCCGCCATGGTAGGTCGCGCTTGGCCGACTGGTACCATGCGGCCAGGGAGGTCCGGAGTTTTTTCCACTGCTTTTCGGTTGGGGTCGAGGAAGTCACGGAGTGGAGAGGTCGAATAGGTCACGATAGGTCGAATGGCGCGAAGTTGAAAGATGATCCGTGCCCGTACCGTCCAAAATCAATTTCATCCCCTTTCCGCTTTCATGTTTTCCTCTGAAGAAATTTCGTTAATTTGGTGAATCCCACTCTTCCGTTAATTCCGTCAAAAATCAAACCTGTGCCCGATCCCACCAGTTTCACCTTCAAGATCAGTCCCGCCCAGGCGGAGAAATTGCGCGGCATTCTTGAGGAAAAAAGTTTCACCTTCCGCGAGGTGCCTTATACCCTCTATGGCGCACAGAAGCAGAAACTGACGATCAACGCTTACACTTCCGGCAAGCTTTTGGTCCAAGGCAAAGGCGCGAAGGAATTTGTCGAGTTCACCATCGAACCGGAAATCGTCGGCGAGGCCAAGGTCGGTTATGACGAAGTCCTCAATCCCGAGATGTTCCAGCCTCATCTCGGTATTGATGAAAGCGGCAAGGGCGATTTCTTTGGCCCGCTGGTCATCGCCGGGGTCTATGTCGATGGCGATCTCCCGCGACAATTGCTCGACCTCGGCGTCAAGGACAGCAAGCAAATCACCAGCGACAAGAAGGCAATCGATCTCGCAGATGCGATCAAGGAACTGATCACGCTGGATCGCTTCAACGTGATCGTCATCTCCCCAGAAAAGTACAACGATCTCTACGTCAAGTTCAGGAACCTTAACAGCCTGCTTGCCTGGGGCCATGCGACCGTGATTGAAAACCTGCTCACCCGCTGGCCGACCTGCCCGCGTGCGCTCTCGGATAAATTTGCCCACGAGAGCCTCATCCAGCGCGCGCTCAAGGAACGGGGCAAGCAAATCCTCCTCCAGCAGCGAACCAAGGCCGAAAGCGACATCGCCGTCGCCGCCGCCTCCATCCTGGCCCGCGCCGCCTTTCTCCAGCGGCTGAAATATCTCGGAGATAGAGTCGGCTTCACACTACCGAAGGGAGCCTCCGCGCAAGTCAAAGCCGTCGCGAAGGAAATCGTCAGCAAGTCCGGGCCGGATGCGCTGAAGTCTGTCTGTAAGTTTCACTTTAAGACTTATCTGGAAGTGGTTGGAGGGAATAGTTAGAGATCCTTCAACTGCGCTGCGCTTCGTTCAGGATGACGGAATTTTATGGAGTCGCTTACGCGACGGGGTGCACGTTGCCTTAAGGTCAAAGCTTGCATCCAAGCGTCCTATCTTCATTCGATCTGCCTCCCCAATCCTCTTAATCTTGTTCATCCTGTCAAAAACTGTTCCCTGCCTTCATTCCGTCAATTCCGTCTGCCTTCCGTTAATTCCGTCAAAAAATTCTCCCACAATTTCTTGAGCTTCGCGCTTAACCCGCGATATTGAGGCACCATGAGTTCAGCCCTTCTCGCACTTGAAGACGGAAGCATCTGGCGCGGCCAGGCCTTCGGCGCCTCCCAGACCGCCAACGGCGAAGTCTGCTTCAACACCTCCATGACCGGTTACCAGGAAATCCTGACCGACCCGTCTTACAAAGGTCAGATCGTCACGATGACCTATCCGCTCATCGGCAATTACGGCGTCAACACCGTGGACGTGGAGTCGTGGCGGCCGCACGCGTCCGGGTTTGTCATCCGCGAGCTTTCGCCGGTCGTAAGCAACTGGCGCGCAGATTTTTCGCTGGGAAAATATCTCGAAGACAACGGCATTCCCGGCATCCAGGGAATTGACACGCGCGCCCTGACCAAAAAATTGCGCGTGCGCGGCGCACTGAACGGATTTATTTCGACCGAGGAAATCTCCGAAGCCGAGGCGGTCAAGCGCGCGAAGGAATTCGTTTTTGACGGCGTGGATTACGTCAAGGAAGT
>CAIPBM010000106.1 GCA_903863295.1 uncultured Verrucomicrobiota bacterium | reverse complement strand
CGGCGGCTCAGATCGCCAATGATGTCGCCCTGGAACTCGTCCGGGGTGGAAACTTCCACTTTCATCATAGGTTCGAGGAGGATCGGGCCGGCTTTCTTCATCGCGTCCTGGACGGCGAAGATGGCCGCGAGCTTGAACGCCAATTCGTTGGAATCGACTTCATGGTAGGAACCGTCGGTGATGTGAATCTCGACGTCGATGACCGGGGAACCGTTGATGACGCCGTTGAGGAGCGCTTCTTCGATACCCTTCTTACAGGCAGGAATGTATTCCTTCGGAATGTTGCCGCCGACGACCTTGTTCTCGATAATGATGCCTTTGCCGCGTTCGACGGGCATCATTTCGACGACGCAATGGCCGTATTGACCGCGACCGCCCGACTGCTTGACGAGCTTGCCTTCGCCTTCGTGGCTCTTGGTGATGGTCTCGCGATAGGCGATTTGCGGAGCGCCCGCGTTCGTCTCGACGTTGAACTCGCGACGCATGCGGTCCATGATGATGTCGAGGTGAAGTTCGCCCATGCCGGCAATAATGGTCGGGCCGGTTTCTTCGTTGGTCTTGACCGTGAGGGTGGGATCTTCTTCGACCAGGCGGCCGAGGGAATCACCCATCTTTTCGCGATCAGCCTTCGTCTTGGGCTCAATGGCCATGGAGATAACGGGCTCAGGGAAGGAAGGCGGTTCGAGCTGGATATCGAAATCTTCGATACAAAGCGTGTCACCCGTCTTGACGTCCTTGATGCCGACGATGGCGGCGATATCACCCGCGTAAACGACATCGAGTTCATCGCGCTTGTCGGCCTGAATCTGGACGAGGCGGCTGATGCGCTCGCGCTTGTTGGTGCGGGGATTGTAAACCGTGGTGCCCTTGTTGAGCGTGCCGGAATAGACGCGGAAGAAGACGAGCTTGCCGACGAACGGATCGGTCCAGAGCTTGAACGCGAGGGAACAGAACTTGGCGTTGTCGTCCGCAGGAGTCGGGACTTTTTCTTCGCGATTGTGGGGGTTGATGCCCACGGCGGGAGGAATGTCAAGAGGTCCGGGGAGATAATCGATGACGGCGTCGATGAGGAACTGGACACCCTTGTTCTTGAAGGCGGAGCCACCGACAACGGGGACAAACTGATTGGTAATCGTGAGACGACGGATACCGGCCTTGAGCTGGGCGGCGGTCGGGATCTTTTCCTCGAGGAACATTTCACCGATCTGTTCGTCCTTGTCGGCAACAGCTTCGATCAGTTCCTGAAGAGCGGCAGCAGCCTTCTCCTTCAATTCAGCAGGAATCTCGACGAGTTCGTAAGTCGAACCGATCTTGTCGTTATCGGAATAACGGACAGCCTTCTGGTTGACGATATCGATCTGCCCATGGAGCTGATCTTCCGCACCCCAAGGCATGATGACCGGCCAGGCATTGGCGCCAAGCTTGTCGCGCATTTCATTGACGGCATTCTGGAAATTGGCACCGGTGCGATCCATCTTGTTGACGAACGCAATACGAGGTACGCCGTACTTGTTGGCCTGACGCCAGACGGTTTCAGACTGGGGCTGGACACCGGCAACGCCGCAGAACACAGCGATGGCGCCATCAAGCACGCGGAGGGAACGTTCCACTTCCGCCGTGAAATCGACGTGACCGGGAGTATCGATGATGTTGATGCGGAACTTCTGTCCCTCATACAACTTGAAAATGCCTTCTTCCTTGCGCGCAGGCCAGAAACAGGTCGTGGCCGCCGAAGTGATGGTGATACCACGCTCGCGCTCCTGCTCCATCCAGTCAGTCACCGCGGTGCCTTCATGGACTTCGCCGATCTTGTGGATCGCGCCGGTGTAGAAAAGAATACGCTCCGTGAGCGTGGTCTTGCCTGCGTCGATGTGAGCGGCAATACCGATGTTGCGGGTGCGCTCCATCGGATAGGGGCGCTTGGGCGAATTCGGATTCTTCTTGCTCGGGTCGACGGCAGCCGCGGCGGCCGTCTTGGTGGGAGTCATTGCGGAGGACATGGTCGTATTAGAAGCGGAAGTGGGCGAACGCGCGATTGGCCTGGGCCATCTTGTGCACGTCGTCACGTTTCTTGACGGAATTACCCTGGCCGTTGGAGGCTTCCTTGATTTCGGAAGCAAGAGCCTTCTGGAGAGGCACACCTTTGCGCTTGGAGGCATTGAGAACCATCCAGCGCATGGCCAGCGCGAGCTGACGCTCCGGCGGAACTTCCATCGGAACCTGATAGGTGGCACCACCGACGCGGCGGGACTTGACTTCGAGACGGGGCTTCACGTTTTCGAGCGCCTTGTTGAGAATATCCAAAGGATCGCCGTCCTTGTTCTGTTCGTTGACGGAATCGATCGCACCGTAAACGATACGCTGGGCGAGCGACTTCTTGCCGCGCTGCATGATCGCGGAGATCAGGCGGCCCACGACTTGGGATTCATAGCGGCTATCGGGAATAATGGAGCGCTTTTCGGCGCGGCGACGTCTGGCCATAGTATCAGTTGGTTAAGAGGATTATTTCTTGCCTTTGGCAGGAGCAGCCGCGGCGGCGCCGGGCTTGGGTTTCTTGACCCCGTATTTGGAACGGGAAACGTTGCGGGTCAGCTTGTTCGTATTGCTGGGGCCAGCGGCGCCGAGGGCGTCGAGCGTGCCGCGCACGATATGGTAACGGACACCCGGCAAATCCTTCACGCGACCGCCGCGGACGAGGACGATGGAGTGTTCCTGCAGATTGTGGCCTTCACCCGGGATGTAGGCGATGACTTCCTGGCCGTTGGTGAGACGCACCTTGGCGACTTTACGCAAGGCGGAATTCGGCTTCTTGGGCGTGCGGGTCATGACCTGCACGCAAACGCCGCGGCGTTGCGGCGCGCCTTTTAGCGCGGGCGACTTCGTCTTGACGACGACTTTGCTGCGTCCTTTGCGGACCAATTGGTTAATCGTGGGCATCCGTATTTCTGGTTGGGTTAAATCTGTCTAAATCTAGGTTTTGGGTGGCGCGGAGACGTGTGCCCACCCGGGCTTCAGAAACAAAAACACGCCATTATCATGGCGTGCGTAGTTCTTGAAGCTCGCATGGAGGACGACTTTCTGGCCGTCACACGCTTCCTCATCACTCAGGTCCGGCGGAGCGCATTTCGCGACTCAAACAGGCCTCCCCCGTTTTGCAGGGGAGTTGGATCATGCCACAGTCACCGTGGGGTGCAAGAGATTTTTTGAAGATTTTTTGAAGTACCGGCTTCGATCTTATTATTCATCGTCAAACCACTGGCCCGAGCCGCTCCAATAATCCAAACTATCGTAATCAATCCGATAGGTGTCAGGATTGCCCGGATATCGACCAAGCTCACGTTTGTACGTGAGTCCAAGAGGAGGAGGAGGCAAACTTGCTACTTCCTGAAGAGTATCTGGATAATGCCCTGAGGCTTCACGGAAGCTTTCTAACGGGGACTTAATTTTTTCTACATAAGCCTTCGCCGTCTTGTCGCCAGCATGGTTATCAATTAGGCCACCGAATGCATAGTAACAGATAATAGCGAAGATCCAAAAAAGGTACCCGACCGCTATAACGGCCACAAGAAACGCTAAAAGCGCTGAGGCAAAGCGAATTATTCGTTTTATCACGTCTGATATGTATCGAGTCACACGAATCCCACGAATCAGATTGCGAGTTTTCGATATATTTTTAACAATTTATTTTACTTGCACCTAGTCTATTCGCAAGGCTTGCCAGCACCCTAGCCGATGGTCGATACCGCCAGATCCACGTTAGTAGGCCCTGCATTCCGGAGGGACGCCAGTCTCACGTCTTACTCTAGACTCGCAAGCTGCCATCCCTTCGGGATGGGATCGATTTGGTCGTCTTTCCGGTGGTATCGCCTCACTCAACCACCGGCTACGATGCTTTCAAGCCTTTGGCTTGAGAAAGGCACCAGACTTTCACACCTACTGTAAGTGAACATCCTTCGTCAAGCCGTAGGCTTGCCAGCACTCTAGCCGGTGGTTGAACCCGCGCAGCGGGTGATACCACCGGATCAAAGCCACAAGAGGCCCGCATCCCGGAGGGATGCCAGTTTCTCTATTGTGAGGAGCTTTGGATTCGGCACTAAAATCAGGCTACGCTTTCACCCTGCCCCTTCGGCAGCGTAAAAAAGAACGTCGCTCCGGAATCCACTTCGCTTTCAGCCCGCGCCCGGCCGCCGTGCCGGGTGACGATCCGCTGGACGTTGGCGAGGCCGATACCCGTCCCCTCGAACTCGTTCTTGGAGTGCAACCGCTGGAAAATGCCAAAGAGCCTGTCGCCGTGGTTCATGTCAAACCCGGCGCCATTGTCCTTGATGAAAAATTCCCATTCGCTGCCGAGATCCCTGCTGCCAATGGAAATGGTCGCCGGAGCGCGGTTCCGGGTATATTTGATCGCGTTGTCAAGCAGGTTCATCCAAACCAGCTTCAAGAGCGTCTTGTCAGCATAAACCTTGGGGAGCGGGTCGATCTTCCACTGGATGTCCCTCCCCGCCGCGTCCTGGGCTAATTCCTGCCGGACCTGCTCCACCAAGGCCAGCGTATCGACCCATTGCGGACTCATCGCGGCACGGCCCATGCGCGAGAACTCGAGAAGATTATCGATCAATACGCCGAGTTGCTTGGTTGAATCGGTGATGATCTTTAAGAAACGGGTCGCGTTTTCGTTCAAGGATGGGCACTCCTCTCTCAACAACTCGGCAAACCCGCTAATATGTCTCAGTGGCGTGCGAAGATCGTGCGAGACGGAGTAACCAAACGATTCGAGTTCCTGGTTGGCCTCTTCCAATTTTTGGGTCTGCTTCACCAGTTCCGCATTGAGTGAGTTGATTTTCTCCAAGGCCGCAGCCCGTTCGCGAATTTCTTTCTGCAAGGCCTCGTTGCTCTGCCGCAACTGTTCCGGGCTGGGCAAGGCCAGCGCCCGGGGTACGAGCCGGATGAGCAGAATCGCGGTGATGATCGAGGTGATGGCCGTGATCGCCTTGATGATTCCCGCCAGCCAGTAAAACGGATACCAGATGTTGAGGATTTCCATCAGGTGGGTCGTCCCGCAAGCCACGATAAAGATGGCGAAACAGACAAACATCCAGTCAAAGACCAAGTCTTTCCGCTTGCGGACAAAGTAGATCAGCGTGATCGGGATGGAATAATAGGCGAGCGCGATGAGCGCATCCGACACGACATGGAGCAGGATGAGGCGGGAATCCCACGCATAGCAATGCCCATGCGGCATGAATCCGGTGGTTGATAGAAGCTGCTCAAGAAAATCCATGGAGCTCAATCCGGCCTAAAAAAGAATGGTTACAAGCCCATCCTCTGGCGGCAAGTCAAATGACCGGCTTATGGAGCTCTATGGGAATCTCGATTTCAAGGGTTTGTCATCCTGAGCTTGTCGAAGGATCAGCTTCCGTTGCACATTCAATCTTAGCCGATGACGACTCAATCACCTGGAGCTGATCCGTCGACAAGCTAAGGATGACGGAATTTTTCAGCGAACAACTTGCGTGGAAACTTCTTACAAAGCCGCCAGCACCTCGGCCGTATGCTCCGCTGGTTTGACCTTGCGGTAGACCGCCTTGAGCTTGCCGTCCGGGCCGATGACGAAGGTGCTGCGCTCCACGCCCATGTATTTCTTTCCGTACATGCTCTTTTCCACCCAGACCTGGTAGGCCTCGGAAATCTTGTGGTCTTCATCGGCGAGCAGGCTGAAGGGGAGGCTGAATTTCTCGATGAACTTGGTGTGCTTCTTGGGACTGTCCGGGCTGACGCCCAGCACGACCGCGCCCTTTTTCTGGAAGACCGAATGTTCATCGCGGAAGGAGCAGGCCTCCGTCGTGCATCCGGGTGTATCGTCCTTGGGATAGAAATAGAGCACCACGGTTTTGCCCTTGAAATCGGACAGGGACACGATTTTGCCAGATTGATCCGGCGCGGAAAAGGAAGGCGCTTTTGCACCAGCGACGAGTTCACTCATGTCTTGAAGCAAGCAGCGGTTTGACATCTGTCAACTCCACGGGAACACGAGAAAGCAGCTTGTCTCGCCGTATTCCGATGCCACTTTGAAGATGATGAGTTACCTCAAGGACCTCGATTACTCCGTGGTGCAGCAGTGCATGCATTGCGGCATGTGCCTCCCGACCTGCCCCACTTACATGGAGACCAAGATCGAGCGCAACAGCCCGCGCGGACGCATCGCGCTCATGCGCGCCATTGCCGATGGCCAGCTTGAGGCAAAGAAAGCTTTCTCTGATGAGATGTATTTCTGCCTCGGCTGTCTGGCCTGCGAGACCGCCTGCCCGGCGGGCGTCGATTACACCCAGCTTTTCGAGATGGCCCGGGCCGAGGCGGAGCGAAGCGTGGGCCAGCAATCGGCACCGCGACGCCTCTTTCGCTGGGTCCTTCTTGATGTCCTTTTCCATCAGCAATGGCGCCTGCGATTCGTCGGTCGCCTGCTTTGGATCTATCAGGCGACCGGCCTTCAAGGTCTCGTCCGCAAAAGCGGTCTCCTGAAATTATTGCCGAAGGGCTTGCAGGGCCTTGAAGCCAAGACGCCTACCATCAAACGCCATTTCTCTCCCGATCTCATCGCCGCAGAAGAAGCTCCTTCTGAGGTAGCCGCCGCTGTCCCTAGCGGCGGTCCGTCATCTCCGCCGCTAGGGACAGCGGCGGCTACCCAAGGCCAATCAAGCTATCGCGTCGGCCTCCTCACCGGCTGCGTGCAGGACCTGATCTACAGCGACGTCAACCGCGACACCGCCGATGTCCTTCGCGCCAATGGCTGCACGGTCATCACCCCGCCGTCCCAAGCCTGCTGCGGGTCGCTCCATGCCCACAACGGCGAATATGAAATGGCCAAGGGCTACGCGCGACGCCTGCTCGATCACTTCGATCTCGACCATCTCGACGCCATCATCACCAACGCCGCCGGCTGCGGCTCGCACCTCAAGCATTTCGATCGCCTGCTCCACGACGATCCCACCTACGCGGCCCGCGCGAAGCAATGGTCGGAGAAGGTGCGGGACATCAGCGAGTGGCTGGTCGAGATCGACTTCCGCGCGCCGGAAAAAGCGCCGACCGACTCGCGCGTGACCTATCACGATGCCTGCCATCTCTGTCACGGCCAGAAGATCACCGCCCAGCCGCGCGAACTTCTCGCGCGCATCCCGGGCCTTGATCTCGCGCCGCTACCTGAATCGATGTGGTGCTGCGGCAGCGCGGGCATCTACAATCTCATACAGCCCGAGATGGCCGACAAGCTTCTCCAGCGCAAGCTCGACCACATTGCCTCCACCGGCGCCAGGATCGTCGCCACGGGTAATCCGGGCTGCCTGCTCCAAATCCAAAACGGTCTCGCCGCCCGCGGCACCAAGATCGAAGTCACCCATCCCGTTTCCCTGCTGGCCGAGGCCTACCGCTCTTCAACTCCGTCATCCTGAGCTTGTCGAAGGATCAGCTTCCGGTGCACGTCCAAAATCGCCGAGGACTTTCAAATCACCTGGGGCTGATCCTTCGACAAGCTCAGGATGACGGATTGCGAATCAAGGGCCGCTACAACAGAGCCTTCGCCCGCTCAATCAGCCCGTCCGTCACCACCGCCTGCGCCCGTAAGGAAACCAGCGCCGCACCGAGATGGGCGCTCAACATCGTCGGCGTCATCCCCTCCTCGCAACCACGCTCGGCGAGCAACAAATCCGCCGCATGCCCGTGCAGCCAGACGCCGAGCCGGGCCGCATCAAGTGGCACCAGCCCCTGCGCAAGCAGCGCACCCAGAATCCCACTCAGCGTATCGCCGGAACCGCCCGTGCTCAGGCCCGCGTTGCCCGTGGTATTAATGTAATACGGCCCTCCCGGCGCAGTCACCAGCGTCCGCGTTCCCTTGAGCACGAGCGTCACGGCATGATGATCCGTGAACGCGTGCGCTACGGCCTCGCGTTCATCGGGACTGAACTTACGACCGACCAAGCGGGCCATCTCGCCCGAGTGGGGCGTCAGCAGAACGGGGCCCTTGGCTTCGTGCAGGAGATCGAGATGCTTCGCCACCACATTCAGGCCATCCGCATCAATCAGCACCGGACAGCCGATCCCCAGCACCGCGCGCAGCATCTTCACCGTTTCCTCATCCGCCCCCAGGCCAGGCCCGATCACGATGGCCGTTGCATTCCTGACGATGGGAGACACTTCACCATCCGGCCAAGCCGAGACCATCGCCTCCGGGGGCGCGTGCGCAGTTACGGCGTCAACCGACTCCGGCCGCGTCACAATGGAAAGCAGTCCCGTGCCCATGGCCTGGGCCGCCTGGGCACAAAGCGTCGCTGCTCCACTGAATCCGGGACTGCCTGCGATGATGACCAGACGCCCGTAATCACCCTTGAACGAAAGCGCGTTGCGACGCGGCAGCAGGTGGGCCAATTCCTGCGGCACCAAGACCTGACGCGAGGCCGAAGCAGTTTCTTCCCCGCTCCATGGAACCACCTCAAGTCGCCCCACCCAACCCGCCAGTGCCTCGCGGCAGAGCACTTCCTTGGCATAACCCACCGCCAGCGTGACATCCGCCATCACCGCGACGTCGCGGTCTTCCGGCGCGGTTCCTTCCGCATAAGCGGCGAGGCCGGAAGGCAGGTCGAGTGCCACGGTGCGGAAGAAATTCCGGGCGCGCGCGGCGTTCAGTTTCGCGACGATCTCCGCCAGTACCCCGCGCAGGGCTCCCTGAGCCTGAAGGCCAAGGAGTGCATCGATCACCACACCATCGCTGGAGGGAAAAACGAGCTGGCCGCTCCATGGCTCAACGGGAAAGCTGGGGTAAACGGTGCGCAAGCGCTGAAGCTGCGCGACGGGGAGTTCGCCGAGTTGATCTTCTGCTATGGCGAGGGCGAGTCGCACCTGCTTTCCGCTCGAAGCCAGATGTCGCGCGACGACCAATCCATCGCCGCCATTGTTGCCCTTACCGGCGAGGACAAGAAATTCAGCCGCGAGCGGGTAAAGCCGCACAATCCGCCGGGCCATCGCCTCTCCGGCGGCTTCCATGAGAGCCGCTGCGGTCAGACCGGAGCGAAAGGCCTCGTCTTCACGGGCCAACATTTCCTGGGATGAGAGGATATTCATGAGATCTGCTTTAAGTTACCCGGAAACGAAGAGATAGCCACTTGAGATGAAGTCGACCAGTTTGCGGATAGGACTTGATTTATTGATATACGCCCGTATAATAACATTATGTCGAGGTTTCTGGAATCCAAAAATCGCACCGGACGTGGTGCGGTTCGTGATTTGCCGAACCGGTTTGAGAAGCTGGTCATGGATCTTGATCCGGATGTCGTGCAGCACGATCCCTCTGCAGAGGGTGAAGCCCTGCCCAGCCCGAAGACGATCTTCCTGGAAGATGCGAGCGAAACGATCATCTCGCGCAACGAGAGTCCAGATATTGGATTCAGCGCAGGAATTAATCCCTATCGCGGCTGCGAGCATGGATGCGCCTATTGTTACGCGCGGCCTTATCATGAGTATCTGGGGTTTTCGGCGGGACTCGAATTCGAGACGAAGATCATGGTGAAAAAGCGTGCGGCGGAATTGCTGCGACGGGAGCTCTCTAATCCAAAGTATGTTCCTGAGCCACTGGCGATGAGCGGCGTGACCGATTGCTATCAACCGGCGGAGCGTCATTTCCGGATCACCCGCGCCTGCCTGGAAGTCCTGGCGGAATTCCGCCATCCCGTCTCGCTAGTCACCAAGAATTTTCTCGTCACGCGCGATATCGATTTGCTGAAAGAACTCGCCACCTATGATGCGGTGCAGGTCTTCATTTCGATCACGACGCTGAACACGGATCTGGCCGCGAAAATGGAGCCACGGGCGAGCCGGCCTTCGCATCGGTTGCGGGCGGTGGAGATGCTGGCCAAGGCGGGCGTGCCGGTCGGAGTGCTGGTGGCGCCGATCATTCCGGGTCTGAACGATCGCGAGATTCCGTCGGTGCTGGAGGCAGCCCGCGCGGCGGGGGCGAGTTCGGCGGGCTACACGATGCTGCGGCTGCCGTACGGCGTGAAGGATGTTTTTCAGGAATGGCTGAAGACGAATTTCCCGGAGAAACTGGAACGGATTTTAGGCACGGTCCGGTCCGTACGCGGAGGCAAGCTGAACGTGAGCGATTTCGCGACCCGCATGCGCGGCGAAGGGCCGTATGCGGAGCAGGTCCGGCAGATGTTTCATGTTTTCCGCGAACGACTGGGCTTCAATGGCAAATCGCGCGACTTGAGGACGGAACATTTCCGCAGGCCGGACGGATTACAGCTATCGCTGGGGTTGATGTGAGAACAGGCCCCATTTCCGGATTTTCCAAATTACTAAATGAGGAAACCGTGGGGCTTCGTTCACCGGAATCGAGTGGGCATCAGCGAACTGGTTCCATCGCATTGACGAGATCGGCCAGCGGCACTGTCGCGAACGAGCTGGCCGTATCCGACATGGCGTAGGGAAGAATCAGGAGTCCGGCATGAACGAGAGCTCCGCAGCTATAAACGACATTCGGCACGTAGCCTTCACGCTCCAACTCATCAGGACTGAGGAGCGGTCGGGGCAGGCGTCCAATCACACGGGTGGGATTTTCGAGGTCGAGCAGAAACGCCCCGATCGAATATTTTCTCATGGGGCCAACGCCGTGACTGATCACCAGCCAACCGGCTTCCGTCTCGATGGGTGATCCGCAGTTGCCGATCTGAACAAATTCCCAAGTATATGTGGGCTTCAAGAGTGGAACCTTGGTGTGCCAGAAATGGAGCTCGTCCGATTGCATGATGTAGAGGTTCTCGCCATCCTGCCGGGAAATCATGACGTATTGGCCGTGGATGCGCCTCGGAAAGAGAGCCATGCCTTTGTTCTGCACCTCCGGACCATTGAGGGTGCTGATGCGGAAGCGCATGAAATCGCTGGTCTCCAGGAGCTGCGGAATCGTGACGCGCCCATCATAAGCCGTGTAGGTGGCGATGTAGGTCGCCGCGCCATCGTCATCCACAAACCGGACGAACCGGGCGTCCTCGATACCGTTGGATTCACTCGGGGCATTGGGGAAAATAATTCGTTCGGTCAGGGGCTGGTCGGCGGTGTAGATGAGTTCGTAATTGGATTGGGCCAGCGTGATGAGGCGACTGGCGCACCGGTCAAACTCGCTATTCCGGTGATGCGCGTAACGACGGAGGTAAGTCACCTCCTGGGTCAACTCATCGGTCGTGAAGTTATCGTGAAGATTTTTGAAAATCGTCTCCGCGATGGAATCGACCACCCCCAGTTCTTCCAGTTTACGCCAGAAGAGATCCTTCTTGTAGGAGGCGGGCGGAATGTGGTCGGGTTTGGTCACATAGCGGGAAGGCACATCGACGACAATTTTGCCCTGGCCATCAATCGTGCCGGTACGAAACGTGATCGAGGAAATATGCCCCTCTCCGGTGGCACGGAGACTGAGGACAAAACGGAGCGTGTTCTCGGCCAGGCCCGTCTGATCAGGGTGGGGCACGATGGAGGGATTGAACAGCGCAGCGGCCTCCAGCGAGTATTCATGGGTGAAAAAAGCGCCGATGAGATGCTGCCGGGCCTCCGAGAGCGGTTGATCCGTGGGCAAGAGATGACGAACCGATTCATACCGGACGACGAAGTAATCGAGCAGGCGTTGGTGCCGCGTTTTGAATTCGGCAAGAACCTCGGCCAGGGACGCCGTGACCTCCTCTTCTGACAACGATAAGACCCGGGCCAGAATGCGCAGGGGCCGCTGTTCACCCACGAAATTCAAGGGACGGAACAAGACGCGCGAGGCATTAGGTTTAAGGACGATGCCGGTCCGGGTGACATTCAGTTGCATAATTTCAAGCTCTCACCAGACTGTGGATTTTTAAGGCTTCAGTTTCACGGTCCGTCGGTTTCTTGAAGGCCTGGAGATCGTGTTCCAGCAGTTCCATTTCACTCAGTGCCATCAGGTAAGCCAGCGTCGATTCCGCGCCCTGGTTCTGGTTGACGCGGTCAACGTGAAGACCATCGCAGCAGCCGCCGGTTTTTGAATCGTAAAGGGACTGACCGAGATCGTTGCGCCCCAGGAACCACTCGAAGGCGATGCGCGCCTCCTCGTGCCACGTGGCGTCCTGGGTGGAACGATACGCCTCCAGACAGGCTGAAACCGTGCTGTGCGCCTCGATCGGCTGTTGATCAAAGTCGGCCCGCTTCCCGCCTCGCGCATAAAATCCTGCCGATCCAATCGGGCGAAAATTTCCCTGGGGAGCTTTCTGGATGGAAACCAGCCAGCGGAGCGAGTGGAGACCGATCTCGTAGGCCTTTGGATTATCTGCCCAGCGTCCGCTCAAAATCAGGACATGGGGGAGCAAGGCATTGGCATAGGAAAGTTCTGCTTCAAACCAAGGCCAATCAGCCGTGGCTGTTTTCTCATAACATTCAATCAAGCGTTGGGTGAAGGTGTCGCGGGCCTGGGCGGCAAGTCGATCACCACTCAGACGCCGGAAATATTCGAAAATGCCCAGCAGTGCATAGGCCCAGGTCCGGGGTGATTTCAATTCAAGGACGGAGGGAAGCGTCCGCTCAAACAATTGCGCCGCCCAGGCCTGGAGATGCCGATGCTTGGAACGCCCCGCGCAGGTGCCCAAGGCCCAGAGGGCACGGCCCTGGCTGTCCTCGGAACCCACGGTTTCCAGCCAACGCCGGTCAAAGCTCATGAAGTTGCGAAAGGACTTCGTTTCCGGGTTGAAGGCGTAATGCATGAAGCTCGCGTAACTTTCGGCGAGGCGATGCAGTTCGGGACCTTCCAGCTCGAGCTCCTGGAGCAAGACCGTCGTGATCAGGGCGCGGGCATTGTCGTCCGTGCAATAGCCGTGATGAAAATCGGGCAGCGAGTAGATCGCATGCTGAAAGATTCCGGTGGAATCGGACATCCTTGTCAAATGATCGAGTTGCAAGGCGGGAAGTTCCAGGCGTTCATCTTCCAAAGTCCGCACCTCCAACCGGCGGATGGACGGGCTGGTTGGATTTCTCCGGGCGTTTTCGAAGGAGGCCATGTAGGCCTGCGCCGCCTTGCTCCAGATCATCTCGCGACCAAGCAAATAGGCCCGTTTGCGCATGGCATGACGGTGCGTATCATCCCCGAGCAAGCCGACGATTGCCTCGGTCATGGCCTTGGAATCGCCGAAGGGAACGAGGACACCGCGGCCATCGGCCAGCAGTTCCTCCGCATGCCAGTAGGGGGTGGAAATCACCGCCTTGCCACAACCGAAGGCGTAGGCCAGGGTGCCGGACGTGGTTTGAGCGGCACTCTGGTAGGGGGTGATATAGAGATCGGCTACGCTAAGAAAGACTTTCAACTCCTCCTGGTCCACAAAGCGGTTATAGAAACTGACGTGCCGCTTGATGCCAAGATCCTTGGCCAGGCGCTCGAGGGTGAGCCGGTAGGCCTCGCCATGTTCGCGCACCAGATTCGGATGAGTCGCCCCCAGGATGATATAGACAAGGTTGGGAAATTTTTTGACCACCTCCGGCAAGGCACGCAGGACATTCTCGATGCCCTTATTCGGCGAAAGCAGGCCGAAGGTCAGGAGCACATGTTTCCCCTCCACCCCAAACTGATCCTTGTAGAAATTGGAATCGACGAAGGGCATGTCGATGATGCCGTGGGGAATGAGATCGATCTTTTCCGCCGGGACGCCGTAGATCTCGGTCAACATCGTCGCACCCCGTTCGCTCATCACGACCAGGCGTGCGGAAAGCACCCCCAACTCATGAATCACCCGCCGCTGATCGACGCTCGGGGTTTGCAGAATGGTGTGAAGGGTCGTGACCACCGGGATGCGAAGGTCCCGCAACAACGCGAGAATGAAGCTCCCCGCCGGGCCGCCATAGATCCCATACTCATGCTGCAAACAGACCACGTCGGCGTTGCTGAAATTAAGGTAATCGGCGGTGCGACGATAGGAATCGAGATCGTTTTCACTGAACTCGAAACGGACCTCGGGAGGGTATTCGTAGCCGTCGGGCAGATCGTTGACGGGGGCAACGAAGCTTTCCACGGCGGGATACTCTTCCGCCAAGGCGTGCCTCAAATCATAGGTAAACGTGGCGATGCCGCATTTGCGGGGGAGATAATCGCCGAGGAAGGCGATCTTTTTAATGTTGGATACATGGCTCATAACAGATTGGTTCTACGGAAGGAGTTGCAAACCTTTCGTAATAATTTACTTCATGAATAACAATCTGTCCAATTAACGCCCCATTGCATCGAGCCGTGCACATTCCTTGCATAGGGGACGATTGTCGGTGCCGTACCGGTGATGGTTCTTCTCAATCTGCTTACCGACTTTGCAACTGGTATTGCGATGATAGACGAGAGCCTTAACCGAACCCTCCTCTCTTTCGGTGGAGAACCAGGGGCTGACGATCATCGGGTGAAGGAGGGGTGGAATGATTTCATGGTGAAAAGTGGGAGTAGCCCTATCGGCTTACAGCATGCGGCTGGCGCACGCGGACTTAAGCTGAGTCCGCCCGATCCCGAAAAATGGGGCCATGCAACTTTGGCCCAAGAAGCAGAACATCGTCCTCTTCTTCAACGCCCAGCACAATGCTTATCTCTGCGGCCAGCTCATCTGGCCTTACCAGACTCGAGGAACTTGTTAGATAAACGGCGACAAGGGCATGAAGGTCGCGAGCGGGTGGAAGCTCTCTTTCCTCGGCGTGCTTCCGGCGACCGGCATGCGCTCGGCCCAATCAATGAGGAAGCGACAGAGAGCGGCTTTATCGGAAAGATGAGTTTGCTCGCCCAAACGGGTCAGGAGTCCGAAACCATGGCCGTAGGCGGCGCCATTGAGGACGCACGCGTCCGTGAGGCACTCTTCCATTTGCTGGCGACCCAACGCCGCGATGTTGGCCGCCGTGCCATCGAGTTCATACTTCCAGCCGACCAGGATGCTGGCGGGAAACATGCGGCGGAGCGAGGCTATCAGCTTGGGTACGGGCTCGAGCGTGACTTGCAGGGGACCGCCGCGACTGGAGACTTTATCGCGACTGACTGATTCACCCTGTTCATTACGGACCGCCGCGATGCGAAAATCACAGAGCGCGGCGGCGTGAAAAACAAAACTGACTTCCTCGCGGGCGGGCGTCTGCATCAACGCGGCTTCCAGGCTTTCGTTGGTGGTGAAGGGCACCACCTCTACCGGCCAGAGGGGCGGCGCGAAAGACGAGGTGGCACTTCGAAAGCAGAGGACGCTGTGCCCCGCTTCGGCAAAACCCTCCGCCAGGAGCGTACCAAGTTCGCCCGTGGAGAAATTACTCAGCCGACGGACTCCATCAATCGGTTCGTAACTAGGCCCGGCCGTGATCGCGATGCGCATATAATTCCGTTTAATGTACGCGTTCCCACGGGTTCGGAAAGTCTCGATCTTGATCCCGCATTTGCGGTTTAATCATAAGAGCGTCGTTGTCCTTTTAAAACTCTCCTGGAAATAACCCTTGTCCGCCCGTTCCACCGTCACCATTTATACCGACGGGGCTTGCCGCGGAAACCCCGGGCCGGGCGGCTATGGCGTCATTCTTATTTCGGGCGCGGCGCGTAAGGAAATCAGCGCGGGTTACCGGTGGACCAACAATAACCGGATGGAACTCTGGGCCCTGATTGCCGCCCTGCAGGCTCTGAAAAAGCCGTGCGATGCCCAGATTTATTCCGATTCCCAATATGTCCTGGGTGCCTTCAAGAAAAAATGGATCGGCAAGTGGAAGGCCAATGGCTGGCAAACCACCGCACGTCAACCCGTCCAGAACAAGGATCTCTGGGTTCAGCTGGACGGGCTTTTGGAAAGACATCACCCCACCTTCCATTGGGTCAAGGGACATGCGGCCAATCCCTTGAACAACCGGTGTGATGAGCTGGCCACAGCGGCTGCCCGCGGAACCTCCCTCGCCACGGATGAATGCTATGAGACGCTAAATCCGAAGAAGTGAATCGATTCGCGCGCGTCTTAGTTTAGAGGCTTTAGGCCTTGGCCAGGGTCAGGAGACCAATCTCCGCGGGCGCACCAAACCGGCAGGGAAACCAGTCGCCGCAGCCGTTGGAGACAACCAGCGTATTCTGATTCTTCTCATGCCGGTAGAGTCCACTCCAATACCGGAAAAAGGCGGGACCCAGACCGAAGTCGGGCCCGAGCATGATCTGGCCGCCATGGGTGTGACCACTGAGGACAAGATCAGCGCTGGGGGCGAGATCAAACAAATGGGGATGATGCGCGAGGAGGACGCGGAGATCGCCCGTTTGGCGTTCAGGAAAAAGACGATCGACTAATGTCCGGTCCAACTCAAATCCGGGGCGCATCCAAGGCAAACCGGCCAGCAGCAGGCGCGAGCCTTCACGCGAAATCGTGGCCGTCGAATTATAGAGCATCTTCAGGTTTTCCGCCACGCAGGCCCGGACGACGTCGCCCGTATCGGGATGATCATGGTTTCCCTCGCAGAGCCAGACGCCGTCAGGCGATTCGAGGCGACGGATCAGTTGCACCACATCGGGAAATTCGCTCATCGAGTGATTAATCATGTCACCACTGATGGCGATCAAATTGGCTTTCAGGTCATTGATCCGGTCCCCAATCAGCTTGATGCGATCAGGTCCGCAAAAAATCCCGGAGTGAATATCACTGACATGCGCGATGGTGAAGCCCTCCCATTCCGGGGGAAGTCCGGTGATAGGGACGGTGAGCGAATTGACGCGCAGATCGTCGCGGGTCAACGCACCATGCACACCCATGCCCACGGCAACAACGGGAGCTGCATTGCAGGAGAGGAGGTAGACGAATTTACGGCGCGACATGCCGTCTGGATTCGCTGACGGAGCCTTTGGGGAAGGCTTGAGCCGCCGAAGCACAAGAACAACGAGGATTAAACTCGGAACCAGAAGCAAAATGAAAAGAACGTTCCAGACCATCTGCACGGCCAGCGGAAAATAGAGCCACTGCCGCATCAACGGCGTCCATTCGGGCGGGGCCAAAATTTGCAACAAAAAGAGCGCAGACATGAGGAGACTCCAGCTCCAGACCGCGATGATTACGCCGCGAGGCCAGGGCGCGTGACGTTGAAGTAACCAGAGCTGAATGGCGAGGTAGCCGCCGTTCAGCGCCAGGGCAAAGCCGATGATGAAGGCAAACCAGATGGACATGGTCTCGCCTAGTATCCGGGCGGAATGGGTTTCTGGCAACTATCGCATCATGACAACTCCGTCATGCGGACCGGTTTCCCCCAGGAACGCCATAGCAGCCAAGCGGCCAGTCCCCCTCCTGCATAACAGGCAATGTCTGCCATGTCGGCAACTCCCCGGTGGAGCACGCTGGGTCCAAACCACTTGAAGAATATTGTCCAGACGATGACGTGGAGCGCCATTTCCCAGAACCGTGGCGGCGCGTCGTCGGGACGCAGCCCGAGCCAGCGATAGACTAGGAGAAATATCGGCAAGGCCACCGGAACCAGCAGGGTATCGTTGAGATGTCCGTGAAAAAGTGGCGAATAGGCGTGGAGGTTTGGCTTGATCCATTCCCGGTTGACAAAATAGATGCCAAGGCAAAGTAAAAAAACCGGATCGCGCCAATAACCAAACCCGCCACGCTTTTCAGCAGGCATAGAGCATGACCAAGTCTGCTGCGGCCATGAAACCCATCGCGGCCAGAACTTTGAATCCAAGCATCATCCAGGCGGCCAGCGGGCCGGTCACAATGGGCAAGATGGGAATCATGAGAGCCTAGGATTCCCAAGTGACTGCCGATTGTCAAACGGGGAGAGAATCTTTCCGCGAGACCCGCAGCCCATTTTTCGATACGTTCCGGGGCGCACGGTTTGTCCTATGCCCGCCATTTTTGCCGACAACAGCCAGGATTTGAGCCCCTTCCTGCCGTGGATCGGCCTGGTCATTGCGGTCGTTTCACTCTACGCCTCCTTGCGCGCCTGCAAGAGGCGGCGCCTGATCGACAATCTACCCACGTCAAAAACCCAGGGTGTCTTCATCGGCCTGGTTGAGCTCAAGGGCATCACCAAATGCGAGCAACCCCTCATGAGTTACCTGACGGAAACGCCGTGTGTCCATTATTCCTACGATATCCAGGAGCGTTGGTCGCGCATGGTCACGACAACCGAAACCGATGACAAGGGCAACACGCGGACGGTGACCCGGCAGGAGAGCGGCTGGACCACCGTCGCTACCGAAACGGAATCGACCCCGTTTTACCTGGAGGACGATACGGGCGTGCTTCTCGTTCATCCCGAAGGCGCACGGATCGAGGCCCTCGGCGTTTTCGACCAGACCTGCACGCCTTTCGACCATATCTATTACGAGAAAGGTCCGGCGGGCGGCATCATGGATTCCGATGGCGTGCGCCGCTTCAGTGAGCAGGCCATTCCGCTCCAGGCGCCGCTCTTCGTCGTCGGGCAGGCCCGGGAACGGCAGGATGTGGTCGCCCCGGAAATTGCCGCCGATCCGCAAGCCTCGGAATTTCTCATCTCGGTACGTTCGCAAGAAGAAGTCAGCAGCGGTCTGGGCTGGCAAATCTGGCTCTTCTTTTTCCTGGGGCTGATCGCGGCGCCGGGCGGACATGTGGCGTGCGATCTGGCCCGCAATCAGGACATCACGGCCATTTCGATCCTGATCTATGTTGCCGAGGCGCTCCTCTATCTCGGTTGCTGGTTGGTCGGATGGATCATCACCGTCTACAACAGCCTCGTCGAGTTACGACAACGCGTTGAGCAAGGCTGGGGGCAGGTCGATATTCAGCTCAAGCGGCGTCACGATTTGATTCCAAATTTGGTCGATAGTGTGAAGGGCTACCGCGATTACGAGGCCTCCACCCAAGAGGCGCTGGCGGAGATGCGTAAGCAACTTTCCGCCACCGCTCCCGGACAAGCCGGTGCCGATTTTCATTCCATACTCGACCAGGTCAATATCCTCAAGGAGGCTTACCCCGATTTAAAAGCAAACGAGAACTTCCTCGCCCTCCAAAAAAGCCTGAGCGATACCGAGCAGCGCATCGCCCTCGCCCGTTCTTATTTCAACAGCATCGCGACTTTCTATAATACGCGCCTGGAAGTGGTTCCCGATTGCTACATCGCCGCACTCGGCGCGATGAAACCACGCGCGCTGATGGAAGCGAATGATTTTGAGCGTGCGCCGGTTGAGGTGAAATTTGCAACCAATCCTTAATCTTGATATTGGCGAGAAAAGACAAAAACTCCACCTTGATCGAATATCAAATTAAGGAAGTGGTTTTACAGAGCCACGCATTTGATTCTCGATTAGTTCAAGCGGACGAAAGAAAATAAAAACGGGCTTATTTAAACTGTTTTTTAGATGCCCCTTCCAATCATCGCGAGCGTCCCATCCGGGGCCTGTTTCACGAACCAGAAGACCTTTCTCCTTAAAATCGTATCTCTCATAACAACTAATTTACGCCATCTAATCAGGCCATATGCAGCGCAATAAATCACGACAACTATTAGGCTCGAAATGACGAGTCTTTTCATGAATGCCACCTTTCTAAACCAAGCAAGAAAAGGTTACCATTCTTATCGGGCTGGATTAAACCTTCCTTTGAATAGGTATTCAGTAAGAGGCCATCGACAATCGATGACTGATTGGCTTTTGCTGCTCGGCGGGAATGACGGGAAGGCCGGGCAAGCTGTCCCGCTCATATTGGGTTAGTTCAAGACGGCACAGGCTCTGGAATTCTGTCCAGCGCGGCCAGGCTGGATTGGTATCCGCACCGGCGACCTGGCGCAGGAGGCTTTTCCACTCAATGAGCAACCGGTCGACATCGCCGCGGTGGACATGTTCCTGTAGGCCTTCCATCGGCACATATTTCTTGGTGCGCAGGAGGCGGACGATTTCCGCGCCGCCCGATCCGTAATTAACCGGCATGCCATCGACGAGAAACCCATCGCTGGTGAAGCGCTTGAACGTCTTCTGGCAGGCTTGGGCGAGGCGACCGCCCCAGCGGGGTTCGGTGCCGCAAAAGCGATCTCCCGCGACGAGATTCGCGATGTCTTCCATCAGGTCGGGGAGCGGATATTTTTCGTCCTCGAGACCTGCGAGCACGCCGAGACCTTCCGGCCCGGAAAAGCAGGCCATGATGCGTCCGCGCCGGGTGAGCTGGAGTTGCTTGTCAAGAATGCCGACCCGGTTCCAAAGCCAGATCAAGGTCGGCTTGGGATCGAGTTGCAGACATTCCGGACGATGCACGCAGGTAAAGCAAAAGGGCGCGGGATCCTTCTCGCGACGGACCAACCGTGCCCGTCCCGCATCGGTCTTCAATCCGCAGGGAAGCGGTTCGGCAAACTTCTGCGTCGATTCGATCCCCAACGGAATGGACTCGATGGTGAAGAGTTTTTTTTGAAACGCGGCGCTCACTTCTTCGATGCGTCCCCCGTTTGCCAATTCCTGCAAAAAAGGACGCCAGGGCAACGGCGCACAACGACGGAGATGTCCGGCGCGCGCCTGGCCGAGTCGCGGCGTGCGTTCACTGACCAGCACGTAGCCCTGCTCATCGAGCCCGCGCCGTCCCGCGCGTCCGAACATCTGCAAAAGATCGGAGGGCGAAACTTCGCGCGGAAAGCCGCCTGCCGTGAAGCTCGTGGCGGTGACGAGTACGGAACGGAGCGAGAAATTGATGCCCGCGCTCAACCCGAGCGTGGCCACGACCACGCGCAGTTGCCCTCACTTGGCCAGTGGTTCGATCAGGCCCGCGCGCTGGACGTAACTGAGCCCGCTATGATGAAACGCGACCCGCTGCCCAAGCAACTTAGCCAAGGCGGGACCCGCGGCATTTTCCTGGTCGCGGGTGAGACGCAGTGGTTGCGGGCACGGAATTCCAGCCACGACATCACGGGCGATTTTCTCCGCCTCGCGCCGATGTGGGGCGAAGACGAGAATCGGGCCCAGGTCTTCACGCAAGGCTCCGGCCAGCCGCCGCGTCCAGTAGCCGGTGATGGCCTCGGGTACGTTGCGAGCCATCGAATCGATCTCAACTTCATCGAGTGGCACCGGCCGCTCGCGCTGTTCAATCATCGTCACGTTGCGGCCACGTTGCAGTCGCAGGAGCCAGTCGCGCACCACACCGGGATTGGCCACGCTACCGCTGAGGAGGAGAAGTTGCGTCCGCGCAGGCAAGGACAGGATCGTGCCCTCGTAGTGATTGCCGCGGAGTGGGTCAGCCAGCCACTGGTATTCGTCGATGACGTAAAGCGCGGCACGGGACGGCGTTTGCTGTGCTTCCAGGGTCGCGACGATTAAGGGTGCCTCAGGATCGTGCGAAAGATCACCCGTGGTGATGCCAACGCGCCAGCCACGCCGGTTCCACTCGGCGAATTTGTCGTTGGCCAGCGCGCGCGTCGGCACGGTGAAGATCACCTGGCCCGGTCCGCGTCGTTGCTGGAAATATTGCTCGAAGACGAAGGTCTTGCCCGCGCCGGTCGGGGCCTGGACAATCACATCATCGCCGGCGGTGAGCGCGCGGATCGCCTCCGCCTGCCAGGCATCCGGAAGGCGAAGTTGTTGCAGCGCTTCAAAACCGGTCATTACTCAACTATAGCCATAAAAGCGCGCCGAGGACACAAGAGATGAGAGCTCACGGTGCAAATTGCCGGGCGCTGACAATGCGGAATTTGTATGACCGAAGCGGCTGTCCCAGGACTGGCGTCGGGGCAGCCGGATCGAGATAGCGCTCAATTTCATACGAACCACGCCAATCGCCCAAAATGAGATCCGTGCCTTCATTCCACACATTTTGATTGGGATCATGCGCCAGCTTCTGGAGCACCTGCACGCGGACATGCACCGTATAGGAATTCGAGCGGGTCGTCAGACGACTGTAGAGCTCGGCGTAGGGAAGCTCGCGGAGGTTGTCGCCGGTCAGGTGACCTGCGCTGTAGTTGTTATTCCAAAAAGTATAAAGCGCGGTTTGCACATCAGCGGCATTCGTTGAAGCTGCATTCAGGCCTTGTGGCACCAAAGGCACGGTACAAATTTCGCTTTCGCTCAGGTAGGCATCGACGCTGTTGGTGGCGAACTTATTCTCCTCCTGAACAATGGTCGCGTCCTCATCAACAGGCTTCCAGATCGAGGGAATGGGGCTGCCGGGTGATTTGTAGAGCGTGGTAATTGAAGGAAGCGGGGCAGGAATGGCCGGGATACGCAGATTGGTTAAGAGCGCATGGAGTGCGGTATTACGATGAATCCAGGTGAAAGGCGCAATCTGATCGTTGAGATTGATTTTGCCCACCGTCGTCATGCGACTGCTGATGGGATAAGGCTCCACGGTCGGCATCCAGAAATTATCGAGAATGAGGTGATCCGGCGGACTGACCGCACCAGGATGACCGTTATTATAGGGAGCCGAATTAGTCGCCGATGCAGGATAGGGACAGAAGAGAAGCGTGCGCCATGGTTCCGATTGCACCGGGTTGAGCGGATCGACGCCCGCAGGGAGCGAGCCGAAGACTACGGGGGATGGCACCAGCGCATTGGGTGTACGTTGCGTTGGAGCGTTCGTTTGTCCTCCAGACAGAGAAAAGTAAGCCGTAGATGGCGCGAGCGTGGTTCCCGCATCGGGAAGATTGATAAGTGCGCCATCAGGAGCAAGACCCGGCCCGGTATCCCAGTCTCCGTTGATGACCTGGACGGGAGCCATGGTCACTCCGTTCGCGGTGCTGGGCGCACTGCCCGGTGCGACGGTGTACCAGAAGTTGGTCATCGGAGTTTTCCCGTCCCTCCAATTGATGCAGATCAAGCTATTGGTTGCCGTGGAATACTGGACATTTTTGACCAGGCGCGTCGGCCCAAACGAACCGAGAACGCTGGTGCCATCCGCGAAGCTCAAATTATGCGACTGCGAAGCGCTCGAAATATAATTCGCGCCAGACTGAAAAAGAGCGGAAGGAGTATTGGTCGCGCCAGGGATACTGTTCAGGGCGCTGATCACGCGGGCGTCATTGGCTTCAAGGGTTCGTGTGACATCGCCAGGCTGAATAAGGAGAGGACGGTTATTTTGCGTGGCGAGCAACCGGTTTTGCAGATTCATGTAATAGCAGGGCAACACGGTCGTCGCGCTATTCGTCCAGCCAGTGTTCGCATTCGCGGGGTTGGGGTCGTCGGCGTGATCACATTCACCATTGATCGACGGAGCGTGGTTGGAAACGGTAAAGGCCGGAAGATTGAGTGCTAGGGTTTGCAAGGCGTGGCCGCTGCCATCGCGAATCAACACGGTCAAGCCATGAACGGCAGCGAAACTAAACGGCTGATTGATCGGAGGCCACGTCGAGCCTCCAGTCTTGGGATCAAGTTGGGATGCGGTGGCATTGGCAACCATCGGAACCACGAGGTAATTGGTTCCGGTGAAGGGATAGGTCACCGTCTGATTATTGGCGAGCGCATCGCCGGTGGCACGCCAGGTAACCGGGCCCTCGTTGCCTCCCCACGCACGGTCAGGTTTAAGGACTTGCAAGGGGTACCCCAGAAGGGGCGAAGTCGTCGTCGCCTGAAATCCAAAATTACCTGAATTGGAACCGCAGGTGACCTTGATCTGGTCGAGGCCCTGGATTTGAATGTCGCAATCGTCATTGACCTCCGGGTAAGCGCAGCCGGGCTGGAACGTGCACGGGACGACAAAGCAGCGAACTAATTCGCTGGAAACATTTTTCCACTGCGACGAGCCGGGCAGAAAATAATTGTTCCATTTGGCGACAGCATCAACATTTGACATGCCGGTAAAATCGATTACCGAGCCATCCTTGAAACCGAAACCGCACACATAAAAAACGAGGGTCAAACTGGATAGCGTGGGGCAGCGGCCCAGCCCGCGCAACGTCACCGGACCGGAACCTGAAGCGTAAGTCCAGCTCAGGGGAACGATGAAGCCACGACCGAGGCCAGTGGCTGGGTCGCTCTTTGCGTATGGGACGAATGGGGCGGGGCTGGGATCGATCGCGTTCAGGCCGCGGATGAAGTCGGCGATCTCCAGCATGAGTTGCGGCCAGGTCGCTCCGGTATACTTCTGGGTGAAGCAGGTGCCGTAACCGGGGAGCAAGGTGTTGCCGCGCGAGAGAAGCTCATTAAAGAGTTGGGCGTTGGAGGGCACGATGTTGGTATCGAGATCGTCTGTCGCGCTGAGGGCGTTGTGCCGCTGAAAGTAGTAGCTACGCGATCCGATGGTCGCATCGCTAATCACCGCGCGGTCCGTCGCCGTGGTACGCGTGGTATCTGACGGAGCATCGGAGACCGGCCAGATGGCGATCCTGGGCTCGCCCAAAAGCGTCGTCTCGGGCGATTGGCTATGGGCGGTCAGGACAAAGCGGGAGACTTCAATTTGGCCTGGAGTAATGATATTGGTTTGACGTTGATTATCCGTCGTGAGACTGGAGCTAAAGCAAAGCTCATCGAGCGAATTGTAGAGCCGGTCCGCCTTCAGCGAACCATCCGGGGCATAGCGCGGGGTCAAGCCCAACAGTTGCTGCGGCGAATAGGAACTGGTGCCAAACGCGATGCCGAGAGATGTCGTTGCGGGATGTCCCGGATAAGACGAATAGAGACCGCTGGCTGGTTGGTTCGTGCTCCACATGACATCATCGGTTGAGTTGAGATGCGGAGAATTCCAACCCGTGCCATACCCGGCGGTGTTGATGTTGATCTTGCAGGTCTCGTCGTCCGTCCAAAACGCGATCCGCGCAACAATGGGGTTCGACTTGGTGCCGTTACTGGCCGGACCAAGCGTTCCATCTTGTAGCTGATAGAGCCAGGCCACGGGCATCGAAACGTCGTGGCCGCCATCAACACTGACCCCTGTCACGCTGTTCGTCGCGGCCGGATCGAGGATGGGATAGATCGTCTGCCGGGACGAGGTCACCGCGGGTGAATTCAGGTCCGTGTAGGCGTTTTGATTCGCCGTGGAATTCCAATCGCTGGGAGTGTCATTGGTCAAAAAATTGAGCGTCCCGCTGGTATCGGTCATCTGTGCGGCGGAATAGAGTTTGTAGCACGTGCTCGGTTTGCGCGTGGCGGATATGGCGTACGTCCGCAAAAGACCCGGTTGTGAAATCCAACACTGGTTGCTCTGGGTCGAGGCCTGCTGAATCTGACCGATGACCAGCGCCACCGCTGAATCGGCCAGCATCTTTTCCTGCGCCAGCACCAGCGCGTTTTGGGAATCCCTCGCCTGAAACAACGTGGATTGCAGCAGAGCCACCATGAGGAGCATGACCAGAGTCAATGCCGCCAGCACGACCACCAAGGTCGATCCAGTGCATGCCTGCCTGAACGGGGGATTGCGACGAAGCATAAACTCTACTGGGATGTCGTGTTCGACCATGCCGCGCCGTTCAGCAGGATTTCCCTCTGAAACAGGCGATGCCTTATTTTCTGCGCAGTCAGCGTGGCGTCAAGGGTGACCAGATCCGTATCCAGCGAGCTAGCTTGCTGGAACAGATTTGCCGCGACTAGCCCGGGAGGATTCGAG
Organism: uncultured Verrucomicrobiota bacterium; assembly: GCA_903863295.1. GTDB lineage: Bacteria > Verrucomicrobiota > Verrucomicrobiia > Methylacidiphilales > UBA1321 > JABDGH01. The sequence continues at coordinate 70,034 of CAIPBM010000106.1, read as the reverse complement.
CCGTTCTGCTGTGCCAGGATTTGCGCGGACGCTTCATCCATCGCCATCAGCACAAGACGGAGTCGTGGAGGCAACTGGTGCCGGGTCAGCGGATTACCGTCGTCGCGGGAGTCGTAGCGAAAATCTTGGGCCAGCGGCGTTCCGGAGTCGGACGCGCTTCTCTCCGGCAAGACGATGAGCAAGATCACATTATCGGCGACAACGGATGTGATTGCTCCGGGAGCAACCAATTTTCCCATCCAGTCTGAAGATTTCGACACTGTGAAGACCTGGAGCGCTTCCGCCTCCTGCCGCACTTCTTTCAGGCGCCAACGCCACCGGTGGGAGGTCGCCGGAAAAAAGGAAGGGACATCGCTGTCATCCCCAAATTCCACGAAGTACCCTCTGGCGTTGAGCAGTCGCTCCATTCCCGTGTTGGCCAGTGTCTGACTGTAGCCTGCGGGCTGCATAAAGAAAACCGCGCTGCCGGAAGTGATGCGTCCGCTGCCCGCAAGCAAGCCATTCGTGCCATTACCCGGTCCGCAAACGAAGTCGAGATCGGAGCGCCGGGCCAGGTGATCCGGGGTAAACGTGGAGGTCGAGTTGGTCCGGAAAGCTCCACTGCTATCCGCATAGTCCCAATACGGTTCCAGGGTCGCAGACGCCAGGTTGCGCGCCATGCTTTCGAAACCGGATTCTGCCTCCGTGAAGGAGCTCGTGGCAGTAGACTTCCACGATTGTTCCACGGCCGTGACCCCTTGCAGCACGATGACCATCACCATGATCACGATCGCCAAAGTGATGACCACTTCGATCACGGTTAGCCCCTGCGTGGAAGTGGATCGCCCGTCAGGACGAAGGCGCGAAAACGACCACATAGGTTCGCGCGTGATCGGGTGCACCTCGGGGTGTGATGACGAGGGTCAATCGGGTGACGGAAGTATTTCCGGTGACAGGGGCGATGGATGCCGCAGCCGTGAAGGCCGCTTGAGAGGCAACGCAAGCATTCCCCTGCTCATCGAACGGAGTTGAACCGGAGGCCAGTGTGCCTTGCTTGGCTTTCTCCACCAAAGTCTGGACGATTTGAGCGGAATCCTGGTCATTTTTGGCCACTCGAGCCGCCTTCAGTCCAACGGCGAGCAAGGGAACCAGCGTAAGCAAGCCGAAGCTCATGAGCCCGAGCGATATCGTTGCCTCGACCAAGCTAAAGCCTCCACGGCTGGGGCAATTTCTGAGGGGGAAGCGGGGAAGAGACATATAGGCAGATTCGGACAATAGACCCAGAAATTGAGATGTTTAGTGAAAGCTTATATTATGCCGTCACTCTTCATTTCTAAGCCTTTTGGGCAACAATTCTATGACAGACCGGAGCAAATCTTCCGCACAACGAGCGGCCCCTCGTAGACAAAGCCGGTATAGAGCTGCAGCAGGCTCGCTCCCGCCGCAAATTTCTCGCGCGCATCGTCCGCGTTGAAAATGCCCCCCACGCCGATGATCGGCACCCGACCATCCGTGAGGCGATGCACGGCGCGGATGATTTCCGTGCTGCGCTGGGTGAGCGGCCGACCACTGACGCCTCCCTGCTCCTGCAAAGGAAGCCCCATCTTATCGATGGTTGTGTTGGTCGCGACGATGCCCGCCAGCCGGTATTTTTCCACCGCCGTCACGATATTGACGAGGTCTTCTTCAGCCAAATCGGGGGCGATCTTGATCAGGAGTGGGTGCTTGCCGTCCGGGTCTTCATCGCGCAATGGTCCAAGAATCGAATCGAGAAACTGTCCGGATTGGAGCTGGCGCAGGCCCGGCGTATTGGGCGAACTTACATTGACGACAAAGTAATCGGCCAGATCGCGCGTGGCGCGAAAACAGGCAACGTAATCGCGGCCCGCTTCCTCCAGCGAGGTGTCCTTGTTCTTGCCGATATTCATGCCGACGGGGACGCGCGGCCAACGTCCGGAGGCCTTGATCTTTTCCAGCCGTCGCGCGACCTCCTCCGCACCGATATTCGGAAATCCGAGCCGGTTGATCAGCCCCTGTTGCACGGGAAGCCGGAACACCCGTGGCTTCGGATTGCCCGGTTGGGGGCGCGGCGTGATGGTACCGAGTTCCATGAACCCGAAGCCGAGGCGAGGCCAGACCGTGACGCCATCCGCATTTTTGTCGAAGCCCGCAGCCAAACCGATGGGGTTGGGGAAGGTGAGCCCGAAGAGCTTCTTCTCCAGCGAGGGAAAATCGCGCCGCGCCCACGGCTCCATGACGGCGGCCATCGGGGTGTGCGTCAGCGCCGTCATGGAGGCGTGATGCACCCATTCGGGCGGCAAACAAAAAAGGAGGGGGCGGGCGACGCTGCGATAAAGCATGTTGGCGTCACTGTAAGGTGCACGTGCCATCTTGTGCAAACCCGGTTTCAGGGGCATGGTGAAGAGCCATGCCCGAACTGGCTGAAGTCGCCTATTTTTGTAAGCAGTGGAATCCCGGCCTAGGCCAAAGGATCGACCGCATGCTGATTCACCCAAAAGCCCGCGTTTTTCGCGGCACGGATACGGCACATTTGGTGCGATACTTGACTGGGGCCACGCTGGAACGATCTGAGACGCGTGGCAAACAAATGCTTTTCGTGGCCAAAGGCGGGAAGGGAAAAGCGAAGGATTGCGGCTGGCTTGGGGTTCACCTGGGCATGACTGGCGAATTGAGGCTGGAGACCGCCGACTACGAACCCGCGAAGCATGATCACCTCGTCCTGCATCAGGCCAAACACTCGCTCGTCTTTGAGGACGCACGACTCTTCGGTCGCATTCTCTTTAGCGAAGGAATGGACGCACCCGCCTGGTGGGCCAAGCTGCCGCCGGATCTTCTCTCGAAGGAATTCACGGTCAAAATGTTGGCCGATTTTCTCCGCCGTCGCGGACGTGCACCGCTCAAGGCCGTGCTGCTCATGCAGGAACGCTTTCCCGGGATCGGCAACTGGATGGCGGATGAAATCCTCTGGCGGGCGGCCATCCATCCAAGACAGGCTGCCGGTTCGCTTGATACCGCGCATGTGAAGACGCTCTATCGCGAAATCCGGACCGTCTGCCGTGAGGCGATGCGGGTCATCGCCAAGGACTGGTCCGATCCGCCTGATAGTTGGCTCTTCAATCATCGCTGGGAAAAAGGCGGCATCTGTCCCCGCACTGGCGCGAAGCTCCAGCACGCGACTATTGGTGGACGCACGACCTGTTGGTCGCCGGAGAGGCAGAAATTGGAGTGAGCTTGCAATGACGCGACTATAAGGACACCGTGTGACATGGATTTAGGCATACCCGAAGTAAAATTTTTTCCTTGGGTTGGAAGCCGTTACTGTCGAACTGGCTATAGAGGCAAAAAACTCTTGATTCTCGGAGAATCCGAATACCAGAGACCCGGCTCAAATTTAGAGCCGGAATTGGTATCAACTCTAATTACTGACAATAAATTTAGATTTTATAAGAAAGTATATCGTTCAATTTCTGACGGTGTGGAAGAAGACTCCCAGATGTTTTGGAACTCAGTGGCATTTTATAACTATGTTCAAGAAGCGGTAGGGACAGCCCCGAGACAGAGGCCTTCTCATGAAATGTGGACGAACTCAGCAGTTCCATTTCGTTTGGTTTTGAACAAACTGGATCCTGATCGAGTCCTGGTATTAGGATGTGCCCTATGGGCCAACCTTCAATCATTAGGATTAATTGCAGTAGATTCGACCCTGAAAGATTCCTTTTATTTATCGACCAATCACAAACGCATTAAAGCCGTACATATTCGGCATCCCTCCTCATGGGGCTTTAAACCTGCAACTTGGAGAAGCATTGCTGCCAGTCTTTTGACATAAGAGCAGAGATTGTTGTGCGCAGAATTGTGGATAAAAAGATATGACCCTCCAGGAAATCGCCAAGCTCACTCTCGCTGATGGCAGCCCCGTCAAGGCGGAGGTGGCCTGCCAGGTCGCCAAGGTGCGGGAGAGCGTGACCAAGGCGGGCAAGCCGTTCCTCGACATCGAAATCACCGACGGCACCGCCCTGGAGAAATTCAAGATTTGGGAGGACAGCGACGCCTTCGAGGAATGCGAGGACCTGCAGGATGGCGACTGCATCCGCGTCGAGGGCTCCTTCTGGCGCAACCAGTATGGGCTGAATATCGACCGCATGCGCGTGCGCCATCTGGAGAAGCAGGAAATAACCGATCTCTTCGCCGGCACGCCGGAGCGCCGTGCTGCGCTGGAGCGCGACTGGGCTGATGTCACCTCTTTTGTGGACGCGATCCAGGACACGCGCCTGCGGTTGCTTGCCCAGACCTATCTTCGCGATTACGGCGAGAAATTCCGCCGGGCCGCGGCCGCGCGGGATTACCATCACGCCCGGCGTGGCGGTCTGCTGGAGCATACGACGCAGATGTTGCGGGCGGGCGCGGCGCTCGTTCCGGTATATCCGGGACTCAACTGGGACCTCGTCCGCACCGGCATTCTCTTTCATGATTGCGGCAAACTCTGGGAACTCGATTACCAGCCGCAGGGTTTTGTCAGCCCCATGACAACCATTGGCGAGTTGCTCGGGCACATCACGATCGGCATTGAGCTGGTCAACAAGCTCTGGCGCAGCCTCGAATCCAATCCCGAATTTAGCGCGCCCACCCAGCCGCCGCGAGAAACCGTGCGGGAACATCTCCTCCATCTCATCGCCTCACATCACGGCCAGAAGGAATATGGCGCACCGGTTACCCCGCGCACACCCGAGGCCTGGATGTTGCATCACATCGACAACATTGATGCGCATTTGGAAATGCTCGCACAGACCTACGCCGAGAAATCGCAAAGCTTTCCCGGCATCTACGAGTATCGGCGCCCCCTCGAAGGCCGCGCTGTGGCGCCGTTGCCTAAGTTTCCGGAGAATGAGCCTCCGGTCTGATATCCGCTTATAAATCCGTCATCCTGAGCTTGTCGAAGGATCAGCTTCCAGTTCATATTCGACGTCATTTTATGACCGTCAGATCAGCGGGGGCTGATCCTTCGACAAGCTCAGGATGACGGAAGGTGAATAGAGGGACAGCCCTCCAACCTTGCCAACCATGCGACAAAACGGTTACGGTTAACGTTTCCCATGGCCAGCTTCAAACAAACCACCATCCGCGAACCGCAGTCCGTCAAGGGCTCTGCCTTGCACACCGGTTCGGACGTCACGCTCACCGTCAAACCTGCAGCGGCCAATACCGGCTACGTTTTCAAGCGGATCGATCTCCCCGATGAGCCGACCGTCACCGCCCACATCGACAACGTCAAGCACGTCGAGCGCGCCACGACCCTGGGCGAAGGCAACGTGAAGATCCACACCGTCGAGCATCTCCTCTCCGCCTTTCGCGGACTCGGCATCGATAACGCGTTGATCGAAATCGACGCCAACGAACCCCCCATCGGCGATGGCAGCGGCAAGCTCTTCGTCGAGATGCTCGAGAAGGCGGGCAAACAGGAACTCGATGCGAACGTCATCGAATACGAACTGGCCGAGCCCGTCCGCGTTACCGGTCGCGACGGCGGTTACATCATCGCCTGGCCTTCCGACCGCTTTGAAGTGAGCTGTACCAATGCGAACCATCTCGGCAAGCACACGCAATATCGCACCTGGAATCCGGAGACGGGCAACTACACGAAGGACATCGCGCAGGCCCGCACTTTTGTGTTTTACGAGGAAGTCCAGCCGCTGATGGAAAAGGGCCTGATCAAGGGCGGCAGCCTGGAAAACGCCGTGGTCATCCGTGGCGACGCCATCCTTTCCCGCGAGCCGCTCCGTTACGAGGATGAATTCGTCCGGCATAAGATCCTCGATGTGATCGGCGATCTCTGTCTCTTCCCCGCGCGCCTCAAGGCCCACATCTACGCCGTCAAGCCGAGCCACGCGCTCAACGTCGAGCTGGCCCGCGAGCTCTACAAGCAATACAAGCAGCGTCAGGCCCAGCGGATGCCTTTCGAGCACGTCCCGATGGGCGAAGGCGGCATGGACACCGCCGACATCATGAAGGTGCTGCCGCACCGCTTCCCCTTCCTGCTCGTCGACCGGATTCTCGGTTTCGAGGGCAACACCAAGGCGGTCGGACAAAAAGCCGTCACCATGAACGAGCCGTTCTTCCCCGGCCATTTCCCGGGCCATCCCGTCATGCCCGGCGTGTTGCAGGTCGAGGCCATGGCGCAGGTGGCCAGTATCCTCCTCAGTCGCGCCACCGGTGTGAGCGGCAAGATCGGCTACTTCATGAGCGCCGACAAAGTGAAATGGCGCAAGCCCGTCCTGCCCGGCGATACCCTTATCATCGAAGTGGAACTGACCAAGTCGCGCGGCAAGATCGCCCGTGCTGCCGGAGTCTGCCGCGTGAAGAATGAGATCGTCTCCGAGGCCGAGTTGATGTTTGGCATCATCGATGCCTGATTCGTCTTCTTGTCGGCCTCGTTCCAAACTCTATTGGGAAGCGCGCTTGCCGGGCCATTTCATTGCCATCTTCCCACAAAGATAATTCGTGCGGGCTTTCACGACTCCCGTTAATATGGACGTTTCCGCCATGTCCGATTCCATCATCCATCCAACCGCCATTGTCGATCCCAAGGCCCGCCTCGGCGCCGGTGTCCATATCGGGCCTTACGCCATCATTGGTGCAGAAGTCGAACTGGGCGAAGGTTGCAAAGTGGGTCATCACGCCACGCTGGAAGGCCCGAGCAAAATCGGTCCCCGCAACGATTTCTTTCCCTATGCCGCGATTGGCTTCAAGACCCAGGATCTGAAATATACGGAGGAACCGACTCTCCTCGAAATCGGTTCAGGAAATGTCTTTCGCGAGTTCTCCACCGTGCATCGTGGTACCGGGCCCAATGAGAAAACCATCATCGGCGACGACAACCTTTTCCTTTCCTACTCGCACATCGCGCATAACTGTCGCGTGGGCCACAAGACCATCTTTTCCAATAACGCCACGCTGGCGGGCCACGTCACCGTGGGCGATAGCGCGGTGATCAGCGGGCTCTCCGCTGTGCATCAATTTTGCCGGATTGGTGCCCACTCGATTATCGGTGGTTGCACCAAGATTGTGCAGGACGTGCCGCCTTTTCTCGTGGCTGATGGCAATCCCGCCAGCCTGCGCGGCGTGAATCACGTCGGGCTGGAACGGCGCGGTTTTGCGGAGGTCGATATCAAGGCGCTCCGCCGCGCTTACCGCATCCTTGCCGACAAGACCCTCAATTTTTCCCAGGCGGTCGAGAAAATCGAAGCCACCGAGGACGCGGGGAATATCTACGTGAAATATCTCACGGAATTCCTCAAGACCACCCAGCGCGGGGTCATCCGGCCGGAGCCTTTGGCCGGAAGTTAAAACTGGCGTCGGAATGCTCAAGCTCTTGCGCGCTTCGCGCCCGGGCACCGAAGTAGCCCGGGCCACCGTCTGGAATCGATGCGATGCGCTGATTAAGCCGCGGGCTCTTCCGGCTGGGGCGGCTCAGGAGTGACCGTTTCCTCGTGCTTCTTCGCGGAGAGCTTTTCCACGACATAGAAGGTCACGGGAACGAGGAAGATCGCAACTGCGGAGGAAGCGAGCATCCCACCAATGACCGCGCTGCCGAGAACCTGACGTGAAATTGCGCCTGAGCCGCTAGCGAACCAGAGCGGTACGCAACCGAGGATGAAGGCGAAGGAGGTCATCAAGATCGGGCGCAGACGGAGGCGTGCGCCTTCGAGGGCGGCCTCGGCGATCGTCTTCTTGCCCTTGCCTTCTTCGAGTTGCATGCGGGCGAACTCGACGATCAGAATCGCGTTCTTAGCCGCGAGACCGATGAGCATGACGAGACCGATCTGGGCGTAAACGTCGTTATCCATCCCGCGCAAATGGAGCGTGAGGAAGGCACCGAAGACCGCCACCGGCGTGGCCAGGAGCACGCTGAATGGCAGCGACCAGCTTTCATAGAGCGCCGCGAGGATGAGGAAGACAAAGAGCAGCGAAAGCGCAAAGATCACCAACGGCGAAACGCCATTGGCGGCAACCTGTTCCTGGAAGGACATGCCCATGTAATCGAAGCCCATGCCCTGGGGCTGGGTCTTGCGGAAGACATCTTCCAATGCCGCCGTGGCCTGGCCGGAGCTGTAGCCAACGGCGGGGCTGCCGTTCAACTGCGCACATTGGTAAAGATTGTAGCGCATGATGAATTCCGGGCCGGTCTTCTGGTGATCGATGGAGGTGAGTGTCGACATCGGAACGGCCTGTCCTTCACTGTTACGGACATAGAACTGGCCGATATTTTCCGGCACGGTGCGGTAGGCCCCCTCGGCTTCCACATAGGTCTGCCATTGCAGGCCAAACAGATTGAAATAATTCACCAGGACCCCGCCCATGAAGCACTGCAGCGTCTGGTAGGCATCGCCCAGGTTGACCTTCAATTTCAGCACTTTGTCGCGATCCATGTTAACCCCGACCTGAGGTACGATGGGCAGCGCAGTGGTCGTCACACGGCCACCTTTCTTCGGATCGAGCTCCGGACGCTTGATTGCTTCCGCCATGAAGGCGTTCACATTCTGGTTGAGGAAATCAGAACCGTTTCCGGCGCGGTCTTCCAGCACCATGGTAAAGCCGCCCGCCGTGCCGACGCCGGGAATCGCGGGTGGCGGGAAGACGAATCCGGTACCTTCGGGGATCGGATAGAGTTTCAGGTTCAGGATCTTCTTGATATTGGTGTAGGACTCGCGGGGATCGGTGCGTTTGTCCCAGTCCTTGAGCGTGATGAAGAAGAAGGCGTTGTAGGTATCCTGAACGCCACTCACCATGTTAAAGCCGACAACCGTGGTGCAATACTCGACGCCCGGCGTGCCCAGGATGATTTTCTCGACTTCCTTGGCGGCTTCCGAGGTGCGCTGGAGAGAGGATGCGTTGGGAAGCTGCAAGGAGCCATAAATGTAACCCTGGTCCTCATCCGGCAGGAAGCTGGAGGGCAGGTGTTCGCCGTAGTAACCGCCGAGTCCGGCCAAGAGGGCCAGAAACAGAAGAGACATGATTGAGCGACGAATCAAAACCGCACTGAAATTGACATAGCCGTTGGTCACACTGCCGAACACGCGGTTGAACCAGCCAAAGAAACCGGAGAGCAGCCCCTTCGCTTCGGTCTTGGGCTTGAGCAGCAGCGCGCAAAGGGCGGGGCTGAGGGTCAAGGCGTTAAAGGCCGAGATCAGGACCGAGATGGCGATGGTTAGAGCGAACTGTTGATAGAGCAGCCCGGTGATGCCCGGAATAAAGGCTGTGGGGACAAAGACCGCGGTGAGGATCAGCGCAATACCAACGACCGGGCTGGTGACCTGTTCCATTGCCTTGAAAGCCGCGTCTTTCGGCGACAATCCTTCCTCGATGTGGAGTTCGACGGCTTCCACCACTACGATGGCGTCGTCCACGACCAGACCGATGGCGAGGACGAGGCCGAAGAGCGAGAGGGTGTTGATCGAGAAACCGAACAAGGGGAAGACCGCAAACGTTCCAACCAACGAAACCGGCACGGCAAGAAGCGGAATCAAGGTGGCGCGCCAGCCTTGGAGGAAGATAAAGACGACGAGAACGACGAGCGCGAGCGCTTCAAACAGCGTCTTGACGATTTCCTTCATGCCCGCCGTGACCGCCTTGGTGGTATCGAGCGAAACCTTATAATCCATGTCCGGAGGGAAATTCTTCTTGGCGTCTGCCATCAATTTCTTGGCGCCTTCAACCGTCTGGAGGGCGTTCGTATCGGGCAGTTGATAGACCGCGATGATGGCGGCAGGGGTGCCGTTGAACCGTCCGATAATATTGTATGATTGCGTGCCCAATTCCACCCGACCGACATCCTTGAGCCGGACGACCGATCCATCCGGGTTGGCCCGGACGACGATCTGGGCGAATTGTTCCGGCGAGGTCAGGTATCCCTGTGTACGGACCGTGTAAGTAAAGGCCTGGCCGGGAGGTACCGGTTCACCGCCGATCTGGCCGGCGGGATTGACGTTGTTCTGCGTCTGGACGGCCTTGATCACGTCCGTGACCGTGATGCCGAGCGTCGCCAGTTGATTCGGGTTGACCCAGATACGCATGGCGTATTGGGCGGCGCCGTAGATCGTTACGCTGGCAATACCGGGGATGCGGGTCAGTTGGTAATTGAGATTGATGTAGGCGTAATTGGCGAGGAAGTTCGCATCATAGGTGCCCTTGGGCGAGAAGAGGGTGAAGAGAATGAGCGGGGCGCTATTCGCCTTCATGACGGTGATACCGGAGGCTGTGACCGCCTGCGGCATCTGGGAAGCGGACTGGGCCTGGCGCAACTGGGAAAGGATCAGGTCGGTATTCGGGTCGGTCTTGACGTTGAAGTCGACCGTCAGTGTCATACTGCCGTTGTTGGCGCTGGTGGAATACATGTAATTCATGTTGTCCACACCGCTCATCTGTTGCTCGATGGGGGTCGCGACCGACTGGGCGACGGTGGTTGCATCGGCACCGACGTAGGTTCCCTTCACCTGCACCAGCGGATCGGCGATGTTCGGGAACTGGGCGATGGGCAATCCCAGCATGGACACGATGCCAAGGATGACCATGACGATCGAGATGACCATGGCCACGATCGGGCGGTTGATGAAAAACTTGGACATGCTGGTTGATCCTCGCTTATGGATTCATGCTTGGGCCGGGTCGTGGCAATTTACTGCCCGGGAGCGGGCGCGGCATTCGTCTGGGCGGCGGGCGGCGTTACCGTGGGATCAACAAAAGGCTGCGGATTGACTTTCTGGCCGTCCTTCACCTTGTCCACGCCTTCAACCACGATGTTATCACCCGAGGTCAACCCGCTGGTGATCACCCACTTGTTGCCAATCTGGTTGCCAACCTGCACGTTCACGATCTTGATTGTGTTATCGGGGTTGACAACGGCCATGACGTACATCGTCTGTAACTGCATCACGGCCTGTTGCGGAACCATGATGGTATCCTGCAGCTTCTTGCCGCTCATGCGGACACGCACAAAGCTGCCGGGGCGCAGCACGCCATTGGGGTTGGGGAACAGGCCGACGAGCTGGATCGTGCCGGTCTGTTGATTGACCTGCCGGTTAATAATATCGAGGGTCCCTTTTTGATCGTAAGGCAGACCGTCGGAGAGGAGAAGTTCCAGCACGGCATTCTTTTGTGCCGCTTCCTGCTGGGCCAGTTCCGGGTGCTCCATCATGAAATTGAGGTAGAGTTGCTCGCTGACATTGAAGACGGCCTTGATCGGATCGATCGTGGAGACGGTGGTCATCTCAACATTTTGACCGATGAGATCGCCCACCTGGGCTTCTGCGATGCCGGCGACGCCATCCACGGCCGACTTGATCTTCGTGTAGCCGAGATTGAGTTGGGCCAATTGTACCGCGGCCTGGGCGGCGGCGACCTGGGCCAGATTGGCGTCATTGACCTGCACTTCGTTCTGATATTCCTGCTGGCTGACGGCACCGCTGGTCACCAGACCCTTGTAGCGCTCCATGTCTTGTTGCGATTTGAGCTGGGTTGCTTGTGCGGCAGCGAGCGTACCCTTGGCCTGGTCGAGCGACGCCTGATAGGGACGCGGATCAATTTCAAAAAGCACCGTCCCGGCTTTGACCATGGTACCTTCGACGTAGTCCTGCTTGATAAGGTATCCACCGACCTGAGCCCGGATCGAGGCATTGACCGAGCCCGTGAGCGTTCCGATCCATTCCATGTAGACCGGTTCCTTTTTCTGGTAGACCTTTTCGGTCAAAACAATCTGTTCGGGTAATTGAAAGGGTTTCTTTTCTTCACAGGCGGTGAGAAGAAGCGTTGCGACAAGGAGCAACGCCAGAAAGCCCCTGAAACTGCCGTTTGAAGAGAAAAGAATGGCGCGTCCAGAGGTTCGTTTAAGCGATTGGAGAGTAGAATTCCGGTGCATAGCTGTTTAGGGATTGCCAAAGGCGAGTCAGCTTAGGCAAACCGTCACGGCATTAGCAAAGGAAATATAAGACTGTTGAATCTCAAAAAATTCAGCTTAATAAAGTGGATTCGTGAGAAGCAAAAGGAAGATAAAATCGCCTTTCGATTAGATTTTCCATAATTCAATGTAAATTCTCTTGCGCTAAGACCCCTTTTTCGGGTAAAGGCTACTCATGCCACGCATCGTCGCACTCTTCGCCAGCGTCACGTTCATGGCGGTAGCGACCGCGCTGTTCCTCACGGGCTGCACAGGTTCGATTCACACCGCTCCACTGCCCAGCTCCGACGTCAAGCTGACCCCGCACCCTCCGGTCATCATGATTGCGCCCTTTGATATCAATACGGGCCGCTGGTTGGTCGGGCGGGAAGGCATTGATCTGGTTGACTTTAAGCGCTCTTTCCAAACCAATTTTGCCGAGCAGTTGGAAACCCGGCTTTTGAAGCTGGCGCCGGCACAACAGCGCTGGGTCGACGATCTCCCCGATCACGGCTGGCTCGTTGCCGGTGAATTCATTGTTGTTGACCAGGGTAGCCGCGCGCTCCGCACGGGCATCGGTGGTGGGGCGGGTGAAACGACCCTGGAAACCAAGGTCTATGTCTATGACCTCAGCATTTCCAAAACGGAATATCTCCTTTCCTTCCGCACGGGCGTACCTGATCCCCAGCATGGCACCGGTGCCGGCAGCGGATCGGCTCCGGCTGGTTTGAGCGCCTTGGGCGAACCGGTTTCGACTCTCTCGGGACTCGGTTCCGGACTCAAGCTCGACACGACCCGCACCTGCCGGGAGATCGCCGATATTCTCGCTCCTTACGTGGGTAACTAAGGGTTTATCCCTTCCCGCGTGATCGTAGCTTGCTCTCTTGCCGGGCCAATCTAATTTGAGCCATGCCGATGCTTGCCTGGTTCCATTCGCTTGATCTGCAGTTGCTCTATCTGATCAATCAGACGTGGAGCGGACCACACCTCGACCCGGTGATGGCCTACGTTAGTGACTGGGATTCGTGGCGTATTCCGGTTACGGTGACCGCAGTTCTGGCTTTGATTTTCGGCGGTTTCCGGGCGCGACTTTTTCTCGTGCTGATGGCGGCCTGCCTGATCATTGGCGATGGCATGATCGACTGGGGTTTCAAGCTCGCCATTCATCGCCCGAGACCCAACGAAACCGAACCCCATCTTCGTGTCGTGACCGTCAAGGGAGTAACCGAATCTGTTCCGAAGACCGTGCGCAAAGGGCGCTCCTTCACGTCGGGCCATGCCTGTAATAACGTGGCGCTGGCGATGATTGGCTGCGCGATTTTTGGGCGCTGGGCACTCTTTCTCTGGCCGTGGGCGGCGCTGGTCAGCTACTCGCGGATTTACACGGCCTCCCATTATCCGAGCGATATTCTCGGTTCCTGGATCGTGGCGATTGTTTACGCTTATTTTATCTGCAGGGGCGCGTCCTGGCTTTGGCGACGTTACGCGCCGCAAAAATGTCCTGAACTTTACGCCCGTCATCCCCTGCTCTTTCCTCTCTGGGAATCACCTAGCTTCGCCAGAATGGGTCCAGTCGATGGTTTGAGCTAAACGATCTGTGTAAATTTAGAGGCAGAATTTCACACGGAGGCACGGAGAACACGGAGTAAGAATCCATGTTCCCTTCTCCGTGAACTCCGTGCCTCGTGTGAAGAATGGCTTCTGCGGATTTGAAAAGTAGCTCAGGGAGTCTTCAAAATCCGGTCAATCTCGGCCAGTTCATCCGGGGAAAAATCGAGCCGCTGCAAGACCTTCACATTGGTATCGAGCTGCGCGGTGGAACTCGCGCCGATCAGGGCGGAGGTCACGGCTGGCAAGCGCAGAATCCACGCCAAGGCCATTTCCGCCAGGGGCTGCCCCCGCTTCTCCGCCACGGAGTTAAGCAACCGAACCTTCGGCAGATTTTTTTCCACGTCCGGGCTCTTGAGAAAACCGCCCTTGCCCGCACGGGAGTCCTTGGGAATATCCTTCAGGTAGCGGTCGGTCAGTTGGCCCTGGGCCAAAGGCGAAAATGGAATACAGCCGATTCCTTCCTCCTCCAGAACGGAAGTCAGGCCGTCCTCGATCCAGCGATCCAGCATGTTATAGACCGGCTGATGGATCAGGCAGGGTGTCCCCAGCTTGCGCAGGATGGCGGCAGCCTTCCGGGTTTCTTCCGGCTTGTAATTGGAGATACCGGCATAGAGCGCCTTGCCTTGGCGTACGGCGTGATCAAGAGCACCCATGGTTTCCTCCAGGGGCGTATTCGGATCGGGGCGGTGATGATAAAAAATATCGACATAGTCGAGGCCCATGCGCTTCAGGCTCTGGTCGAGACTGGCGAGAAGATACTTGCGCGATCCCCACTCCCCATAAGGCCCCGGATACATCCAGTAGCCCGCTTTGCTGGAGATGATCATTTCGTCGCGATAAGCAGCGAGATCTTCCCGAAGAATGCGGCCAAAATTGATCTCCGCCGAGCCGGGCGGCGGGCCATAATTATTGGCCAGGTCAAAGTGAGTAATGCCGAGATCGAAAGCATGCCGGATCAGGTGCCGCATGTTTTGCAGGGAATCGACATCGCCAAAGTTATGCCAAAGCCCGAGTGATAGGCGGGGAAGTTGCAATCCGCTTTTGCCGCAACGCTGATACTGCATTTTGTCATACCGGGACGCATCGGGCTGGTGACTCATAGGGGATGTAGCCTGATGAAGTGAGCAAGTAAGGTCAATGCGATTTGAAATGACCTCAATTACAGAAAAGAAAGTTGAGGTTCGCGGTGGGGAATCGGTGACTATTCCGGCCATTCCAACGTCATGACAAGTGATGGCAGCGAGGATCAACTGTCACCTGCCTAGACAGACCTATTTATTAAGTATTATTGCATCGTGAATCATGGGCTCAATGCTGAGGATATTTTGGGTCTGATCATTCCCATCAAGTCTATAATACAAGTTTCCTTGCTGGCGTTCAGCTACGACTCCCCTTCTCCATTCAAGCCCATGCAAATCGACTATCGTTTCCACCTATCCATGCCTAAAGTAGCAACAGAATGGATTCACCAATCGACGTCGCCCGTTGCCTGCAGCGGTGGCAGGAAGGCGATGAAAGTGCCGCAGAGCAGCTTATCGAGCATCTCTATCCGGTCATCTCCCGGATCGTCCGCACGAACCTTCCCCGTCGCGACCACGAAGACGATGTCATCCAGGAAATTTTGATGAAGACGTTTTCCCGCCTCCACCAGTACAAAGGCGATGCGCCGATGACCCATTGGGTTTCGCGTCTGGCCCTGACGACTTGTCTGGATCGCTTGCGGGCGCAGAAGATCCGGCCGGAAATTCGCTGGACCGATCTGACGCCGGAAGAATCGAAGGCCTTTGATTCGGCTTGGCTTGGTAGTACAACTTCTGATGCTTCAGAGGCCATTCAGGCTCGTGATTTGGTCGACAAGCTGCTATCCACTTTAGAGCCAGAAGATCGAACCTTGATCCTTCAAGTCGATTTGGAAGGGCGCTCGCTTGAGGAAATCTCAAAGCTTACCGGATGGGGAATTTCTAAAATCAAAATGCGCCTCTTTCGCGTGCGCGCTCAACTTCGCAAACACATACAAACTCTGGAAAAACGCCCATGAATATCGATCCGAACTCTCATGCCGATGCCCGGTGGCAGGCCTTGCTCGCTCGCAGTAGTTCCACTTTTGCCGAAGAATCAACTCCTCCATATGGATTTGTGACCAGTACCCTGGCGCGGCTCCGGGAAGAAAAAGGAGAGCGCGAGTTGCTGGAGCGAATCGGTCTCAGGGCGCTTTTTGCTGCGTTTGCGATCCTGGTTGCCGCGGGCGGTTTTACGATCGGCGTGCAACTTCAAGATCGCTATGACCTGGAACCGGGTCTAAACTCCGTTTTTCAAGCCGACGACGTTCCCCTGGCCTGAGACACCGATGCGCCCCACTCGTAAAATCGTCGCGGAGTTCGCAGGAGTTTTCCTAATCGGGAGCGCCGTGGGCGTCCTGGTCATGTGGGATTTAACTGACACGAAGCTGATCCAATTCATGAGCAAAACGAATGACCCGGATAGTGTCATCGTGGCGCGGCTCAATCAAAAATATGCCAAGGAGTACAATCTCAACCCTGAGGAACTGGAGCGTATCCAGCCACTGCTGAAGGAAATGGCCCAGCACGTTTCCCAAATCCGTCATCAATTTGGCGCAGACATGCTGACGACACTCGACACTTACCACCAAAAAATAGCCGAACAACTCACCCCGGAACACCGTGACGCCTATCTCAAGGCCACGGCGGAACGAAGGAAGCAGATCAGCAATCTCTTGTCGCTCGACTGCAATTCAACAGCGGCAGGAGCGAAGTAGTTTTTAGTTGTCGGGACGGTATCCAGAATCTCCTCTATGGCTCCGAATGTTACCCATAAAAAATCTCTAAAACCTGCAACGCACAATGGCGATGGAGTGGCAGTGGCTCCAAGGGGGGTACATCATAAAAAGAGTTCGAACTTGGGTACGGCGATTGCCTGGATTTTGGCCCTAAGCTTGATCGGAGCGTCGGCGTGGTATTTTTATTCCAAATTCAGTGCAACCACCGCGACGGACGCTTCCGCCAAAAGCAAGCACGGCGGTGCCGGTGATGTGATCCGTGTCGTTGGCGCCAAGGCCACCCTGGGTGACATCGGTGTCTACCTCACCGGTCTTGGATCTGTGACGCCGCTCAACACGGTGACCGTGAAAAGCCGGGTCGATGGTCAGTTGATGAAAGTTCTTTTTCAGGAGGGACAAATGGTCAAGGAGGGCGATCTCCTGATCCAGATTGACGACCGCCCTTATCAGGCGCAGGTGGCCCAATACAAAGCACAACAGGAGCACGACCAGGCGTTACTGGAGAATGCGAAGCTTGACCTTCTGCGTTATCAAAAGCTCTGGCAACAAGACTCGATTCCCCAGCAGACACTCGCCACCCAGGAAGCCCTGGTGAAGCAATACCAGGGAACGGTCGATAGTGACCAGGCGCTTATCGACACGGCGCAGTTGAATGTCACCTACTGCAACATCACCGCACCGATCAGCGGACGGATCGGCCTGCGGTTGGTCGACCAGGGGAATCAGGTTCACGCCTCGGATACGAACGGTCTTCTGGTCATCACCCAGGTTCAGCCCATCGCGGTGGTCTTCACGATTCCGGAAGACAGCATTCAACCGGTGCTCGACAAGCTGAACGCGGGCCAGACCCTGCCCGTGGATGCCTTTGATCGCAGCATGAAGCAGCAACTTGCCCAGGGCAGCCTGCTCACCACCGATAACCAAATTGACCAGACAACGGGTACCCTCAAATTGAAAGCGATTTTTCCCAATGCGAAGAATGAGTTGTTTCCCAATCAGTTCGTTAATGTCCGCTTGCTTGTGGAAACGAAGAAGGATGTCGATATTGTTCCCGTTGCCGCGATCCAGCACGGCACGCAAGGCACCTTTGTTTATGTGGTCGATCCCAGCCCCGCCGCAGGGGACCAGGAGGCGAGCGCCGATTCAAAAACCAAAGCCCAGCGAACCGTCAGCCTCAAAACCGTGGTGGTGGGAACTACGGACGGCGACCGCGCGGAAATCGAGAGCGGGATTTCTCCCGGCGATATCGTAGTGACGGATGGCGTGGACAAACTGCAAAACGGCAGCAAGGTCATGCTTCAGAGTTCGGACAAAGAGGACAGCCGCAAACCGGTGGCCGCCACGGCTTCCATGGACAGTAACTGAGCCGTGTCGGAAAGGAATCCATGAGTCCTTCCCGGACGTTTATCCTGCGCCCTGTTGCGACCACGCTCTTCATGGCCGCGATCCTGTTGGCGGGAGTTGTCAGTTACACCCAACTGCCAATTTCCGCGCTTCCGGAAGTTGACTATCCCACGATCCAGGTCGTCACGTTCTATCCCGGCGCGAGTCCTCAGGTCATGGCATCTTCCGTTACCGCGCCGCTGGAACGGCAGTTCGGACAAGTACCAGGTTTGCAACAGATGACCTCAACCAGCTCCGATGGGAGCTCGGTCATTGTCTTGCAGTTTGATCTGAATCTCGACATCGACGTGGCGGAGCAGGAGGTCCAACAATCGATCAACGCCGCGCAGAGCTATCTTCCGACCGACCTGCCCAATCCGCCGATCTATAGTAAATCAAATCCCGCGGACGCCCCGATCCTGACCCTCGCGCTCACGTCGAAGACGCTTCCGTTGTCGCAGGTGGAAGACATCGCCGATACGCGCCTGGCGCAGAAGATTTCGCAAGTCTCCGGGGTGGGTTTGGTCAGTATTGTCGGAGGACAAAAACCGGCCGTCCGGATTCAGGTCAATCCGACGGCGCTCTCTTCCTACGGACTGAACCTGGAGGACGTACGCACGGCCATCGCCTCTGCCAACGTCAACCAGGCCAAAGGTAATTTTGATGGCCCCAGTCAGGCTTACCAGATCGGGGCGAACGATCAGCTCCTGACGAGTGCCGACTACGCCACCCTGGTGATCGCCTATCGCAACGGCGCACCGATCCGCCTTTCAGACGTCGCGGACATCAAGGACGATGTCGAAAACAACCAGCAGGCCGCCTGGATGTTTTCTCGTTCCGTGCAACCCGCCATGGAACAGGCCATCCCCGCCATCATCGTCAATATTCAGCGTCAGCCCGGGGCCAACATCATCGGGGTGACGGATAATATCAAGAAGCTGCTTCCCAAGTTGAGCCTCTCTCTCCCCCCCTCCATCAAGATCGATATCCTGACTGACCGCACGAATACCATCCGCGCGTCCGTGGCCGATGTGAAGTTTGAGCTCGTCCTTACCATCGCGCTGGTCGTGGGGGTGATCTTCGTCTTTCTTCGCACCTTTGCCGCCACGTTTATCGCCGGGGTGGCGGTTCCGCTGTCGCTCATCGGCACCTTCGCGGCGATGTACATGTTTGGCTTCAGCATCAACAACCTGACGCTCATGGCGCTAACGATCTCGACAGGATTCGTGGTGGACGATGCCATTGTCATGATCGAGAACATTGTCCGCTACATCGAGGAGGGTGAGTCGCCGATGCAGGCGGCACTCAAGGGCGCGGGTCAGATTGGATTCACCATCGTGGCGCTGACCATTTCCCTGATTGCGGTGCTCATTCCGCTCCTTTTCATGGGCGACATCGTGGGCCGTCTTTTCCGTGAATTCGCGATCACGCTCAGCTTCACCATTCTCATCTCCGCCGTGGTGTCGCTCAGCCTCACGCCGATGCTGGCGGCGCGGATGCTGGAAGTGCGCGAGAAAGCCCATCGTCACTGGCTCTATCAATATTCCGAGGACACCTTTAACGCGATCATCTCCTTTTACGGGCGCACTCTCCAGTTCGTGCTTCGCTTTCAACCTCTGGTGTTGCTCATCGCGCTGGCGACCCTGGTACTCACCATTGTCCTCTATATCGAAATTCCGAAGGGACTTTTTCCGGTACAGGATACTGGCGTGATTCAAGGGGTTTCGGAAGCGGCCCAAAGCATCTCTTTTCCAGCAATGTCGGCCCGGCAACAGGAATTGGTCAAAGTCATTCTAAAGGATCCGGCGGTCGACACCATAGCCTCTTTTATCGGAGTCGATGGGACGAATACCACGCTGAACAGCGGACGAATCCAGATCAGCCTGAAGCCGCTCGAATCGGGCCGCCCGAATGTCAACGATGTCATTGTCCGGTTGCAATCGGCGCTCGCGAGCGTTCCCGGAATCACCCTCTACATGCAACCGGTGCAGGATCTCACGGTCAGCGCGCGGGTCAGCCGAACCCAATACCAATACACCCTTGAAGATCCGGACGCGGATGAATTGAACAAGTGGGTGCCCCAACTGGTTGAAAAACTCCAGGCGCTTCCGCAACTGCGTGATGTCGCGAGCGATCAGTTGACCTCCGGTCTTAGTACGTCGCTTATCTTGGATCGCGATACCGCCTCCCGGCTGGGTTTGACCACCACCACGATCGATAACACGCTCTACGATGCCTTCGGGCAGCGGCAGGTCTCGACCATGTTTACGCAGGTCAACCAGTACCATGTCATCCTCGAAGTGCAGCCCCAGTTCCGGCAGGATCCGGGTAATCTCAACAGCATCTACATCACGCCGACGGGTGCCGCCGTCACACCAACGACTGGCGCCACGGCGACCACCGGTTCAAGCGCGACCACGACGAGCGCAAGTATAGCGACAACCTCCAATCCCACGACCGGCGCAGCCCCCTTGGGCTCCTTCGCCCATTGGGAGACGACATCCGAACCGCTGACCATCACTCATCAGGGTCAGTTTCCCGTCATTACCCTTTCATTCAACCTGGCACCCGGCGTGGCCTTGAGCGATGCGGTTACCGCCATCGACAAAGCGAAGAAGGAACTGGGCATGCCGCCCAGCATCACCGCGGCCTACCAAGGGGAGACGCAAGCCTTCCAAGCCTCACTCACGAGCGAGCCGTTGCTGCTACTGGCGGCGATGATCACGGTCTACATCATCCTGGGCGTTCTTTATGAGAGCTACATTCATCCGATCACGATTCTTTCCACGCTCCCCTCGGCCGGAGTCGGCGCGCTCCTGGCCCTCATGCTTTTTCATAACAATCTCAATGTCATTGCGTTGATTGGCATCGTCCTCTTGATCGGCATTGTCCAGAAGAACGCGATCATGATGGTCGACTTTGCGCTGGACGCGGAGCGGGATCAAGGCCTGCCGCCCGTCGAGGCCATTTACCAGGCCTGTCTGCTCCGTTTTCGACCGATTCTCATGACCACGCTCGCGGCGATGTTCGGTGGACTGCCGCTGGCGCTCGGCACCGGCACGGGCGCGGAACTCCGGCGACCACTCGGCATCGCCATCGTGGGTGGATTGATCCTGAGCCAGATTCTGACCCTCTATACGACGCCGGTGATTTACCTCGGCTTCGACCGGCTGGGCACGTGGCTCTTCGGTCGGCGCGACCAACATGCGGAGCCCAAAGACGCGGAACTCGACCCCGCTCTGGAGGCTGACAGTCCTTGAAACCGGCACGCGCATGAACATCTCCGCGCCCTTCATTCATCGGCCTATCGCCACCAGCCTTCTGACATTGGCCGTGGTGCTGGCTGGAGGTGTTGCATTCTTTTTGCTGCCGGTTTCGCCTCTACCTCAAGTTGATTTCCCCACCATCAGCGTGAATGCCGGTTTGCCCGGGGCCAGTCCCGAGATCGTGGCATCCGCGATCGCGACGCCGCTGGAACGGCAATTTGGGCGCATTGCCGGAGTTACAGAAATGACGTCGTCGAGCACGCTGGGCTCGACGAGCATCACGCTCCAGTTTGATTTGAATCGCGACATTGATGCCGCCGCGCGGGATGTGGAAGCGGCCATCAATGCCGCACGCGGCAACCTTCCCGCCAATCTCCCCAGCAATCCCTCCTACCGCAAAGTAAATCCCGCTGATGTGCCGATCATCATCCTGTCCTTAACCTCGGATACGTTCACCAAGGGACAAATGTATGACGCCGCATCCACCGTGCTGGCCCAGAAACTGTCGCAGGTGCAGGGGGTGGGACAGGTTATTGTCGGCGGTAGTTCCCTGCCCGCAGTTCGTGTTGAGGTGAACCCGACGGCGCTCAACAAATACGGTATCGGTCTGGAGGAAGTTCGCGCCGCCCTTAGCAATGCGAATTCCAACAAACCCAAGGGTCATCTCAGCAACAACACCACCCGCTGGACCATCACGGACAACGACCAGCTCTTCAAGGCGGCGGATTATCTTCCCTTGATCATTGCCTATCGCAACGGTGCACCCGTCCGCGTGCAGGACGTGGCCGATGTCCAGGATGCCGTGGAAGATATCCGTACCGCCGGATATGCCGATAGCAAGCCCTCCGTCCTGCTCATCGTCTTTCGTCAGCCGGGCGCCAACATCATCAATACGGTTGACCGGATCTATGCCATGAAAGACCGGCTTCAGGCTTCTATCTCCCCGGCGATTCATCTCGATGTGGTCATGGATCGAACTAATACCATCCGCGCCTCCATCGCGGACGTTGAGCGAACCCTCATCATCTCAGTGCTTCTCGTCATATTTGTTGTCTTCGTTTTTCTGCGTGATTTGCGGGCCATGTTCATACCCAGCATCGCGGTGGTGGTTTCCCTGGTCGGCACTTTCGGGGTCATGTACCTGCTCGGGTTCAGTCTCGATAATCTCTCCCTGATGGCTCTGACGATTTCGACCGGCTTCGTGGTGGATGATGCGATTGTGGTCGTGGAGAATATCACCCGCTACCTGGAAAAGGGGATGTCGCCGATGCGGGCGGCACTGAAAGGCTCCGCCGAAATTGGATTTACCGTGCTCTCGATCAGCCTTTCGCTCATCGCGGTCTTTATTCCGATCCTGCTCATGGGCGGGATTGTCGGACGACTTTTCCGTGAATTTGCCGTCACCCTGGCCATTGCCATCCTCGTCTCAATGGTCATTTCATTGACGACCACGCCGATGATGTGCGCGCTGCTGCTCAAACCGGAGAGCAAAGTCCATGGTCGTCTTTATCAACTCATCGAAAATTTTTTCCACGGCCTTGTGAAAGTCTACGCCGCGACCTTGAACCGCGTCTTGCTTCACCCGGTATTGACGCTCCTCGTTCTCATCCTGCTCATCGGCCTTAACGTCATGCTCTTCATCCAAATCCCCAAGGGCTTTTTCCCGGAGCAGGATACGGGGCGACTTCAAGGTAATATCCAAGCCGATCAGGACACGTCGTTCCAGGCGATGCAGCAACGTCTTCTACAGGTGATCAAGATCGTGACCGCCGACCCGGCCGTCGCCACGCTGGCCGGATTCACCGGTGGGGGAGGCGGAGCAAATACCGCGCGGATGTTCATTACCCTCAAGTCGCTGGAGGAACGCAAATTGCCCGCCAATGAAGTCATCGCCCGCCTGCGTCCGAAATTGGCCAAGATTCCTGGGGCGACGCTTTATCTCCAGTCCTCGCAGGATCTTCGTATCGGTGGCCGGCAGAGCAACGCGCAATATCAATACACGCTGCAAAGCGACAACTTCGCCGATGTTGCCGAATGGGCCCCCAAGCTTCTGGAGCAATTGCGAAAAATCCCGATCCTGACCGACGTCAACAGCGACCAGCAGAACCTCGGCATGCAGACCCTGGTGGAGTATGACCGGGACACCGCCGCCCGTTTCGGCATCACGGCGGCCCTGCTCGACAACACCCTCTACGATGCTTTTGGCCAGCGACAAGTCTCAACCATGTACACCCCGCTCAACCAGTATCATGTGGTGATGGAGGCCGCTCCGCAATATTGGCAAAATCCGCAGACGCTCCGGGACATTTACGTGACCTCCTCAACCGGACAGCAGGTGCCGCTGAGTGCGGTGACACACAATGCGCCCGCGACGGCGCCGCTGGCGGTGAACCACCAGGGTCAGTTCGCAGCCATTACCCTCTCCTTCAATGTGACCCCCGGAAAATCACTCGGCGATGCGGTCACGGCTGTTGATGAAGCCAAGGACAAGATCGGATTTCCGGCCACCGTGCGAGGAAGCTTCCAAGGCACCGCACAGGCCTACCAGGCCGCCCTGTCCAACGAACCGGTTCTCATCGCCACGGCTCTCGCCGCCGTTTACATCGTGCTTGGCATTCTTTATGAAAGTTATATTCATCCCATCACGATTATTTCGACTCTACCATCTGCGGGAGTCGGGGCGGTCTTAGCCTTGATGGCCACGAATACCGACTTGAGCCTGATCTCCATCATCGGGGTGATTCTTTTGATCGGTATCGTGAAGAAAAATGCCATCATGATGATCGACTTCGCACTGGCGGCGGAGCGTGTGGAGGGCAAAGATTCCAAGGACGCTATTTATGAAGCCTGCCTGCTCCGTTTTCGTCCCATTCTCATGACAACCATGGCCGCGATACTTGGTGCCGTCCCCTTGGCATTTGATTTCGGCACGGGAGGTGAATTGCGGCGCCCCTTGGGTATCGCCATCATCGGCGGACTTTTGTTGAGCCAGATATTGACGCTTTATACAACTCCGGTGGTCTATTTGTTCTGGGATCGCATCCGATTGGGATCGCGGTCGCAGGAAAATAAGCCCGTGGATCATCCGCCCCTTGGCGAGGAAGTACGCGTATGACAAGCACAGTTGCATCAAGTTGTTTCCCGAAGGCGGCGGCCCGTGCCGGGAGCAATGTGTCGACGCGAATCGCGCTCTTGATGGCTCCCCTGCTCCTGTCGGCCTGCACGGCCGGCCCCGATTACTCCAAGCCTACCGCTCCCACGCCCACGGCCTATAAGGATCCCGGCTACTGGAAGCCGGCACATCCCAAGGATGATACGATTCGCGGTAAGTGGTGGGAGATTTATCACGATCCCGAGCTCAATGCCCTCGAAGAGCAGGTCAATATTTCCAACCAGAATATCCTGCAGGCAGAAGCCCAGTTCCGCGAAGCCGCCGCCGCCGTCAAAGTCGCCCGGGCCGGACTCTTTCCAACCATCAGCGCAAATCCGAGCTACACAAAATCGCAGTCCTCTCAAAATCTCAATCAGAACAACATCAATACCAGTCAGAGTCCTGGGGCCACCGTCCAGAATCTCTATAATCTGCCGCTCGAGGCCACCTACATGGTCGATGTCTGGGGTGCGGTTCGGCGGAACGTCGAGGCAAGCTCAACCACGGCGCAGGCCTCCTTCGCCGATCTGGAAAATGCCCGTCTCTCCTACCAGGCAACGTTGGCGGTCGATTATTTCAGTCTCCGTGGACTTGATGCCCAGGCACAACTTCTCGCCACGACGGCGGTGTCATACCAGAAGTATCTGGAGCTGACCACCAACCGCTACAACAGCGGCATTTCCTCCAAGGGCGACGTCGCCCAGGCCACGACGCAGCTCGACAGCACCAAGGCGCAACTCATCGATCTCGGCGTCCAGCGCGCCCAATACGAGGATGCCATCGCCACCTTGATCGGCAAACCGGCGTCCCTGTTCAAGCTTCCCAAGAATCCACTGACCGCCACGCCACCGAACATCCCCGTGGCGCTTCCTTCCGACTTGCTCGAACGTCGTCCGGACATTGCCGGGGCCGAGCGCCGGGTCGCTTCCGCCAATGCCTCCATCGGCGTCGCGGTCTCCGCCTATTATCCATCGATCACGCTCAGTGCCTCGACAGGTTTGGAATCGATCCAGTTGTCGCAGTTATTTTCGGGCCCCAGTTTTCTTTGGTCCGTGGGACCGGCGCTCGCGCAAACGCTGTTCAATGGCGGCGCAACGCATGGCCAGGTTCAGGAAGCTCAGGCCAACTATGAAGCGACCGTGGCGGTTTATCGCGAGACGGCCCTCACCGCTTTCCAACAGGTCGAGGATGATCTTTCCGGTCTACGAATCCTCAAGGAAGAGGCGGTGGTTGAAGATGAGACCGTGAAGTCCTCCCTGCAATCGCTCGATATTGCGACTAACCTCTACAAGGCGGGGACGCAGGATTATATCGACGTGATCGTGGCCCAGGCCGCTGCCTTGAATAACCAGATCCTCTCCGTCAATATCCGTACGCGGCGCATGACCACCAGTGTTCTGCTCGTGGAAGCCCTCGGCGGGGGATGGGATGCTTCGAAACTTCCGGGAAAGTCGGGTGTCGCCGATGTGCCACAGGCGCAAGAAGCCATCGCGAAGGAGAAAAAGTAAATCGATGTCCAAGTCGTCTCAAACTGGGCCCGCTGCCGTGGACAAACGTTATCTGCGGCGCGCATTCGCGTTAGCCAAACTTGGCTCGGGATTGACTCTGCCGAATCCGCGGGTCGGTGCCGTGCTGGTTCGCAGCGGCAGGATTATTGGCGAGGGTTATCATCAGCGCGCCGGATCGCCTCACGCCGAGGTCAACGCCGTGGCGGATGCCAGGAAACGGGGACACGCCATTGCCGGGGCGACGCTCTATGTCACGCTGGAACCCTGCTCCACGCAGGGCCGCACACCGCCTTGCACAGGACTAATCTTGCGCGAAAAAATCGCGCGCGTGGTTTTCGCCGCCACGGATCCGAATCCGGCCCATGCCGGTGCCGCCACGCAGTTGCTCCATGCTGCCGGGGTGAACGTTTCGTCCGGCCTGATTGCCGATGAAGCGATGGCGCTTAATCGTGATTTCAATTGGTGGATCGTCCAGCGCCGTCCGTGGGTCGTCGCCAAGATCGCGTTATCGATGGATGGACGCATCACCACACCGCCAGGTGATGACCGCTGGTTGACGTCGCCCGAGGCGAGAACAATCGCACATGAATTGCGCTGGGAATCGGATGCCATTCTCGTGGGAGCAGAAACCGCACGGCAGGACAATCCTCGCCTCACTGTTCGACTTCCGGGACGGCGAGGCAAGGTTCAGCCCTGGCGCGTGATTGTGACCAAATCAGGGCGTTTGCCGAAAGAGCTCCATCTTTTTTCCGACCGGCATCGCGACCGGACGTTGGTTTTCCAAAATCGACCCTTGCGGGAAATCATTACGGCACTTGGAGCGTGGGATGTCTCGCATTTGCTGATCGAAGGCGGTGGCAAAATCCTGACTGAGGCCTTTCGGCAAAATCTGGTCAACGAGGTCGCTTTCTTCATCGCGCCTGCGGTGATGGGTACGCTCCCGCGAGCGCTGGAAAAATTACCCACTCCGGTTCGTTTACATGACGTGAGCTACACGCCAGCGGGGCCTGATCTCTTCTGCCGGGCCTTGGTCACCAGCTCGAAGGCAACTCGTCGTTGAGTTGTTCTAGGAACTTGGTGAGATTGTTCCGGGCGATGGAGAGACCCGCGACAAACTTTTTGAACGGACCAAATTCCTTCGGGTGCGTTGCGAGATAGATGAGAAGACGAAGCGGCGTTGCCCGTCCCTTCTCCGCGTCAAATCCAGCCGCGAGCGCCCCTGTGGGCAACACATGATGGTACTCGTCAGTGACCGAACGCACGGCGACAAAGGGAACGGAGCGTTTGAAGACCACGTCGGCCACGCCCGCGGTCTCCATGTCGATCACCTGTAGCTGATTATTTTGTGCGAACCAATCACGCCGGGCCGGTGTGCTGACGATCTCATCGACAGAACAAAAACTGGCGAAATCAAAGCCGGAAAGGAGACGCAGGAAGGGAAGAACTTCCGGTGAGGAGAAATTGGTCGAGATGACCACCTGCCCCGTTTTCAATTGCGGAATGAGTGCGCCGCCATAACCGGCCAGGACAAATCCCTTGGGACGAAAGTACTGAAAGATGGTCTGCGTATTTGCCTCGGCACGCGCGAGGCCCATGCCGACGAGGGCTACCAGAATCGGGCGCCCCCGGAAATTAGCGAGGGTGCAGCGGAGGCCGCCGATCGAAAACTCCTCCTTCTGGGTACAGCGCTTCAGCAATTCTCCCGCCTCATGCGCGAGGGGGAAGGCGTAACAGATCATCGGCGGTCCTTCGCGGCCAATTTCTGGAAATCAGCCAGGGCGAGCAACGGCCAGTTGTTGCGGTACATGTCATACTTCAGATAGAAGACCTTCGGGAATCCGGTGCCGGTGATGTGATCCTCCGTCCAGGAGCCGTCCGGATTCTGCGTCCGGACGAGATGCTCGACGCCGCGCAGGATGCTCGGGCGCAAATGATCGCTCGCGGCGATGATACCCATGAGAGCCCAGGCCGTTTGCGAAGGCGTGCTTTCGCCCTGGCCCTTCAGCTTCGGATTATCATAGGTTGCACAGGTCTCGCCCCAGCCGCCATCGGCGTTTTGACACGATTCCAGCCAATTAACGCCGCGCAAAATCCAGTCCTCGCACATGTCCATGCCGATGGCGCGCATACCACGCAGAACCAGCCAGGTTCCATAAATATAGTTCACGCCCCAGCGACCTTCCCAGGAGCCATCGGGCAACTGCGTATCCTTCACGTACTTGATCGCTTTCTTGATAAACGCTTCCTTGTCGCTCAGGCCCATGCGGCCAAAAACCTCCAGCGCGCGCGAGGTAATGTCGCTACACGGCGGGTCGAGAATCGCGTTGTGATCCGCAAAGGGAACGTCCTGCAGCCACTTCTTGGTCACGTCCTTGTCGAACGCGGCGAAACCGCCGTTCTTGCACTGGAAACTGATCGACCAGGCCAGCGCCCGCTTCATCGCCTGTTCCTTGGTCGCCTCGTCCGGCATCTTGATTTTGCCGAGCGCGAGCAGCACCTTGAAGGTGTCGTCGACGTCGGGGTAGTACTTGTTGTTGTACTCAAAAGCCCAGCCGCTGGTGATCGGTGTCGGATTTTTATGCCGCCAGTCGCCGCGGAAATCTTTCACTTCCTTGGAGAGAATCCATTCCCCCGCCTTTTGAATTTGGGGATGATCCGCCGGAATACCCGATTCGACCAGGGCGAAGGCGGTGATCGCCGAGTCCCAGATCGGGGAATGGCACGGCATCATCCGGTATTCGTCGGTCACGGGATCGTTCATCTCGAGATCGAGAAAATCCTTCATCGCCTTGCGCATGACCGGATTTTCATCGCCGTAGCCGAGGGTCTTCAAGACCATCAGGCAATAGAGCATGCTGGGGAAGATGGCGCCTAGTCCGTCGGAACCATCGCCGATGCGTTCCACGATCCAGGCTTCCGCCTTTTTCAACGCGGCGCTACGGAACGGCTTCCAGGGCAAGGTGTCGAGGAACTTGAGAACACGGTTCCAGCCGAGGAAAAAATTCTTCCAGGTGAAGAGCTTTTGATCGAAAGGCAGATCCAGGTTCGAGTGCTCGGTGCCGTAAGGGAAAAGCTCGTGCAACTGCTTTTCCGGCGGAAGATGGCGCACCGGCTTGAAATGGTTGATGATTGAGAGCGGCACGACCATGGCGCGACTCCAGGACGACATCTCGTAGATATTAAAGTAGAGCCAGTTGGGCAGCAGGATGATCTCCGACGGAATGATCGGGAGATATTTCCAGGGATACTGGCCGAACATGGCGAGAAAGAGCTTGGTGTAGGTGTTCGCCTTGGGAATACCACCGAGGCGTACGATCGTCGCGTGGGCTTTCAGCATGCGCGGCTCATCGGGTGAAAAACCGGCCAGCTTCAGGGCGAAGTAGGCCTTCACCGTCGCGTTCAGTTCGCTGGGACCCTTGTAGTAGATATTCCAGCCACCGTCGGGAAGCTGCCGGTCGAGCAGGTGCTTGACGCAGCGGGATTGCTTATTGAAATCGACCTCGCCCGTCCAGTGCATGAGGGCGACGACATCGGAAACGAGCGTCGAATCGACGATGAGTTCGCCCACCCAATAGCCGTCCGGCTTTTGCAGTCCCAACAAGTATTGCTGGGACTTGGAAATGGCTTCCTTGACCTGATCCGCCAAAGGATCGGCCGACTGTTCGCGAAACGTCTCAAGGGAAACGGCGATGGTTTTCTTGGGCAAAGGAGTCATAGGGATAATCCCTAAGCATAGAAAATCTGCCGCAGAGGTCAATCATGCGGCAGAATGAAGCGTCGTCACTCCCTTGGAGCTAAATCATCGGCATCGCTGTCGCCCTGGTAGCCCAAGGCACCGATTTGGGGCCAATCGAGACCACCGGTTTCGTCCGTCAACTCGGCGCGCAGCCCCACGATTTTGTGGATCAGGATCAGGGAGGCGTAGCCTAGAATATAAACGACAACAAACGTGGTCACACACTCGAGCCCCTGCGCCGCCAACTGATGCCAGTTGCCGCCGAAGAAGAGGCCCCGGACGCCGCTCTCCACGCCGTTGATCCCTTGCCCTGCCAAGCCGTTGGCAAAGAGGCCCGTGGCGAGAACACCCCAGGCACCGCTTGCGCCGTGGGTCGCCGCGGCGCCGACGGGATCGTCGATGCGGAGCTTCTCCAGAAAGGTGAAGGTTCCCTGGACAAAAATGGCCGCCAACCCACCGATGACGAATGCCGCCCAGGGATCGATCAATGCGGCGCCAGCGGAACTGGCGATCGCTCCGCCGAGCAATCCGCGACAGAGTCGGGTCGGTTCCGGGCGGAGATTTTGCCAGGCTCCCGTAAGGAGAGAGATAACCAAACCTCCTGCCGCCGCCAGCAGGGTATTGACTGCGGCGAGGCTGGTGAGTGACGTTGCCGTTGTAGACAAATTTCCGCTGACGAGGACATTGGCCGCCGTCAGGGCGAGGAGAAGGATGACTGTGCCGAGCACGACGAAGGGCAGGTTGTGGCCGGGAATAATCCGGGAGATTTTGTCGCGGGCAAACCGTCCATAGCGCGGGCCCAGCGCCACTGCGATGACGAGGGCCAGCGTTCCCGCCGTTTCATGCACTACGCCCGCACCGGCCAGGTCAATGGAGCCATGACCGAAACCGTAACTGGAGCCGAGTTCGGCCAACCAGCCGCCGCCCCAGACCCAGTTCGCGAGAAGGGGATAAATGACCAGGCTGATCAAGAGTGAGGCGATGGCCATGGCGATGATCCGGCTCCGTTCCAGGGCCGCGCCCAGGGCGGCGCCGAGGATGAGGCTCAGGAAGCTCGCGTGGATGAGGAAGAGACTGGCGATGCCGCTGGCGGAACTGGCGCTGGTGGTGAGGAAGAAGCCGGAGTTGCCCATCAGACCCCAGTAATGTCCCGCGGCCATGAAGCCGAATTCATGGTCGAGGACGTCGCGGGCGGAGGCCGGAATGTCTCCCGAAATCGCCGCATGGGCATCGCCGACACCGCCGTTCTGGACGGCGAATCCGCCCGCCCAGTAGCCGAGCCACCCGAAAACGACGCCGATGAGCAGCACCATTGAGGTGTGGCCGCAATTTTTCGCGCGGGTCAATCCGCAGTGATAGAGCAGGAACCCACCGATGGAGGCGAGGACGAGCAGGGCCGCAAGCGCCAGACTATCGGAGTCCGAGCCCGTTTGGTCGATCGTGGGCTTAGGTAAATAAGTTGGGCTTGGCGCAGGGGAAATCGGAGCTGCCGGTTCAGGTGGGGCCGGGTTAACGACATTGGTCGGTGCGACTGTGGTTGAAAGGGAACTGTTCGTGGCATCGGCGGGGGCGACTTCGGGAGAGGGGGTTAGGGTATTCGTCGCCGTCTGCGCCAATAGGAAGGCGGGGGAAATCAAGCCGAGGAACGCGATGGCGAAAAGGAGTCGCCCATTCCGGCGAGAGTTCAAAGGGAAAGACGAGATAAACATTTCTGCCCGTAGTGTGCAGAAATGCCGGGCAACTTCAATGCGCGGGCGCGGGCGTGTAATAAAGCGCCAGGCCTTTTTCGAAATCGAAGGTGATCGAGCGGTTGCCCTCAAACTTCTCCAGCAGCCAGCGCGGATCGATGTCCTTCAGCGGTTTTTCGAGCTGGGCCGCGAGCGCTTCCGCGAAGGTCTGGTCGGCCGACTCGTACATCTGGACGATGGGGAAGACCAATTTCGATTCCTCCATCTCGATCCAGGCCGCGTCGCCCTGCAATGATCCATCGAGTGCGTAATCGCGGATGGCGGAGAGGAGCTGGACGCGCGGTTGTTTGTAGAACCAACGGGGTGCCTCGATCAGCGAGCCGAATTTGCGCCGCTCATCCTCCAGCTTGGCGATCTGCTTTTCCTTGAAGCCGGCACCGAGGAAGCGGGCCATGGTCTTGCCACTCTTGATGTCCTCGATCTGCCTTTCGAGGTCGACAAAGTGTTTCAGCCGCACGATATCGGTGACGACTTTCTTGAAAGAGGCGGCCACGACCCCCTCTTTGACGACCTGCAGGTCGCGGGTAATGCCGAGCCGCTCGGCGAGTCGCTCCGGGGAATCGCCCAGCGCCAGCAATTCGCTGGTGCGGGCGAAGGCCGCCTCGGAATCAAAAGTGGCCGTAATGATGTACATGGCTGAGAATCGTTCCCTGCGCGCAATCTAAGGCGTGCGTTCCAATTTTACCACTGGAATGTGTAACGTCCCAGCCGCTTTCCGATTTCCTCCACCACGCGGGTCTCCCCGGCGGTATCGGTCGCGGCAAAGGTCACGCTGAAACGGACGTAGTTGCCCACGTCATCCCAGGGGACGGTGGAAATCAGGTTCTCGGTGATCATCCACTGGCTGAAGGCTTCCGCCGTGGGGAAATCGAAGGACTTCCCGGAATCGTCCTTGGCCACCGCTTTTTTCGGCGCGGCCACGTAGAGGAAAAATGAGCCGCGCGGCTTCTTCGCCTTGAACCCGACGGCGTTCAGCGTCTTGACGAGCAGATCCATGCGGCGCGAGTACTTGGCGGCGATGCCCTGGGTGATTTCCGGGTGATCAAAGGCGTAGGCGCTGGCGTGCTGGATGGCGAGGAACTGGCCGGAGTCGGTGTTGTCCTTGACGTCGCCGTAAGCCTTGACGAGGAGTTCGTTCCCCGCGACAAAACCGCAACGCCAGCCGGTCATGTTGAAATTCTTGCTCGTGGAATGGAGCTCAATGCCGACATCCTTCGCGCCGGGCGTGGCGAGGAAGCTGAGCGGCATGCCATCAAAGACGAGCGCGGCGTAGGCGAAATCGTGGATGACGATGATCTTGTTCTTCTTGGCGAACTCGACCACTTCGGCAAAGAAATCGGGCGTGGCGCTGGCGCCGGTCGGGTTGTTCGGGTAATTAAGAACGAGTACCTTGGCCTTGGCCAGGACGTCGGCGGGGATGCTTTTGAGATCGGGGAGGAAATGGTTTTCCTCGCGCAAGGGGAGATTATGCACCACGCCGCCGTAGTACTTGGCGTGCGTGCCGAAGACCGGGTAGCCGGGGACGGTCATGAGGACGACATCGCCGGGATTAATGAAGGCGGCGGGCAAAATGGAAAGCGCGGCCTTGCTGCCGATGGAATGGATGACCTGGGTCTCCGCGTCGACGAGCACGCCGCAGACGGTGCGGAGGTAATTGGCGGCGGCCTGCTTGAGGACGGCGTCGCCGTTATCGGAGTAGCCGCGGTTCTCGGGCTTGCGCGCCTCGGCGTAGAGGGTCTCGATGATGCCGGCATCGGCCATGGCGTCGGGTTCGCCCACGCCGAGATCGAAGAGTTCGGTGTCGGGGTTGGCCTGGACGGCGGCGCGCTTGGCACGCTTGATTTTCTCAAACTTGTAGATGGCGGTGTCTTTGCCGTAACGGTTTCCGCCGATACGCTCGGCAAACAATTCCTGGATGTAGCTTTCCTGCATAGTCCCTCAGTTTAGCGGGAAAGTGCGGTGTCGCAATGCTGTTTCGCACGGAGCCCACGAAGTTCACGGAGGCTGAGGATTGAGGGGGAGATTATTTCACACGGAGGCACGGAGTTCACGGAGGGTGGGGGGACAGAGGTTTCTCTCCGTGTTCTCCGTGCCTCCGTGTGAACTGGTTTCCGCAGCGGCTTATGAACGTCGCGGGCTCCGCACGTTCCAAAGTTGGTTGGTACCTTCCAGAGAGATCGACTGTGAAACGATCTCAAACCGGTACAGCCGTCTCCCGCACCATCGCCCCCTTAAAATTGGGCGTCTCGGGTTCTACGCCGAAATTGGTTGCGGCGAGTTCGGCGACGCGGGCAAGTTCGTCCGGGGTGAGGGCGGGGGATTCTGAGGCGGCGGCGAATTCCTTGAGCTGCGCTTCCTCATAGATGTTGGGGAGGCAGGAGGCGATCCGCTCATCAGCCAGCAACCACTGGAGCGCGGCCTGGCCGAGCGTGCGGTCCGGCCCGACGAGGAACTGGAGGGTCTCGATCTTCTTGAGTCCATTAATCAACCACGACTTGGGGCGGTGACTGCGATGATCGGTGGGCGGGAATACGGTGTCCTTGGTGTATTTGCCCTCGAGCATGCCGCTGGAATGGGGCACGCGAATGAGGTAACGGGTGCGGGCCGGCTTCTCCGCAGTGGCGAGCGCCTCGCCCTCATCCATGATCTGGCGACCGGGATGCGGCTCCAGCGCGTTATAGATATGCTGCAAAATATGGGGCCGGCGCTGCTGCACGCAATCGACGCCTTCATAAAGCCAGCCGATGGCGGGCCCGAGCGCGGCGCCGTAAGAGCGGATCTTGCCCTCCTGCACCAGCTTTTCCATCAATTCCCAGAGCGCGTTGTCCTCCACCTGGTCCTGACGGATATTGTGGAGCTGCAAGATATCGATGCGATCCGTGTTGAGCCGGGCGAGCGCCTTTTCCACGGCGGTGCGGATGAAGGGGACGGAAAAATCCTGCGGAATCTCCCGCTGGCCGCGCCGCTCCGTGCCGTGGTCGTAGAAATTGTAGCCCACCTTGGTGGCGATGACGATCTGGTCGCGCTGCTTGGGGAAAGCGCGGGCGATGAGTTCCTCGCTGTAGCCGTTGCCGTAGGTATCGGCGGCATCGTAGAGGGTGATGCCGAGATCGAGCGCCTTGTGCATCAGCGCGATGGCCTCGCCCTCGGTAAAGTTCCCCCACCACCCGGTCGAAATCGTCCAAAGTCCAAACCCGATCTCTGAGACGCGAATATCGGTCTCCGGCAACGTGCGAAATTTCATGGTGCCAGTTTAGGCCAGGGCCTCCCCTGACCGCAAGGCGGGGGAAGGGGCCGGCGTGAAGTAGTAAATGGGGTGAAAAGGCGTTAGCGCACATTATACCCGGAAAAGCATTGCCACGGCGGCCAAGAAAACCTAGAGTACCCAACTCCACCCGAAAGGGCGTTACTTTAGGAGCCATAGCTCAATTGGTTAGAGCGCCTCCCTGTCACGGAGGAGGTTGCGGGTTCGAGCCCCGTTGGCTCCGCTTTTTTTTGAGTAGAAGGACGTCGTATTTAAGACGCTCCGCCTTTGCTGCCCTGCTCTCAGGGATGATTCGTGCTTTTTAAGGTCGCTTGGACGGTTGCCAGGTTGTTTTGGGCATCGGTGTCGTTGGGATTGAGTTGCAGGGCCTTTTGGAAAGCCATGATTGCTTCGTCAACTTGGCCGTTTTGGAAAAGGGCAATGCCCAGATTGTTCTCGGCTTCGGAATGGTGGGGATTGATCTTCAAGGCTTTCTGGTATTCAAGAATAGCTGCGTCGAGTTGCTTCTGAAGAGAATAGGCCAGGCCAAGATTGTAGTGGGCTTCGAAGTAATTCGGATTGATGGCCAGGGCCTCTTGATACTCAACCATGGCCTGTTCGGTTTGCTTCTTTTGAATCAGGATGTTGCCGAGATTGTAGTGGGCTTCGGCGTAGTGGGGGTCGATTTTCAGTGCCATTTGGTACTGGGCCGTGGCTTCGTCCAGGTCACCGTTTTGGAACAGAGCCGCACCGAGGGTATTGTGAGCGTCGGCACTGTCGGGGTCGATTTCGAGGCCTTTTTGAACGATGACAATCGCCTGGCTAGGTTGCCCTCTTTGCAGGAGATCGAAGGCGAGGTGGTTATAGGCACTCGCGCAAGCCGGATTTTTGGCGATGGTGTCTGTCCAGAGTCTCTCGTCGCTTTCATAGTCCCAAGTCCGCGACCAACTCAATAGTCCGAACGCCAGCAACAGCCCTGCTGCCAGGATCGATTGTAGCCAGAATTTTCCTGGGAGGATCAAATCCCCAAGCTTGGCCACT
The DNA here is from genome assembly GCA_903863295.1 of uncultured Verrucomicrobiota bacterium. Lineage (GTDB taxonomy): Bacteria > Verrucomicrobiota > Verrucomicrobiia > Methylacidiphilales > UBA1321 > JABDGH01. Next base: position 34,620 of record CAIPBM010000106.1, on the reverse strand, counting down.
CCCGCCCCGGCCAGGGCCAGCGGTCCCATGCTGGCCAAATTTTGCAGATGATCTTCGACAAAGGAATAGCGCCAAAAATCCTGATGGATCAAACCCAGAAACGGCGACAATGCCACCAGGTAATAGGCCGACGCGAAAAACAGGGGCTTGGCCCACGATCCGGAGTAGCCCCACAAAATAAGGATGACGACCATCGCCGCCAGGAGGGGCAGGTAGGAGGTCGCCTGTCCGGCATCGATTTGCCAGCGCGGATAGATGGTGATCAACGGATGAGGCCAAACCAGCTTGCCGAGGTAAAACCAAATCACGTTGCCCGCTGTCGCGACGCGTTGCGGCCAGCTCAGCGGAGATGAAGTATCCGAGGGCGTCGTCGGATCGACCGGGCCCGGCCACATCGTGGCGGCGCTGGCGGCGGCGGACATCAAAAAAATCGGGGCCACGCGCAGGAGATGGCGTCCATTCCATTTGCCTTTAACCCACCACGCGCAAAGTAGCAGCACGACGGGTAACACCGCCGTGGACGATTTACTGGCCATCGCCAGCGCGGCGAAAACCAACGTTAACGGATAATTCCAACGATTGTTTTTTTGATCATCTGACGGGTTAAGCCAACGCACAAAAAATAAAATGGCGAGGAGATAAAAGAGGCAGGACTGCGTATTCTTCATCTCGGAGATCCAGGCCACGGACTCGACCTGAAGCGGGTGCAGAGCCCAGAGCGCCGCGCCGCACCACGCACCGGGCACGCTCAAGTTCTTGAGAATCCGCCAGAGCAATAACGCGCACACCGCATGCTCAAGAACATTCACGATATGATACGGCAGGGGCGCCAATCCCCAGAGCGCATGTTCAACCCAGAACATGGTTATCGCCAGGGGGAAGGGGCGCCACGATCCTGAGATCCAGATCTCTTTCAACCCGAGTGGCCCGACAATGCAGGGATTGGCCGTGACATGGATGGCATCATCCCAAAAAAATCCCGCATACCAGAGTGGTGAATAGGTCAGGATAACGGCGAGGACAAGTATCAAACCCCGAAGCCAGTCACGGTCAAACCAGGATGGGCTTCGCTGGCGAGGATTAACCTCTCTGATTGCAGGGGTTTTAGCCGCGATGGCTGCCACATGCTTTTTCTTGGATCGTTTGGCCATTGGCGATGGGCTACGAGGATGAGCCCCTTTCTGGCTGGGTAGAAGAAGATTTTGATTTTTGTCCTGAGCTTGTAAATGAAGCCGCCTCTTGAAGATTAGAGCCGAGTCAAAAGTATTGATCGCCCAGCGGGTCGCCTTAGTGTTTCCCGATGCCCGTTCTTACCGTAAAAAACTTGGCGAAGAGTTATGGTCGCCTGGTTGCCTTGGAGGGACTGGATCTGACGGTGGAGGCGGGACAGGTCTTTGGACTGCTCGGCCCGAATGGCAGCGGCAAGACGACCCTTCTGGGTATGTTGCTGGACGTGCTGCATCCGTCCGCCGGGACTTTCACCTGGTTTGAGGGTGCCGAGGCAAGCCAGGTGCGCAGGCGAATCGGCGCTTTCCTTGAGACGCCAAATTTCTATCCCTACCTGGATGCCGACCAAAATCTTTCCCTTGTCGCGGCCATCAAGCGCGTCTCCAATCCTCCGCTCGATTCACTGCTGGAGCTGGTGCAGTTGAAGGATCGGCGGCGTTCACCATTCCGGACTTATTCGCTGGGGATGAAGCAGCGCCTGGCGCTGGCCGCCTGTCTCGTGGGCGATCCGGAAGTCCTGATTTTGGATGAACCGACCAATGGTCTGGATCCGCAGGGCATGGTGGAGGTGCGGCACATCATCCAGAAAATCGCCGCCCAAGGTAAGACCATCATCCTGGCCAGTCACATCCTCGACGAGGTGGAAAAGATTTGTTCGCACGTCGCGATCATCAAAAAGGGCAAGCTTTTGGCCGTGGGCGCGATTGGGTCGATCCTGAGCGACCAGCCAACGGTGGAGGTCGGGGCAGCGGATTTTGAGAAGCTCCACCAATTTCTCAGCAGTAGTTCCCTGGTCAAAAAAATCACCCGCGATGACAACCGCTTTGTCCTGGAGTTGGAGCCGGGACGAAGTCCCGGCGACTTGAATACCCTGGCCTTTGCGAATGGCATTGTTCTCGACCACCTGGTCATGAAGCGTCAAAGCCTCGAGGCGGAATTCCTGGAAATCACACGAAAATGAATCCCCTGCATTTGCTGAAACTGGAATGGATGAAGTATGCGCCGAGTGGCACGTTCCGTGTCTTTGCCGCGCTCTATGTGGGCTTGTTTTCCCTGGTGGTTTTTCTGGCACGCTCCGCCGGCCAGAACATGACGTTCACCTCCAACGGCGAAATCACTCATCCCTTGAACGGGCTCTTTATCTATCCTCACGATTGGGAACTGCTGGCCTGCATTGGGAGCTGGATGAATGCGTTTGTGCTCGGCTCGCTGGGGGTGTTCATGATCACCCTGGAATTCAGTAACCGGACCTTGCGGCAGAGCGTGATTTTTGGGCTGACTCGCCTGGAAGTCGCCGTGGCGAAACTTGTCTGGGCGATCGCCCTGGCCCTGGCCGCGACTGGCATTTATATGATTCTGGCGTGGGGCGGAGAAGTCATGGACGGCAGCGGGTTGGGACTGCCTCCGGCGGGCTGTGTGCTCGGCTTTTTTCTCCAGGCGCTCGGATATCTTTTGCTCGGAGTTCTGGCGGGGCTGGTCATCCGGCAGACGGCCCTGGCATTTCTGGCTTACCTGGCCTACGTGCTCTTTTTGGAAACGGTTCTGCGCTGGATCTTTTATTTCAGCGTGGCCAAGACGAGGCTGCTTTTGTTTCTTCCCGATCAAGTTCTGGGAGCCTTGACGCCGATGCCCGTGCCGGAGTCAGTCTCCTCCATGGTGAACTCGAGCCCCTTTACCCGGCCGCTTTCCCTGATGGAGGCTGCCGTCGGCGCCTGTCTCTACCTGGTGCTATTCGCTCTCCTTTTTAGCCGGAGGATCGTCAAAGCGGATTTGTAAAATTCGGTTCCGCGAAAATAGTCAGGCCGTGGAATCTGCGGCCCTCGACTAGGCTTTCTTCACAAAGCAGGCCTTCAGGCCGATGGCGCTTCCGTCGATCTTGCACGAAATTTCGTGGTCGCCGTCAACCAGACGAATGCCCTTGGCTTTTGTACCGCCCTTGAGGACTTGCGATCCGCCTTTCAACTTCAAATCCTTGATCAGGGTGACCGAATCACCGTCAGCGAGGATCGTGCCGTGCGCGTCTTTCACGACACGCGCTTCAGCGGTTGCGGTTTCGCGCTCCCACTCATGACCACAGGTGAGACACTCCCAGCGATCCGCGTGGTCTAAAACGTCGGTCATCTCACACATGGGGCAGGCAGGCTTGGTCATAAGCGGTCAGTATAGATCGACTGCGCGACGGGAATCAACGGCATCGTTGCCAGATGCATGTAGGTTAAAAGGAGCGATACGAAATAAGAGGTGGCAGTAACTCTCATTTCTTCTAAAAACAACCAGGGAGGTAACGCATCCCAGTTGCTCCTGAATAGCTACCCCACGACCTCGCAAGATATGAAAGCCGCCATTTCCTTTTTAACTTCCCAAGCTGATCTCTTCTTCATTTCGGGGCCCTGTGCCATCGAATCGCGCGCCTTCGCGCTGGAGACAGCGGAAGAACTGAAGGGTATCTTCGCCAAAGCGGGGCTGCCTTTCATCTACAAGTCGTCCTTTGATAAAGCCAATCGCAGCTCCGCCGGAAGTTTTCGCGGCGTGGGCATCAAGGAAGGTCTTTCCATCCTTGCCGAGGTCCGGGAAAAGCTTTCGATCCCGGTGCTGACCGATGTCCACGAGGTCGAACAGGTGAAGCCGGTGGCGGAAGTCGTCGACGTCCTGCAGACACCTGCGTTTCTCTGCCGCCAGTCTGATTTCATCGCCGCCGTGGCTGCGGGAGGAAAACCGGTCAACATCAAGAAGGGGCAATTCCTGGCGCCGTGGGACATGAAGAACGTCATCGCGAAGGCCCGCGCCGCAGCCAAAGCCGCCGGGGTGCCGGATGATCACTTCCTGGTTTGCGAGCGGGGCACGAGCTTTGGCTATGGCAATCTCGTCGTCGATATGCGCGGCCTCCCCATCATGGCGGAAACCACAGGCTGCCCGGTGGTTTTTGATGCCACGCATTCGGTTCAACTGCCGGGCGCCCAAGGCACCAGCAGCGGCGGTCATCGCGAGTATGTGCCGCATCTTTCGCGCGCCGCGGTCGCCACCGGAGCGGTGTCCGGAGTTTTCATGGAAGCCCATCCAACGCCCGATTCCGCGCCGTGCGACGGTCCCAATACCATGGCGTTCAAGGATCTGCCCGAATTGCTGGCTGAGCTCAAGGGCATCTACGAACTCGTCCGCAAAAATCGTCCGTAACAGCCGTCGTCGCTCCTGCGCTAAGCGGGGAGCGAGTTCGGCTGCACGACGAAGCTGAAGGCGTAGCGTCCCGGCTGGATTTGATAACTGGAAAGCGTATCCGGCCCGCAACTCGCCGTTCCCAGACCGCGCTGGGCGTAATCGAGATTCACGATAACTTCCGGCCTCGCCACGACATCCGTCGTATGCGTCCACCGATAGAGATCGTGACTGGTAAAGTGACTCGCCGAGCCCTCGAAATAGCGGTCGCTGAAGAAGCGGACCCGGGCTTGTCCCGGATCCTCCAATTCCAGCCAACGGAGATCGGTTTTATTGCCATGCTCCTGCGGAAGAATGTAGGGGATATATTCGTCCGTCACCGTGCTCTCATACTGGCCGACAAGGGAAGCGCGCTTGCGGTCGCTATAGTTTTCCCAAGGCCCGCGACCGAACCAACGCAGCTTTTCAAAGGCCGGAGCCAGTTGCAAGGTGAGGCCCAGACGAGGGAGATCAGGCAGCCGTTTATCGGCTACGACCACGTTATCGAGGACGATGCGTCCATCGGGATAAAAACTGGCGAGTTGCTGGTGCCGGAAACCAAAATCGACTCCGGCTCCCTTCGCGGTTTGCACGGTTTTGAGAACAGCAACGCCATCCTTGCGGAGCGTCACATCGCACGATTCCGTGGTGACGATGAGATTGTTCAACCCAGCCTTGAGCCAGCGCCCGAGGGCCTTGTGATCCTGTCCTGTCCAGCCCTTGATGCCATCGTTGTCGGTCGGGCCGCGCCAAACGTGAAGCTGGGGACCGTTCACGATCAGGGGACGACCGTTCCAGGACACGGAGGCGATCTTTCCGCCCAGCCGCTGAATCCGGGCCTCGATCTTTTCTCCGCGCAAAAGCGTATGACTGCCGCGCTCTTCCAGGTAAAGCTTCTCGTGGGTGCGGCTCGTTTTCAAATGCAGCGCTGGTTTCCATTTCGGCTCCACGAGCGCGAATTGTTCCCACGCCACTTCATGTCCAGCGGGGCACCACGGGGTTGCCCTGGCGGTTTGGAAACGGATGGTGAGATGCGCCTGCTCACCGGTTTGAGTTTTGATCTTGGGCAGCTTGAGCCGGACGATTTCGGTCTTTTGAGCGGCCGTCTTCAGTTTGGGTAGAGACCCATGGGCAATGACTTTCCCTTCCACAAGTAATTCCCATTTCCCGCTGAGATTTTCCAGCGTGACGAAATAATTCTTGTTGGTGATGGCGAAAAGTCCCTGCTTGAGATTCTTGGCCCGGATGCCCACCGGTTGCTGGACTTTCTTCGCCTCCCAGATGCCGGGATGGGGCTTGCGGTCGGGCCAAACGAGCCCGTCGCAAACAAAGTTGAGATCGTTTGGTTTGTCGCCGAAGTCTCCGCCGTAAGCCCACCAGGTCTTTCCATCCGCGGTGGTTTGTCGAATACCATGGTCGACCCATTCCCAGATGAAGCCGCCCTGTAAACCCGGCGTCGATTCAAACAGATCCCAATAGTCGGAGAGGCTTCCGTTGCTGTTTCCCATCGCGTGCGAATACTCGCAAAGAATGAAGGGACGGGGATCGGTGTTGGTTTTGTCGGTGCGGACTTTTGCAATCTGGTCGAGGGGCGCGTACATGGGACAGATGATGTCGGTTACCGTCCGTCCCGTGGACCAATCGCCGGCATTACCCACCTGATAAGAATGCACCGGATAAATGCCGCCCTCATAGTGGAGAGGTCGCGAGGGATCGAAGTTGTGAATCCACCCCGCCATGGCGTCATGGTTCGCGCCGTAACCGCTCTCATTGCCCAGCGACCAGAGAATGATGCTGGGATGGTTTTTGTCCCGCTCCACCATGCGGATGGCGCGTTCCAGGAAAGCGGAAGCATAGCGCGGCTCATGGCAAATCTGATTGGCAAAGGCATGCGTCTCCAGATTGGCCTCATCAATGAGGTAGAGCCCATATTCATCACAAAGGTCGTACCAGAGTGGATCGTTGGGGTAGTGTGAGGTCCGGACGGCGTTGAAGTTGAACTGCTTCATCAGGACGATGTCGCGAATCATTGACTCGCGGGTAATCACTTTCCCGGTCACATCATCGTGTTCGTGCCGATTCACTCCCTTGATCATGACCGGCTGACCATTGACCAATAATTGACGATACCCCAGCTCCACGCGCCGGAAACCGGTGCGACAACTCGTGACATCGACCCGCGTGTTCTTCCCCCGGATCAGGGTGATGACAACCGTGTAAAGGTGCGGGGTTTCCGCCGTCCAGGGTTTGATGTTGCGAATCTTGGGCAGGACAAACCGGCCTACGCCGCGAAACTTCCCACGGTTCACGGAAACTGTCTCCCGCAATGGCCTTTTCAAGAGCGGCTTGTTGCCCGCAAAGAGCTGCAGTTCCATCTGCCAAAGGCCTTCAGGTGGATGGAGCGCCGGATAACCCATCCGCGCGGTGACTTCCAGCGTTCCCGTCCGGAAAGAATCATCCAGTCCGGCGCGGCAGAAGACATCCTCGAGATAAATTTCAGGAGTGCTGTAGAGATAGACGTCGCGGAAGATACCGCCCATCCACCATTGATCCTGGTCTTCCAGGAAGGTCGCATCGGACCATTTGACGACGACCGCCGCCAGCAGGTTCTCTCCCGGCTGAATGAATTCCGTGATATCGAACTCCGCAGGAAGACGACTGTCCTTGCTCAATCCCACGGGCTTGCCGTTGACCCAAACGGTCAGGAAGCTTTCCGCGCCTCCGATATGAAGCACTACGCGACGGCCATCCCAGCTCTCCGGCACGGTGAAAGTCTTGCGGTAGACACCGGTCGGATTTTCCTCCGGGACTTCCGGCGGTTCCTGTGTAAAAGGCATTTGCACATTCGTGTAGTGGGGCTTGTCGAACGTGTCCTGAAGCGTCCAGTTGCCCGGCACGGGAAGTTTACGAAAACCGCCTGCTGCGCCATCGAAACGAGGCTGGAGCATCTCATTTTGAACATCCTCCGGGCGATGGAGGAGGGTGAAATCCCATTCTCCGTTAAGGAGTTGGAAATAGGGCGTCTTTTCCCGTGAACCTAAGACAGCGCTTTTGAAATCGGCGAAGGGCAGGAGCGTCGCGCGGGCGGGAAGTCGGTTGAAAGAAATCGTGGCAGGCGATTTCCAAGTGGGTTTACCGCCAATGAACAGCAGATCGAGAGGATTGGTCATAAATGGCCTTCGTCTTGCAATCTCGCCTCCTGACCTCTCGACACAAGAAAAATCCTGTTACCGGTTAATGACCGGCTTGCGCTTCGTCCATTTACCATCAACGAGATTCGGGTCGATCCACTCGTTATTTTTTAATACCCGTTCACGATAAACCCGGGGAGCCAGGCCAACTTCGCGGCGGAAAACCCGTGTGAAATAGCTCGGGTCATCATACCCCGTGGCACGACTGATCTCGGCGATATTCAGCGCGGACGATTCGAGTAAATCGCGTGCGCGCATCATCCTCCGTTCCGTGATATAGGCCACCAAAGGCTTACCTGTGGTTTGCCGAAAAAGACGAGAGAGATAATCCGCGCTGCTCCGGAGGGAATGCCCCAGCCGCTCAACGGATAACTGCGGATCAGATAGATTCTGCATGACCAATTGCCGCGCCTGCATGACCCTGAACGGCTCATGCGACTCGTTGACCGGTTCCTTGATGGCCACCAGAACCATCGAGATATTGGCCAGGAGCAAGCCTTTGACCGCAAGCTGATGGGCTACGTCGTCCTCCTGAAACCAGTCGACGACATGGCTGAGCTGCTCCGCCAGATAGACACCATCGAGTCCCTCCAGTTCATGGAAAACCCGGATGTCTGGCCAATGGGCGCTGTGCTGATAGGCCAAATGAAAGCGAACCCGGTCAGGCGCGTAGGAGATCACAAAATTGTAAAAGGGCTTTCCTTTCCAGGCTCGTACCCGCTCCCGGTGGGGTAAGCCTCGCGAGACCAGGCAACCCTCACCGGGACCTACCCGGCACGTTTCTTCAGGAAAGACAAACTTGGTCACGCCGGAAATCTGAAGAAAAAGTTCCGGATGGAGATGGAAGGGCATATCGGGAATCAGACGCATCAACCCGCTGCGCCGGGGAAAATGGAAGCGAACCTTGTCCCGGTTCAGGTCGGCGATCCACCTGGTCAAAAGCTGAATCGCAAATTGACGCAAATCGGCTTTTGTCGCGACTTGGTGAGGTCGAAGAAATCGCATAACGGAAAAGTCCTAATAATTCTTTCTTTTGTCCCGGTAAAGGGAATTGTCGCCTAAGAGCCGTTTCTTAAGATTAAGCCTTTCAATCCCATTATGAACAAGACCCTCAAGGTAGGACTCATCGGCACCGGCGGCATTGTCCGCGGGGCGCATCTTAAACCCGGCTGGCTCGCCGTTCCTGACGTCGAGATCGTCGCCGCCTGCGACGTCAACGAGAAAGCAGCCCGCGCCCTCGCGACCGATTTCAATATCCCTCACGTCTTCACCGATTTTCGCGACCTGCTCAAGCTTGACGAGATCGATGCTGTGGATATCTGTACGCCGAACAAGGTTCACACGCCCTCCGTCATCGCCGCCCTGGATGCCGGCAAGCATGTGCTCTGCGAAAAGCCCCTCGCCGTATCAACCGAGGAAATCCTCGCGATGCGGGATGCGCTGCGTAGGACCGACCGGATCCTGATGACCGCGCAACACCAGCGCTTCACCGATATCTCCGTCGCAATCAAGGCGTGGGCCGATACCGGCGCGCTCGGCGAAGTCTACCATTCACGTGTAAACGCCACGCGGCGCAACTGGCTCCCCACCAGCCCTGGATTCATCGACCCGAAACTCAGCGGGGGTGGCCCCTGTATGGACATCGGCGTCCATGCGCTCGACACGGCGCTCTGGTTCATGAATTTTCCCCGCCCGGTTCGCGTTTCCGGTCGGGCCCACACCAATTTCGCCAAGGGCTTTGATATCCCCGGCGGATGGGGTGAATGGGATCGGACACTCTTCGGCGTGGAAGACTTTGCCTCCGGTTACATTCACTTCGCCAATGGCTCGACCATGGCGCTGGAAGCCAGTTGGCTGCAGCACCAGGAGAAGGAAGATTTCAGCGCCACGCTTCTCGGGAAGAAGTCCTCCATCCAATGGCCGAGCGGCCATTTTCACAGCGTAAGCAACCGAACCCTGATTGACGGGAAAGTCCTGCCCCACGCCATGCGTCAACCGGGTCATACCGAGGAAATCATCGCTTTTGCGGATGCGATCCGCAACAACAAGCCCTCGCCGGTACCCATTGAGCAGACGATTTACGTCATCGCCATTCTTGAGGCCATCATGCAATCGAGCCTGCTCAACCAGGAAGTCCTCATCCCTGATTTTACCTAAACTCTCTTCTCACATCTCTACCCTAACCAAGATCATGAGCCAAAAAATCCGAGTCACTGTCTGGGGCGAAAACGTCCACGAAAAGAAAATTCCACTCGTCGGGGAAATTTATCCGCAAGGCATGCACGGGCAAATTGCCGCGGGCTTGAAGGAGTCGGGAAACTTTGATGTCCGCACCGCCACGCTTGATCAGCCCGAACACGGGCTCACGGAGGAGGTTCTCGCCCAGACCGATGTGTTGACCTGGTGGGGGCATTGCGCGCATGGCGCCGTCGAGGACAAGATCGTCGATCGCGTGCAGGCCCGCGTGCTTCAGGGCATGGGGCTGATCGTGCTGCATTCGGGACATTATTCAAAGATTTTCAGGCGTCTCCTCGGCACGACTTGCTCGCTGACCTGGCGCGAGGCGGGTGAAAAGGAACGGCTCTGGGTTTGCCAGCCGGGCCACCCCATTGCCCAGGGGCTTGGCACTTATTTTGAAATTCCGAACGAAGAAATGTATGGAGAACCCTTCGCCATTCCCACCCCGGACGAAACCATTTTCATCAGCTGGTTTGAGGGAGGCGAGGTCTTCCGCTCCGGCTGCACCTGGAAGCGGGGAAACGGAAAAATCTTTTATTTCCGGCCCGGTCACGAAACCTACCCGACTTATCAACAGAAGGAAGTCCAGCTCGTGATTCGCAACGCCGTGAACTGGGCCCGGCCGGAAGGCAGCCCCTGGATCGACACCTGCCCGAATGTGCCCATCGATCAAGCGCCGGAAAAAATCACCCAGCAGGGAGGTAGCCTCCACAAGGCCGGCGAAGCCGGTTATCGCTAGGCCGCTGGCGTTGGATGTTGGCCGATCAAGGCTTCTATCTTTCCGGTGAGCCGGGGAAGATTGACCGGCTTGCTGTCGAAATCACTGCATCCGGCATCGAGCGCCTTTTTGCGATCCGCGCTCATCGCGTGGGCGGAAAGCGCCAGGATCGGAATGCTGGCGGTGAGGGGTGAAGTCTTCAATTTCTTGGCGGTATCCCAACCCGAAAGTCCAGGCATGCTCATGTCAAGAATGATGAGATCGAACGTTCCTTCCGCGACCAGGTCGAGCGCCCGATGACCGTCCTCTGCGAGAATAACTTCATAGCCGCTACGAGTTAGCCGTGTGGAAATAACGTCCCGGCTCATCTCATCATCTTCGACAAATAATATACGTTTCATGGTCTGATGATCTGCTCCTGACGAGCGCAACCTTATTATAAACTACCTGAGTTAAATCGATGGATAAATCCAAATTTTGAATCAAAGAGTGAACGGACGATTTTAAGTCGTCATTTTTTATTCTTCCAAGTAAGCACCAAGACCATCACTAAGATCAAAACGAAGCTGATCACGAATATTTTATTGCCATCAGGACCGGAGAAAGTATCGACGCGGCCCGGATAGCCAAAGAAAGTCGGCATATTCAGATCGTGGTCTTTTAATCCATCTTCGCAATCACTTCTTCCCATCCCGGCTGTTATGGACATGTACTTCACCGAAGCATTGACGCAACGGTTGCGGTTGAAATGGTAAAAAGGTGAAACGCCTGTCGTTTAGCTTTCCACCGACCGAACGGGCACTTTCATCGTAAAAGTTGTTCCTTGGTTGAGAACACTCTCGACCGAGAGATAACCGCCCAGCATTTCGCAAAACTGCTTGGTCAGGCTCAAGCCAAGCCCTGTGCCCCCGTAGCGGCGGGAGATGGAGGAATCGGCCTGGTAAAAGGATTCAAAAAGACGCGTCATCTGGCTTTCACTCATCCCAATGCCGGTATCCGAGACCTGAAAAACCACCCAATTCCCGCCCGTATCCTCTTCCTGATGGATCGCGAGCCCGATTCTCCCCTGGCTGGTGAACTTGGCCGCGTTACCGATCAGATTGATCAGTGCCTGCCGCAGCTTCGATTCATCGCTATGCATTTCCCGGATCGTCGGATCTGCGGTGACCTCAAAGCTATTTCCATTTTTCTGGATCAGAGGCTGGGCCATGCTGGTGATTTCGGCGACGAGTTCAGGAAGTGAAAACGTCGTGAGAAAAAGATCCATCTTTCCTGCCTCAATCTTGGCCAGATCAAGAACCGCATTGATCATTTCGAGGAGATGCAGGCCCGATTTAACAATTGCCTCCAGGCGGCGAACCGATTCAGCCGTCTGCCCGGCCTTCACGTCCTCGATCAAAATCTCCCCGTAACCGATGATGGCGGTCAGCGGGGTGCGGAGCTCATGGCTCATGTTCGCCAGGAATTCGCTCTTGGCATTACTCGCGGAAATGGCGGCGGCACGCTGGGAGTGGGCCTCAATCTGCGCCGCCGTCAGCAATTCGGTTTGCTTCAAGATGAGGGCCAGGAAGTCGACCAATCGCGGAGCGTGATCCGGCGCGATAACGACAAAGGGGTCGTAAACATATTCGACCGGGCGCGCCAGGCACAAGATGGCCGCATTTTGGATCGTGGTAGTTGTTGCCAACTGCAGAGCCGTTGTCGGGAGGCTATCCAGAAACGCCGTGATCGGCCGCGTGGAATAAACCTCAATGCCAAAGAGCCGTCCCAGACGCTGAAAAAACTGGTTGCGCGAGACCATTCCCCGGAACCGGCCCTGCTCCATGACAATGATCCCGGGCAGGGAGCGATCCTGCTCAAAGAGCCGGGCAACCTCGGCCCCCACCGTGCTGTGGCTGACCTGCACCGCAAAGTAAGGCAGGTCGTTTACCGTGACATCCTGGGTGGCGTTGATGTTCATGGTAGGGATGGCAGGTTACGCTAACGCCCTCATTCCACCAAGGCGCGCATCGTCCGGTTTTGCTGGGTGACCCGTTCCGCCAGGACGCGCACCATGAATTCATGGAAGGCGGAGGCGAGCGCCGGATTTTCCTGCTCCATCCGGGTCAGCGCCTCGCGCCCCAGCCGATAAATCGTACACGGCTCTTCCGTGACCACCGAGGCCAGCCGTTGCTGGTTCAGGTAGAGACCGATCTCGCCAACCACCGTCCCCGCGCCCATGGTGCGGATGCGGATGGTACGCCCATTGTCGAGTTCCACCACGACCCGGACCTTGCCTGACTCGATGAAAAAGAGCTCGCTGGCGGGATCGCCCTGGAGAATAAGGTAGTAGTTTTTATCGACATCAATCCGCTCCATGTAATTGAGCAGCGAGCTGGTCTCCACCTGCCAGGGATGAAAATCATTCAGGATTTGAGCCAGGCTTTTGATCTCGGTCTTACCCTCGGCCCGTTCCCTTTTGAGAATGTCATTCTCACACCACTCCACGCTGTAGTCGCGGTCGCGGAAAATGCGGACGTACCCAGGTGCATCACTCAGAAGGTCTGCCTTGCGGAAACTGTTTTGAATGTCCACTGGCACCGAGGCGGCCATGACGATGAAACCTTCCCTCTTCGATAAACGCGCCAGCTTGGCCATGCTGACAATCCCAGACGTGTCGAGTCCGCTGACATGCTGGAAATCGAGAATGACATAGGCCAGGCGCGGCAGATTCTCGTCCGTCAATCTCTCCCGGATGGTGTTGAGAAGATTGTTGGCGCTGCCAAAAAAGATGAAGCCCTTGAGCCGCAGGATGTGAATCTGGCCGCCGTGATTATCCAGCAACCGGGCTTCCACCGGCGATCGATCCACCGTGCTCCGGTGATTGTCCCCGGAGAGGACATTGCTGATGACGTTCACACTGCTGTACTTGAGCACAAATAAGACCGTCGCGATGAGAATACCGGCGCCCACACCCTGCAGGTAGCCGGCAACAGCCACGATCACCAGGATCAGGGCGACCAAGAGATAATCCTCCCGGATCAAGCGGAAGTAGGAATCATAGATCCATTCGACCAAAAAGGAGGCTCCATTGTAAAAGAGGATACCCCCGAGGATGAATTTGGGAATGTAGCCGAGCAGACCCGTGCCAAAACAAAGCAAGAAGAGACAGGCCAGGGCCGAGATCAGTCCGACCAGGCGACTCCGGACCCCCATGCCGAGGGGCAACGATGAGAGGCTCAGGGACTGAAAACCGACCATGCCCCCGGCGAAGCCGCCGCAGAGATTGGCCAGTCCCGCCGCGCGTAGCTCCTTGTTCAGGTCAATCTCCTCATCCGCCGCCAACTCCAGCGCGGAAGTGTTGAGCAGAATGGAGACAATACTGGTCAGCAACAACGCGACCAGGCTGCCATATTGGTTGGCAATGACACCCCAATCCGCGTGGATCAACGAAGGAAATGAATGAATTTCCGTCAGCCCGGCGTTGGGTGGGGCGCCCAGGATCCAACCGCTTTGCCGCGCCATTTCAAATGAGTGATGGCTGATCGCCAACCAGATATAAAAGCCCACCATGGCCAGCATGACGAGCAGCGGTAACGTGATAAAGTGGCGGGAAAACCGGACCGCGAGATAAGCTACGATTCCAAAAATCGCGCAGGGAATCCAGGCCTCGATCACCCCGGAGGAATACATGGCCTTTAGGTTGAAAAAAGAAAATGACTGACCGCTGATGACGCGGAAGGAGCCAGTCAGCAACAGCCAGCCCGATCCCGCCAAAAATCCACCGATGACTGGATAAGGCGTGAACCGGACGATATTTCCCAAATTGTAAGCCCCCAGGAAAAAGAGCACGAGCCCGACCAGAAGGGTGCTGGTCGCCATGGCCGCCAGCACGGTGAGTCCGATCACATTGGGATCCGCTCCCTGCATCTCATGGATGATGAGCGAGGCCATCAGCGCAATGATCGGTGCAACGCGATCCTGGGGAATGGCGATCGTCCCGGCAAAGGAACTGAAAATGGTCATGAAGATGCCCAGGATCACCGCCGTCAACAGCATGAGGCTGGTTCCCGTCCCGACAAATCCAGTCAGCGGATCAACGAAAATCAACGCCACGAACGAGACACTCAGCACCACCGTCATCATCGCGACCACGGTGGACGTGATCAGGCTGGGAAAGAGTTTTCCCGGTGCCAGCTCCCGGCGAAAGGAAACCCAGAATGATTCGCGATGGGAAGAAAGGGGCATGAGGATGAATACCGTGAACACTTTCGATCAAAGTGTCGGGTCTAGTAGTCATTGCAGGTCATCGCTTTTGAATCAAGAGCAAGCCCGACTTATTCTGGCGGCAGGGCTTGGATTTTCCGTTTCGACACTCGAACGCCACATAAATGCCGCTGTTTCGTCAAATTTCCAAAAAAATGCCTAAATGCTTAAGCCATAGGAACTGAGGACTGGAACCTTTCGAATGGGCCCGTTTGATCCCGGCGACCCGTGCGACTTGGTGCCCGGATGCCGCAGCACACGGGTCAGGGCCTGTCTTCTTATTCATGTATTTCATGATTTCGTGTCTTCATGTTAAAGAGGATTGTAGGGAGTAGGGAGGTCTTTAACGGTTGGGGAAAAGTGCCTAACTTAAATTCGTTCCTTCCCGGAGGCAAAGCTGCCTATTCCGTCGAGTATTCAATATCTTGAGATCAAAAATGAGCGATAAATCAAAAACCAAAATCGGCGTGGTCGGGGTCGGACGCATGGGAGCCAACATGGCACGGCGGCTGGCCGACCAGGGATTCCTCGTCTCTGCCGTCTATGACGTGCGCCGCGAATCAGCCATTGCGCTTGCCGCGGAATTGAACTGCCGCGCGGCGGAAAAGCTGGCTGAGGTGACGTCGGCTTCCGATTTTATTTTGACGGTCGTCACCGACGACAAGGCGATGCGGGATATCTTCACCACGCCCGGCGACAATCTTCTCGTGGGTGCCGAAGGCCGGACGTTCATCAACTTCGCGACCGTCTCCCCCCAGGTGCACCTTGACGTGGAGGCCGCCGCCCATCATGCCGGGGCCGCCGCGATTGAAGCCTGCATGGCCTCCAGCATAACCCAGGCCCGGCAAGGGACGCTCTACCTCATCCTCGCCGGAGATTCCGCCGTGGTCGATCAGGCCGCACCGTTGCTCGCGGCCCTCAGTTCCGCGCGACGCTACGTCGGTGCGACGGGTCGTGCCGCGCAGGTCAAAGCGCTCGTCAACATGGTGATGAACATCAACACCGCTGGTCTGGCCGAAGGGCTGGCGATTGGCGATGCGCTGGGTCTGGACCTCAGCGTGCTGCGGGATATCTTCTCGCAAACGGGTGCCAATTCCCGGGTGCTCGAAACCGACGGCGCCGACATGCAAAACCGCGAACACGACTGCTATTTTTCCGCCGCTCACGCCGCGAAGGATTCTGGCATCGCGGTTACCCTCGCCGAGAACATCGGCGTGCCCGTTCCGCTGGCCGAGGCCACGCTGGCCCAGTATCGCCTGATGATCGAGAAAGGCTTGGGCGAACTCGACAAATCCGGCATCGCCGAACTGACTTTCAAAGGGCGCGGCGGATCGTAGGTAGCTGGCTGACTTCCGTGGTGGCCGACTCAAAGCCGACGCGCAAGGAGCTGTTTTTTGAAATCCCAAGTCAGGATGAGCCCCAAAACCAAAAGCAGCAGTGACGAACCAGTCAGCCCATCGCGAAAACGAGGATCAAAGTAGGAAACCTCCAATTGGCGCGTTGAAGGAGACACCGTCACCTGCAACCGGTCATCCTGATACGGCGCTCGCTGCCAGGCGCCAGCGTCTAGTCGATACCACCAGCCATCTGTCGGTCCGACGGAAACCTCCAGGCTTTCCGTCGGGCGATCGATTTTCACCAGCAGCGAATTGCCAGAATAGGTGACCGGGTACGCGGTCAAGGGATCGGTTGGCGAGTAAGCCAGGGGTTCCGCCGCAGTATCTTCGAAAATCAACCGGTCCGCCCCGTTGGAAATTAATTTCAACCCCGGCAGCTTGGAAACCTCAGCCGCCTGGGAAGAAACCGGATCGACGATCCAGTAGCGAACCGCATGCGCTGCGAAATGCTGACGAATCTCCGGCGAAATGGGGCCGGAATAGAGATTCGGGAACGTAATCCCATCGGCAAAGCGAAGCTGTTCCCGGCCCACCAGCGGATTATAGCCGCCAATACAGGGAACGGCAAAAAACGTACCATAACAGTAGGTCATGTACCGATAGCCCGTCTCCGCATAAGGAATTTCTCCCACGGACACCACACGCCCGGAATTAAAATCGATACCGGGGGGAAGAGAATTTTCCACGGATGGCAACGTGACGGGGGAAAAGGTGTTGCCGCGATGACACGTCAAGGCCACGAGCAGGTTCAAAAAGACCACCGTCGCCAGGCAAGCCTCGGCCCATCGACTGGGCCGCCCCAGCAAACGCATGGGTCGATCCCCCCATGAGGCGAGGGTCAGAACCAAGCTTGAGAGGAGAAAAAAATCGGCGAAGATAAAGACCTTAAAGGGCCACCGAAATCGCTCGAAAACGGGCAGGAGGGTCAGCAGGACATGCCAGCGACTGGAAAATAAAACCGCAAAAATGGAAAGCAGGAGCAAGGGAAAGAGTCGCCGCCGAAACCGTTCCCCCGCCAATAAAAACCAAGCGCCGATGAGGGGAAACAAAAGCAAGGCAGGCGTGTAGACAATCGCCGAGGAGGTTCCAAAAACCAAGTGGGGCCGGAATTGAAAAAAAAGGGCGTGAATCAGGTCCGTCTTGGGTACCGAATAGATCAGCGCCCGGGCCATGCTCAAGGGAACGGACCTCGCCTCGGAGGCATTGGTGGCGTGAGCCATCGGCAGCAGCAACGGTAAAACCAGAATGAGAAAGACCACGGCAGCGATGGCCAGATGATAAAAGACCGGGCCTCGCTTTAAGTCTTTGGCGCTAACGAAGCGAAGAACCGCGTAAAGGCTTAGAAAAAGAATCGTATATAGCAGCCATTGCACGTAGCCCTGTAAAAAAAGAAGTCCCATGAACGTCCCCAACGCAAAAGCGGAAAGATAACTTGGCCGCGCCAGCAAGCGCTCAAAGGCCCAGAACAACCAGGGCAACCACGCCGCCAGAAACGAAAGCATGACCCAACTTGAGCCCACGATCAGGATAAACGGACTGAATACCCACGCCAGTCCTCCCCAAGCCGCCAGACTCGGCGCAACACCTCCCTGTCGAAGCCAGAAATAGAATCCCATCATCCCCACCGTGAGATGTCCAATCGCGATCCATTCAATACACCAGCGCACGTCACTCGAGCCTGCTTTGGCTAGTGTAACCCCGAAATAAACCGGAGGATAGAGCACCGCCGTTTGCCCCTGTTCCAGGAACGGTTCACCGCCGTATTGGTAAAGATTAACCTCGGCCAGTCGTCCCGTTTCGGTCAGCACCCGGTAGTCATGCACAAAGGAATCCAGAAACTGGCTTGCGCTGTCATCGTGAAGGAAAAAGTGGGGCGTAACCGTTTCCAGGATGGTAAAAAAAATCCAAAGAGCGACCAAGGCCAGGATAAAAGGCTGACACACCGCCTGACGCAGAGTCGCCACCTTTTGCTGGAGTGGTTGGGTCGTATATGCCATGACGGTTTTGCGGAATGTTCAAACCATTCCGATAGGCCACTCTCCAGAATCACGGGATTTTGACAAG
Source organism: uncultured Verrucomicrobiota bacterium (assembly GCA_903863295.1). GTDB lineage: Bacteria > Verrucomicrobiota > Verrucomicrobiia > Methylacidiphilales > UBA1321 > JABDGH01. The sequence continues at coordinate 16,348 of CAIPBM010000106.1, read as the reverse complement.
AAAAGCCATGAGCGAAGATCTTCCAACCGGATGATTCGCAGTCCGCCAAGAGCTCACCTAGGTAAGCTTACCCTCAAAAAAGCCGCCGCAAGAATTGCGACGGCTACTCAGACTGACCCGGTTAGTGAGCAGCGGGCGCCGAGGCCGGAGCTGTCGCGTCCGGGGCCGGTACGGGTCCACTTTGCGGGGTCGGTGCTGGAGCCGAATCCGGCGCAGGGGCCTGGCTTCCCTCCGGTCCCTGAGCGCCATCCTGAGGAGCTCCCATCGGGGTTGGTGGCGGAGGACGCACGAGGAAGAAGGTCACACCGCTGTCAGCGAGCAATTTCTTGCTATAGGCTTCCTGGGCTTCGCCCGCTTTCATGTCGCGCAGTTTCTTGGCGATGAATGCCCGGACATCCGCGATCGGTATCACCCCGGCGGGCTGCGAACCGGTAATCTTGATGAACTGAAAGCCCAGTGGGGTCTCAAACACCGCGCTGACGACACCTTCCTTGGTCGCGAAAGCGACGACATCGAATTCAGGTTCGTTCTCACCCTTGGCAAACCAGCCCAGGTCGCCACCCTTCGGGGCGGAGGAACGATCCTCGGAAATGGCGGCTGCCACCTTGGAAATATCCTCACCCTTCACGACTTGCGCGTGAGCCAGATCGATCTTCTTCTTCGCCGCTGCCTTTTCCTGGGGAGTTGGGTTTTCACCGAGATGAATCAAAACGCGACTGGCACGCAACTTGGCGGGAATGACAAACCGGTCCTTGTTCTTCTCATAGATATCGTTGATTTCCTGGTCAGATGGCTCGACGTTCTTCAGGGCCTCCGCATCCAGCACCTTGGAGATCAGCACTTTTTCGTGGATGCGCTTCTTCAATTCATCCGCAGTCAAGCCGGCAGCCTTGAGCTGATCGGCAAACTGTTGGTCGGTCATCGGACCCTTGAGCCGGTCCAGCTGCGCGGCCTCTTCCTTGGCGATGTCCGCCGGATTCAATTGCATGGCTGCGGCCTTGTCCAGGAGGAGCTTCTTCAAGACAATGTTGTCCAGCATCGCCGATTCCAGGAGCGGCATTTTTTCCGGTCCGAGTTGCTCAGCGGTCATGTGGCTTTGCTGAAGATAGGAATTCACCTGCGTATCCAGTTCGCCGCGGGTGACATTCCAATCGCCCTTTTCCGCCACGATAAATTTGGGGTCTTTGGGATCCGTTACCTTCGGATGGCAACCCGAAGCTAGGAGGGCTACGCCGACGATGAGGGCAAGCGAGAGGGGTGATGACTTGAGTGAAAATGAGCTCAAGCGCCGGCGAAAATGGGAAAGGGCCATTTATTTGTCTAGCGAGTCGTGTGGGAGATGCAAACCGATTCCTCCGTAACGGGCGATGAATACCATTGACGCATCTCGATACGTGGATGTAATGGGCAGATGTCGTATCGCGCCCTTTGGCAGACCCTGCACGATCCCACCCGCCTCCGCATCCTGGCGCTGGTGGAGGAGGAGGAGCTTTCAGTCGCCGAGCTCCAGGAAATCCTACATCTGGGCCAATCGCGCATCTCGACCCACCTGGCCCACCTGCGTCGCGTTGGCTTGGTCCAACCCCGCCGGGAAGGCAAACGGACCTACTACTCCCTGGTGAAGAAATTAGCCAAGGAGACGCGTCAAATTCTCGATTCGGCCCTCCTTACCCTGGCCGAGGTAACCGGCGCCTCCGCCGACGCTTCCGGACTCAAGCTCGTCTTGGAAAAACGCCGCACCGCCGCGCGGGAATATTTCAACCGCGTCGCCGGTCGTCTTGGAAAAAGTTTCTGCCCCGGACGCACCTGGACCGAAATCGGGCCGCTTCTGGCGCAGTTGGTACCGCACGTTGTCGTCGCGGATCTTGGCGCGGGTGAGGGCTGGCTTTCGCAATTGCTCGCGCGTCGCGCGGAAAAGGTCATCGCCGTGGATAACTCGCCGAAGATGGTCGCCTTTGGCCGCGCCGAATCGAAAAAAAAGAATATTCCGAATCTCGAGTATCGCCTCGGTGACCTGGCCGATCCGCCGATTCCCGCCCACAGTGTCGATATCGTGATCCTCAGCCAGGCGCTTCATCATGTGGCCAACCCGCAACAAGCCGTGGCCGCGGCGGCCAAATTACTCCGCAAGGGCGGAAAGCTGATCGTACTCGATCTCAACCAGCATCATTTTGATCAGGCCCGGGAACTTTATGGCGACTACTGGCTCGGCTTCAGCGAATCCGATTTGCGCGACTGGCTGGCCGCTGCCGGACTGGAGCAGATCGATGTGCAACTCCTCGCCCCCGAGCCCGAGCCGCCCCACTTCCAGCCAACGCTGGCCAGCGGTATTGCCGCGTGAGCGGTCTAAGCGAGACCCTTCCAAACATCTCAAGTTCAGAATTCTGTCATCCTGAGCTTGTCGAAGGATCAGCCCCCAGCGATTTGAGAATTATCTGGGAATGTCGAATAACCATGGAAGCTGATCCTTCGACAAGCTCAGGATGACGGCAAGTTCCTGCCAGACGACTCTCGGAGGATCTTTACTTATCTTCCGGATTCAGCGTCTTGAAGATGTACGCGGCAATCGCTCCGGCCGTTAATTGAGCGCCGATATAAACCGGAAAGCTCGCGGCAGGAATAAGATCCATATAGAGGCAACCGGTCGCCACCGCCGGATTAAAAGCGCCACCGGAAATAGGGCCAACTGCAAAGGCGCCGCTCATCACCGTGAAGCCAATCGCCAGTCCGTAGAACGAATTCCCCGCGTTCGCCTTGGCCGTGGCCACGTTCAGGACGACATAAACCAGCGCGAAGGTGAAAAGGAATTCCGCCAGGGCAATTTGCCCCAGACTATAGTCGCTGTCCGGCGCGGCAGGAGTCGTGCCCTTGAGAAAAGTCACCGCACCCGCGGCGAAAACCGCGCCAAGCAACTGTGCCAACACGTAGGAGGGAATTTCCCGCGCGGGAAGGCGTCCACGAATCGCCACGCCGACCGTCACCGCCGGATTGAAATGGCCGCCGGAAATATGACCGCCCGCAAAAATCATCACCATCAAGACGGAGCCAATCGCCAACGGCGCGATGACGCCTGCGCTCGGGTTGACCACGCAAACGCCAACCGTAAAAACGAGAAAGAAGGTTCCAATGAGCTCGACGATGAATTTTTTCATATAGGTTTTCGCAGGTAACTAGGTGAAGTGACTGGATTTGTTGCGTGATTAGTTAGCATTCCCTTAGCAAGGGAGCCAGCACCATTTTGCTTGGCATCAAATCGTGACGTCGGGGGGCTCCATCCTCTGATTGAACTCCACCACCTCCGCGTATTTTACCCCCGTTCCGCCAAAGATATCCAGGGCGGAGCCTATCGTCAGATCCACCTTACCTTGCCCGAGACGAGTGGTTTCTTCCAGATCGTGCAGCGTGTGGGCCCCTCCCGCATAGGTGACCGGAATCGGCGACCATTGTCCCAGCTTTTCCACGAGTTCCAGGTCAATGCCCCGGCATAATCCTTCAACATCGACCGCATGGATCAGAAATTCTGCGCACGACTTGGCCAGCTTCTCCAGCGTGGCCTGCGAAATCGCGAGTTCGGTAAATTTCTGCCAGCGGTCCGTCACGACAAAATAGTTCCCGTCCCGTTTGCGGCAACTCAGGTCGAGAACCAGCTTCGATTGGCCTACCGTCTTCAATAGTTGAGCCAGGCGTTCTTCGTGCAATTGTCCGCCATGGAAAATCCAGCTCGTGACGATGACGTGCGAGGCCCCGGCCTTGAGCCAGTCGAGTGCATTCGCCTGATGAATACCGCCGCCGATCTGCAGGCCGCCGGGGTAAGCCGCGAGCGCGGCGCGGGCCTGCTCCTCGTTGCCCGGCCCCAGCATGATGACGTGTCCGCCGGTGAGATTGTCGCGCCGGTAGAGCTCAGCGAACCAGGCGGCGGGGCGGTCCGAAACGAAATTGGTGCGGAGGCCGGAATCGCCCAGCGTGCCGCCGACGATCTGCTTTACCTTGCCCTCATGCAGGTCAATGCAGGGACGAAACATAATTATTTGGCGACGGGGACGGAAGCCACCGATTCAGCCAGAGCCACGAAATTCTTGATCAATTGCAACCCGGCGCGCTGGCTCTTTTCCGGGTGGAATTGCGTGGCGATCAGATTGTCCCGCGCAATGGCGGCGGCGAAGGTGTCGCCGTAGGTCGTTTCGAGTGCGATGATGGAGGCGTCCTTCGGCGCAACGTAGTAGCTGTGGACGAAATAGACGAAATCGTGCGTGGCGATCCCGTTGAGCAGCGGGACATCAGTTTGCTTGAGCGTGACGGTATTCCAGCCGATCTGCGGCACCTTCAGGTGATGTTGGTCGGAAAACTTGCGGACCGCTCCGGAAAAAACGCCGAGCCCTTTTTCGCCCGGTGCCTCCTCGCTCGATTCAAAGAGCATCTGGTACCCCACGCAAATCCCGAAGAAAGGCCGGTCCGATTGGGCCCAGGCCAGGACGGCGTCCCACATGCCCGACTTGGCCAGGCTGCGCACACAATCGCCAAAATTGCCCACGCCCGGCAGCACCAGCGCATCGACCTGCGCGATCTCGTCCGGTGTGCGCACAAACACCGCTTCCCCGCCGACATGCTGAAAAGCCTTCTGCACGCTGCGGAGATTGCCAATGCCGTAATCAACGATGCCGATCATAAAAATAATATAGCCAGATAGAAAGGCCGCACAATGTTGGAAGATAGAGAGGGGATGATACTCAAGCATTTTCCCGTTGAATAGCTGGGTAGCATCCGGGTTCGCTCGAACTGTTTCGAGCGAACAGGAACTCACCTGCATCATCTCGAATCTTCTGCCTTCCAATCCTGTTAATCTTGTTAATCCTGTCCAAAATTCCGTTAATTCCGTCAAAAATTCGGCGACGGTCATCGACCGCCGCTCCATTTAGATAAGCCCTTTGGTGCTCGGAATCCCCTTCACTCGCGGATCGCGGCGAACCGCCTGCTCCAACGCGCGGGCCAGTCCCTTGAAAACCGCTTCGATGAGATGATGCGTCTCGCTTGTGTACAGCACTTCGACATGCAACGTCAGCCCGGTCGCCTGGGCGAAAGCGCGGAGAAACTCCACGGTGAGCTGCGCGGGAAAATCGCCCGCCTTCAGCTTGTTGAGATTGATGTCCTTCGGCGCGCGCCAGATGAGAAGCGGGCGTCCGCTGAAATCGAGTGCGACCCGGACTAGTGTCTCATCCATCGGAAGATGGAAGTTGCCGTAGCGGACAAGGCCCTTCTTGTCGCCCAGCGCCTTGACCAGCGCCTGTCCGATCGTGATTCCGGTGTCCTCTACCGTGTGGTGAAAATCGACCTCAATGTCGCCCTTGGCTTTCACGTCGAGATCAAACAGCGCGTGCTTGGCGAAGAGGATGAGCATGTGGTCGAAGAACGGAATTCCCGTGGCGATCTTCGACGCACCGCTTCCATCCACGGCCAGCTTGACCTGGATATCGGTCTCAGCCGTGACGCGGTGAATTTGGGCGTGGCGTTTGGTGCTCATGTCGTGGCTTTGGGTGCGGGAGCTTCCTCGGGTTCAAAGCGGATGGTCACGGAGCGGGCGTGCGCGTCGAGTTGCTCCACCTCGCACAGCGTCGAGATGTGGGGCTTCACGCGGAGCAGCGCGCGCTCGGCGTATTCGACGAGGCTGGTACGTCGGAAAAACTGGTCGATGGTCAGACCGGAAAACGCCTTGGCCGCGCCGCCCGTGGGCAGCACGTGGCTCGGCCCGGCGATGAAATCGCCCGCCGCGACCGGCGAATAATTGCCGATGAAAATGGCTCCCGCATGACGGACATGCGCGGCCCACTGGCGGCCATCCTTGATCATGAGCGTGAGATGTTCCGGCGCAAAGTCCTCGACAATGCCAATGGCCTCGCCCACGTCCTCGACCAGGATCAGCGTGCTGCCGTTTTCCAGGACATCGGTGAGATGCTTGCCGCGCGAAAGGAGTGGCGCTTGTTTGGCGAGCTCACTCTCCACGGCAGCGAGCAGCTTGGCCGAGGGCGTGACAAAAAGAACCTGACTTCCGGTGCCGTGCTCCGCCTGCGCGAGCAAATCGGACGCGATGAAATCGGCGCGCGCGGAATCGTCCGCCACGATGGCAATTTCACTCGGCCCGGGAAGCTGATCGATGGCGACCGCGCCGACGACCTGGCGCTTGGCCTCAACCACCCACGCATTGCCCGGCCCAAAAATCTTCTGCACGCGTGTGATGCTGTTCGTCCCGTAAGCCAGCGCGGCAATGGCCTGTGCTCCACCGACCTGATAAATCTCCGTGGCCCCGGCCGTGCGCAGCGCATAGACGAGCGTGTCGTTGACCGGCGGAGGCGTGGTGACGACGATTTCCCGCACCCCGGCCAGCTTGGCGAGGGTCACGGTCATGAGGGCGGTCGAAATCAACGGCGCTGTTCCGCCGGGAACGTAGATGCCGACCCGCTCGATGGGATCAAATTTCTCTCCCACGATGGCGCCTTCCCGGTTCTTGCGTGTCCAGTTGCGCGGCTTGCGGAGCTTGGAAAAGGACTGCACGTTTTTCAGCGCGTAGTCGATGGCAGCCATGACCCGCGGCTCCGGCTTGGGCGTGCGGGAGGGGAGCAACAGACCATTTTTCGGGAGATCAATGCCGTCCCACTTCTTCGCGTATTTCACCAGCGCCGCATCGCCTTCCCGGCGCACCGTGGAAATGATTTCCGCCACCAGCGTCGCCCGGCTGGCCGCCGGTTCCGCATGCCGATTCAGCGCCGCGACTTGTTTCGCGAATTGAGGCTGGGTGTAGCGGAGAACGCGCCAGGATTTTGGGCTCGGAGAAGGCATGGTTTGAGACTGGTTAGTTTGACAGAAATCTGGATTACTCCCACTCGATGGTGGCGGGCGGCTTGGAGGAGACGTCGTAGACGACGCGGTTGATGCCCTTCACTTCATTGGTGATGCGGGTGGCGATCTTGCCGAGCAGGTCGTAGGGCACGCGAACCCAGTCGGCAGTCATGCCGTCGTGGCTCTCGACGATCCGGAGCACGCAGGTGTAAGCGTAGGTACGCTCGTCGCCCTGGACTCCGACACTGCGGACCGGCAGCAGCACCGCAAAGGCCTGCCAGACCTTCTCGTACCACTTGGCGGCTTTCATTTCCTCGATCACGATGGCGTCGGCCTCGCGCAGGATGGAGAGTTTCTTTTCGTCGATGGGGCCAAGGTTGCGCACGGCGAGACCCGGACCGGGGAACGGATGACGCCAGACAATTTCCTTCGGCAGGCCCAGCGTCTCGCCGACGATGCGGACTTCATCCTTGAAGAGCTGGCGCAGCGGCTCAACCAGCTGGAACTTCATGTTCTTCGGCAAGCCACCGACGTTGTGATGGCTCTTGATCACCGCCGCGGGATTGTCGCCAATGGCGACGCTTTCGATCACGTCGGGATAAAGCGTGCCCTGGGCGAGGAACTTGGCCGCGCCGATTTTCTTCGTCGCGCGCTGGAATTCCTCGATGAAAATCCTCCCGATGATCTTGCGCTTGCGTTCGGGATCGGAGACGCCCTTGAGCGCCTTGAGGAAACGTCCGCCCGCCTTGACCGTCAGCAGCTTGAGCTTGAGGTTGCGCCCGAAGACGTCCTCCACTTTTTCGCGCTCGCCTTTGCGGAGCAGCCCGTTGTCGACAAAGATGCACTGGAGCTGATCGCCAATGGCCTGGTGCAGCAACGCGGCGGCCACGGCGGAATCGACCCCGCCGCTCAGGCCGAGCAGCACACGCTCCTTGCCGACCTGCGCCCGCACGGCCTCGCAGGTGCTCTCGATAAAGCTCTGCATCGTCCAGTCGGGCGTCGCCTTGCAAATGCCGATGACGAAGTTGGAGAGGATCTCCGTGCCGCGCGGGGTGTGGGCCACTTCCGGGTGAAATTGCAGGCCGTAGATCTTGCGCTTGGCGTCTTCAATCGCCGCGTAGGGGGAATTGTCCGTCTTGGCGATGGTCCGGAAACCGACCGGCAGCTTTTTCAGGCTGTCGCCATGGCTGTTCCAGATATCGAGCGTCTCCGGCAGGCCCTTGAAGAGCGGCGAGGCCTTGACGATGTTGAGGTGACCGCGGCCATATTCGCGACGCTCGCTAGGCGCCACTTCGCCGCCGAGCCACTTGCCGAAAAGCTGCATGCCGTAGCAGACGCCAAGGATGGGGATGCCGGAATCGAAGATGCGCTTGTCGAGCTGCGGTGCGCCCTTCGCGTAAACGCTGGCCGGGCCGCCCGAAAGGATGATGCCCGAAGGGCGCAGGCTCTTCAAGATGCTGGCCGGGGTGTTGTGTTTGACGATCTCCGAATAGACGTTCAATTGCCGCACGCGACGCGCGATGACTTGCGTGTATTGCGAACCGAAATCGAGGATGAGAATCTTGCTGGTCATGGCGGCGGGGGCTTTTTGTCAGGATGAACGGGATTTTTAAACGGAATTTACCAATTTAAGGCAAGCGACGATTTTTAGACAGGATTGGCGGGATTAACAGGATTTTTGGGAACTTTTTTACCGGGGCATCGGTCATCACACTTGTGCCTTCAAGGTAGCCGTCGAACTCCGTGCGACGGTGCCCCATGGTTGCCGGGGTCGCCGCAGGCGACAGGAAGCGATCCTCCCCTCAGCCTCGCCCGAACCGGAAAAACCCCCGCGCCGTCGCCGTCGTGCGGGCACCAATTTCCTCCACGGGTACGCCGCGCAACTGCGCGATATGGTCCGCAACGCGCCGCGTATGGGCCGGTTCGCAACGCTTCCCGCGATCCGGCACGGGCGCGAGATAAGGGCAGTCGGTCTCAACCATGAATTGATCCGCGGGAATATCCTGAGCCGTGGCCTGCACCTGCCGCGCGTTCTTGAAGGTGACGATGCCGGTGAACGAGACGAGATGGCCGAGCGCGATGACTTCCCGGGCCTGTTCCAGCGTGCCGCCAAAGCAATGATAGACGCCGCGCACGCGCCCGGTGAACTCTTTCAGGATGGCGAGCGTATCGTCCCAGGAATCGCGCTGATGGATCACGGCGTTGAGGCCCAGCTCCACGGCCAGTTCGAGTTGTTGCCGGAAGAAATGGGCCTGCCGCTTTTTGTTCGCTTCGATCTCCGCCGGGTTTTCCGGCAGGTAATGGTAATCGAGCCCGATCTCGCCCACGGCGACCACGCGCCGGCTTTTCGAGAGCTGGCGCAGATGCGTCACGGCATCGTCCGGGGCGTTGTCGACATCGCAGGGATGGATGCCAACGGTGGCCCAGATGTTCGGAAAATTCTCCGCCAGCTCCACGGCGCGCGTACTCGACTCGAGCTTGGTGCCGATGGAGATGATCTCCGTCACCCCCGCCTCCGCCGCGCGCGCGATGACTTCCGCGCGGTCGGGATCATACTCCTTGTAATCAAGATGGGCGGGGGTATCGATGAGCATAAATTCAACGCAAAACAATCCGTCATCCTGAGCTTGTCGAAGGATCAGCCCCCGGTGATTTGGCAATCATCAGTTAATGGCGAACATGCTCTGGAAGCTGATCCTTCGACAAGCTCAGGATGACAGATTGCTAGAGAAGTTATTTCTTAAAGGTCACCAAACTATGCCCCGTCATCTCCTCCGGCTTCGGAATATCGAGCAAATAGAGCAGCGTGGGCGCAACATCCGCGAGGATTCCATCTTCCATCACCGCTTTGTCAGCATTCGGACCCGCGTAGATGAATTGCACGAGATTTGTGGTGTGTGCCGTGTTCGGTGAACCATCATCATTGATCTCGCGTTCGCAGTTGCCGTGATCGGCGGTGATGATGCAGGCGCCACCGAGGGCGAGGACCTTTTCCACCACGCGCTGCAAGCAGGCATCGACTGTTTCCACCGCCTTGATCGCAGCCTCGACCACGCCGGTATGGCCGACCATGTCGGGATTCGCGTAATTGAGGATGAGCAGGTCGTACTTGCCGGTATCGAGATGCGCAATCACCTTGTCAGTCAGCGGCACGGCGCTCATCTCCGGCTGGAGGTCGTAGGTGGCCACCTTGGGGGAAGGCGCCATGTCGCGCTCCTCCTCCGGGTTGGGCGTTTCGACGCCCCCGTTGAAGAAGTAGGTGACGTGCGGATACTTCTCCGTCTCCGCCATGCGCAACTGGTGCTTGCCCGCCGCCGCAACGACCTGCCCAAGGAGATGGTTCATCGATTGCGGCGGGAACATCACTGGAGCGTCGAAGGTTGCGTCGTACTGGGTCATCTGCAGGTAGCTGACCTTGGGATAATAGGTGCGATTGAAGCCCTTGAAATCGTCATGCAGGACGACCTGGCTCAACTGCCGCGCGCGGTCGCCGCGGAAATTGAAGAAGAGGATGCCATCGCCCTCGGCGATGAGCGGGCGCGGTTCCTTCACGCAGACGAACGGCGGCATGAACTCGTCGGTCTTCTTGGCCACATATTCGCTCTTCACTGCGCCCACGGGATTGTCCGTGTAGGTCCCTTCGCCGAGGAAAATCAGTTTCCACGCCAGTTCGACCCGCTCCCAGCGATTGTCGCGGTCCATCGCGTAATAGCGCCCGATGATCGTCGCGATCTTACCCGCGCCGATTTCCTTGAGCTTAGCCGCGAGCTCCGTCAGGTAGCCTTCACCACCCGTGGGCGAGGTATCCCGGCCATCGAGAAACGCATGGATAAAAATTTTGTCCGGGGCGATGCCCGCGTCTTTCGCCACCTTGACCAGCGCGTAGAGATGTTCCTGGCTGGAATGGACGCCGCCATCGGAGAGAAGACCCCAGAGATGGAGCGCACCATTGCGGGCCTTGAGATCGCCGAGGAATTTGACCAGCGCGGAATTGGTCGCGAGCGTGCCATCGGTGATGGCCTTATTGATACGCGTGAGTTCCTGGTAAACGATCCGGCCCGCGCCGAGATTGAGATGCCCCACTTCGCTGTTCCCCATCTGCCCGGCGGGCAGACCGACGTCCTCGCCGGAGGCGCTGAGGCGGCTCTGGGGATAGGTCTTGTAGAGGTGTTCGTGAAAGGGAAGTTTGGCGAGGAGTGGCGCGTTGCCCTCCTGCTTCGCGGCGGCCAGACCCTTCGGGCTGATGCCCCAACCATCCCGGATAATAAGAGCGACAGGTTTCATCGTTAAATAGAGTTAGCGTTGCGGGAGGTTTTCCGCAAGTGCCGTGCCGAACCGGGAAGGCAGTGGAAATTTTAGACGGAATTAACGGACGGACCAAATTGACGGAATGGAGGATCCCCCTGTTGCGGCCATTCCTTCGCGAGGCGCAAATAATTTCAGGGCAACTCATTTGAATGGGCCGGGAGGCCAATCGATGACCGCCATGCCTCCCCTCCGAGGTAGCCGCCGCTGTCCCAGCGGCGGGTCGCGTAAGCGACTCCCTAAAATCCGTCATCCTGAGCGGAGCGTAGCGGAGTCGATGGATCTCTAACTTTTCCGCTCGGAGATTTGGCGACGGTCCTAGACCACCGCTACAGGAAGGCCGTGCGACGGCTACCTAAGAGACCTCAATCCTTCCAGAGCTTCCACGGCGCTTTGCCGTCATTCCACAGCTTATTGAGGATTTCCATCTCGCGCGGATTATCCATGCATTGCCAGAAATCGTCATGGCGGAAGGCGTGAAGTTTCCCGGCCTCAGCGACCTTGGGCAGCGCATCGAATTCAAAGATGCTGGAATCTCCCGTGATGTACTCACCGATCTTCTTATTCACGACGAAGAACCCGCCGTTGATGTAGCCCGACTCCGTCTCCGGCTTCTCACGGAAACTCGAAACGGTATCGCCGTCGATGCTCAATTCCCCAAAACGTCCGCTCGGTCGCACGGCGGTGAGGGTGGCCAGCCCGCCCTGCTGACGGTGAAAGGCGATCAGGTCGTGAACGTTGACGTTGCAGACGCCATCGCCGTAAGTGAGCAAAAATTCCTCATCGTGAATATGACCCAGCGCACGCCGGACGCGACCGCCCGTCATCGTGGTTGAACCCGTATCCAGAAGCGTGACCTGCCAGTCTTCCTCCGCGTGCTGGTTGTGATAGGTGATTTGCGGCGCGGGCCCGAGCTTGAGAGTCACGTCACTGCAATGCCACTGGTAATGGTAGAAATACTCCTTGATCACGTCACCCTTGTAGCCGAGGCAGAGGACGAATTCCTTGAACCCAAAATGGGCATAGAATTTCATGATATGCCAGACCAGCGGGCGATTCCCGACGGGTACCATCGGCTTGGGACGAAATTCCGTTTCCTCGCGCAAACGTGTACCAAGTCCACCACAGAGAATGACGACTTTCATAAAAGATAGGGGATTTAGCTCACGGTTCCGTGTCGAAGTTGATTCGTTCCAAAGCGTACTTCGTAACAAAAACGATTTGTCCCGGCAATGACTCTCGTCACTGATGCTGGAACGCCTCTGGCAGGTAAGGTGTCAGGTCGATGGCCGGGCCCGTGCCGGAACTCAACGAAATCCGGACCGGATGCAGGCTTTCCAGCGTGATGAATTTGATTTCCGGCCGTTCCTTCAGAAGCGCCTCCCGCTGGCTGATCTCATACGCGCCGTTGGGATAGAAGGGAATGGTCTGGGTATAGAGTTGGTCCGGCGGCGCCGTGTGGGAATAACCGTTGGCGTTGATGACCTTGGCCAGGCAGGAGTAGTCGAAGGCTGCGAGCAGGCCGTTCGGCTTCTCGTAATCGTCGTTCATGTAGACGTTATAAGGGATCAGCACGGCGACGACATCGGTCGGCTTCAGAAGCGGGCGCACCTTGTCCCAGTACCGGTCGAGTTCCCCGGAAAAGATCAACTTCCGGCCAATCGGCATTTCATTGAAGGTCGGGCCGATGACGTAGAAGAGCATCGGAAGCACCATGACGCAGGCGCTGGTAAACGCGGTCAGGCGTTGGAGGCGCACCGGCAGGCCCGGCGGTCTCAACAGGAGAAAGAGATGAAAGAAGAACTGGAACTGCACCAGTTCGCGAAAAGGCCAGCGCATGGAACGGAGAATCGGCAACCGGATCATGATCTCCGAGATCCAGACCGGACGGATCACCATCACCGCCACGAAAACCAGGACGGAAAGCGTCACGATTTCCAGCCCACGCCATTTTGCCTTGCTCAGCGCCGCCGGGACAATGCACCAGGCCGCGGCGCAGGAACAAAAAGCGAGGGTGTAGGTGACATGCGCGTGCAGTGGCGGGTGAATGATCCACAGCGCCATGCCGACAAAGAGCGAGGTTGGAAATTCCTGCAGGCTGATGTTGTTGAGCTGCATGTCATAGAGGGGCACCCCCTGGGCGCGGGAGCTCGAGAGGAAACCCTCCAACATCGGAAAGAGTAAAGGGAAAGTCACGATGCAGGCGACGAGCATCCCGACGATCCAAAATCCGAGCGGAGTCAAGGATCGCCGACAGACGCAGACGCCCACGGCGAAGAGCGTGAGAAAAATATTATTGGAGATCATCGCCAGGGGATGACCTCCCAGGATTTGATGAATCGAAAAGAGCGCCACGAGACCCACTCCCGCCCGCCATTGCTTTTGCAGGATGCCCAGGGCAAGCCACGGCAGGACGCTGTGATTGACCAGATAGTTCAGCCAACTCGCGCCCGTGGCGAGAGAGATGACGCTGTAGGTGAAGCTCATGGTCAAAAACATGATCCAGCCGTCGCTCACCTTCAGCGGCACCTCCCGGCGCAGGTACCAGGCCAGGTTGACAAACCCCGCCGTGGTCAACATCAGGAAGATGAAGGCATCGACATCAAACATCACATAATAAAAGGATGTTCCGGCCAGCAGCATGCTGAAGAGATAAACCGGGTGCCAGATGAAGTAGGTGGCGTCGCGCAACAGGTTATAGTTTCCGCCAAAAAGGTAATCGGAAATAAAAGGCGACTGCCCGTTGAGCAGGTGATGGCCGATTTCAACAAAGAGCGGCAGCCCCCCGTCCAGGTTATCATCCGTCAGGAAGAAGCAGGGCCGCCAGATTTCCAGCACCGTAAAAATCAATGCGGAGACGAGCAGGTTGTTCCGCAACAACCGCAGTCGCCCCGTTTGCGTATTGATTCCTCCTTCTGATTCTGGCGCAATCACCTCGCAGTAATAGCCCCTCTTCCTCCCGGTGAGCAAATCACAAAAAAATCTCTTCGCCCTGCCGGACCCTGATCTGGCCCATATCCTCCATCATGCTTCCCGGGATTTGGAGCAATTCCGCGGCAAGAAAATCTTCATCACCGGCGGTACCGGGTTCTTTGGCAAGTGGCTCCTTGGCGGTCTTTGCCACGCGAATGATGAAATGGCGTTGGGACTGCATTTGACCGTCCTTTCCCGGAATCCCGCCGGTTTTCTGCGTCAATTTCCATTTGCCGGGGAAGTGCCCGCCCTCGATTTCCTTCGAGGTGATGTCGCCTCTTTCTCCGCCGATCACCGCGCATTCGATTTCATCCTTCACGCCGCCTCAGATACCACGGCCTTCACCTCCGACGCCGATGAGCGAGAGCGATCCCGCGCCATCGTCGCAGGAACTCGCCGCATCCTAGAGCTCGCCCAACAAAGCCGAGCCCAACGTTTCCTCTACGTCAGTTCCGGCGCTGTCTACGGCAACCTCGCCGGCAAAGTCGAGGGTGCTTCGGAAGACGATTACGATCTGGCCACGCCCCTGATCCCCTACGCCACTGCCAAGCGCGAGGCCGAGCAGCTCTGCGCGGAGTCTGGTGTCGATTTCACCACCGCCCGTGCCTTCGCGTTCCTCGGCCCGTATCTCGCCCTCGATGCCCACTTTGCCGCCGGTAATTTTCTACGCGATGCGCGGCGTGGTGGCCCCATCCTTGTCCGCGGCGATGGCACCGCCCTCCGCTCCTATCTCTATCCGGCCGACCTCGTCATTTGGCTGTTGCGAGTCCTGCTCCGGGGAAAAAAAGGCCGCGCCTACAATGTCGGCTCCGGCGAAGTCGTCAGCACCGCGCAACTCGCCCGCAAGATCGCTGAAAGCCTCACGCCTCAGCCGGAAGTCGTCATCCAGTCTGTCCAGCCGCAAGGCCCTCAAAATATCTACCTGCCCGATATCTCCCGCGCACAAAACGAACTTGGCTTGCAGGTCATGATTCCTCTTCAGGAAGCCATTGCGCGAACTCATGCCTTCCTCGACACAAACGCGATATAAAGTCGATTTCTCTTCAGGCTGAGGAAGCCCGCTCCGCCAACAAATCATCACACGCGGCCATGACCTCCGCCGCCTGAATCCCGTTCATTTCCCGCTGGAGAACACGGCGATAACGCACCTCCGCCTCCACCATCCCGTCGAGCCGCTCCGTGGTGACAATGCGATGCGACACCTGCCACGGTCGCCAATGGATTTCCTCCGTCGGCCCGAAAAGAACCACGGTGGGACAGCCGCACGCCGCCGCGAGGTGAGTCGCCGCCGAGTCGACCCCCACGTAAAGCTTCGCCCGATAAAGCAAGCCCGCCACCTGCGCCCAATCCGCCTTTCCCAGCGTGCATATCACCCGCGGGCCCAGTTGCTCCCTCAGCCAGGTCGCTTCCCCAACTTCATGATCCGCCGGTCCCGATACAATCACGAGCGCCCCGGCCTTGCCCAAAAGATGACGCCCCACCTCCAGCGATCTTTCCCGCAACCAACGCCCATGCTCCTGCCGCTTGCCGATTTGCATGACGCAAAAATCGGTGAGCTCATCGCCGGGAACCCAGCTTCGCGTCAGGGTCCGGTCAAAGTGAAGCGAGGGAATCGTTTCCGGTAGCGGCAGAAATTCGGCCACGGAGCGGTAATCCTTTTCCACCCGATGACTCGAACTCCAATCAAAGGTTGAAAGCCCCGTAAACCGTCGCAACTCGAGCGCAGAAAATTTCCCCAGTGGTTTCACGCTGTAGCGCCGTTTCGCGCGGCATAGCGTCGCAAAGAAACGCCCCCGGTGGCCATCGCCCAGCTCAAAGACATAATCAAAGCGCACGCCGAGCAACCGGAGCAGCGTTCCCAGGTCGCGCAGGCCATCCCCCCGGCGACGCTCGCTTTTGTCCACCGCGGCCAGGGTCAGGATGCGGTGTATCCCCGCACAACCGGCAAGAATCCCCGCACAACCCCGGCGCACCACGACCCAGATTTCCGCGTCCGGATAGGCCTGCTGGATTCCGCTGATCGTCGGCGTCAAGAGCAACGTGTCCCCGATGTGCTTCGGCTTGACCAGGAGTATGCGCATGGAATCGCTAACTTAATGGCAACGGTTCCGGGCTTGTCGAGCGACCCGTGCGGAACTTAAACCGGCCATCGCTCCTAGGCGGTGACCAACGTCCCGATATTCTCGCCCAGGACGACCGAGCGCAAATTGCCCGGCTTGAACATGTCGAACACCACGAT
>CAIPBM010000105.1 GCA_903863295.1 uncultured Verrucomicrobiota bacterium | reverse complement strand
CGGCGAGTGGGATATGGCCCTCGCCCGCCAGGAGACCGGAGGTCGGATCGAGTCCAACCCACCCGGCGCCGGGAAGGTATACTTCCGTCCAGGCGTGGAGATCGGTGAAATCGGCTTCGGGACCGGCCGCTCCGCCATCGACAGGCTTGACGTCGGCAGTCAACTGGATCAGGTAGCCGGAAACGAACCGCGCGGCCAGGCCGAGCTGGCGGCAGACTTGTACGAGGAGCCAGGCGGAATCACGACAGGAACCGGTCTTGAGACCGAGGGTTTCCTCGCACGTCTGCACGCCGGGCTCGAGCCGGACGATGTAGCCGACCTCGTTTTTGACCAACCCGTTGACATCGACCATGAAGTCGATGGTGTTGCGCTTGGCGCGGGGGATTTTATTGAGAAGCGTGCGGAGGCGCGGCCCGAGGGGCTCGAGTTCGAGGTAGGGCTTCAACTCGTGCGCCATGATGGCGTCGTACGAGAAGGGGAATTCTTTCGCGGAGTCCTCCAGGAAGAAATCGAAAGGATTGATCGTTGACATGTCGGCGGTCAACTCGACCTCGACCTTGAATTCGTCGGTCTTTTCCGGAAAAACAAGCCGGGCCTGGAAATTGCCCTGGGGATCCTGCTGCCAGTTGAGGAAGTGCTCTTCCGGGGTGATTTTCAGCGAGTAGTTGAGAATGGGCGTGCGGCAATGCGCAGCCGGACGGAGGCGGACAACCTGCGGGCCAAGCGAAATCGGCTTGGGATACTTATAGTGGGTAACGTGAGTTAGTGCGGCGTGAATGGACATGGAAAATGGACTCCCTATGCGTAGACAGCAGGAACTATCCCCAACTGACAGAAAAAGTCACGAGGGAATGACACGATTTGATGACCTAATTGGAATGCTTTCAGTGGTAATTTCGTAGCAAAAGTCGCTAATTTTTCATTCACAAATTAATTAGCGACGATTTAACTGAAGGAAAAGGCGCATAAATCACTTAGTTGGTGTGCTAAGGGAAGTGTTATCAGGTAAATAAATCGAAAGCACGAGAGCTTTGGTTGGCCCTTGAACATAGCTGCGAACCAAGCGGTAACGGTGATCGTGGTAGGTGATCAAATCTCCGGATCCGGGGCGAGTTGATAGCAAGGCATCAGGCGCCTCAGTTGATTCCAAGGGGGCGTAGGCATTTTCAACCAGCACATGATCCACGCGCCAAGGAACCCGGACACGATCTGAAACGAGCAACGGATATTCCCAGTCATCCTCTTTCCAGATCAGGCCGACGGATTGGACGTTGTTGTCTTCAAGAAGCTGTATGGCTTCAAGATAGGGTCGGGCTAATGCGGGTTGCCGGAAGAGTTGCTGAAAATCATTGGAAGTGGTGAAGACACTGCATGGGCCGAGAACTGGACGGGCCGGGTACGACGAAACATCGGGCAGGCTCATTAGGAAGAAGAGGAATAAAAGTGGAACCGCAAAGAATCTCCCCCAGTAACCACCAAGAACTAAACCCGCGAGTGGTGCGGACATGACGAAAAGCGCCAAATGAAGGCGAGCATGAAAAGGCTGCCATTTGAGGATTACACAGAAAAGGAAAGCGCCCACCACGATGCTTAAAGCCAATAAATGAGCCGAATGAGAAAACCGGCGGTAGTTGATAACAAGAGTGATAAAACTTAGGGCGATGACACCCAGATGGATCGGCATGGGAGTGCCATCTTCTCCCCCCTCCCAAATCGAAAAGATGCCGCCATTGAAAGTTGTCCGGGGATCCTGAGGATCGAGGCCCAACGACTTGTGAATGGTGATGACGAGTTGTTCAGCGGTCGATTTTTCATGGAACAGGTTGGCGTGCAGGCTGAGGTTTCTCAAAATATTTGAAAAAATGGCTCCGGCATCATGAACGTCGTTGGTGTAGTGATTACCTACGATATCGTGTTCCTGTGGGCCGAGGACATGCCCAGAGGTGATCAAATTGCGGACCGTAGGGCCCGTGTTCAAGGCCAGTACGATCAGCGTCAGGATGGCTAAACGGGATAAGGCTGGGAGGGGGCCGCGCTTACTGACCACCCATACTCCCCAGATAAAAAGTGGGGCCGCGAAGATAAGGGTGACAGTTTTGGTAAGGAGAGCGAGACCGATACTCGCTCCGAAGAAAAGCGTTTCCCAGTAACCGGAATCTCGAGAAAGTTTAATGCACCCGTAAACGATGCACATAAGCCAAAAGCTCATGACCAGGTCATTTTGCGTGCTGGTTGCTTCAAAAATGGCAGCAGGCATGGTCCCGACAAAAAAGGCTGCGATGATGCCATCGCGGCGACTTCCACCAAGCAGTTCCGTGATCAGGGACGCCCCGATCAGGCAGCCGCAGTAACACAGCCATTGAATGAGATTTACCAATCGATCGTCACCCTGCAGCAGGACGAGTTGGAAGAATGCCCATTCGGCCCAAGGCGGCATGTAGTTTTGCCGGGGATTATTCGTTGCGTAAAAGTTGATCGAATGAGCCTGTTGCCAATGGGCAACTCGAGCCAGATGGTAGGTCATCGAATCGTAGTTGTTGGGCGTGGCCCACAAGGCGACCGCGAAGAGAACGAGCGCGTAGGCGACGATAACAAGGATCATACCATGGACATCGTAGCTGGCTTGACGAAAGAAATTGCTTAAGCGAGCGCCGAACTGAAGAGGCTCGGCTTCGGGCAGTTTCACTCGATAATAATTCGTCGTTAGACAGAGGAAGGCCCACCAGCCCATGGCGCCCCAGGTGGCGAGGGCATGCAGGACGTTGAGAAATTCTGTGCCAATGACCACCGCGATCCCGAAAATAACCGCTTCAATGAGGAGAATTTCCCGCAGGACAGGAAATAATCTTAAGCGCCTCAAGAGATCAAAGACCAGAAAGGCAAGGCAAACAGGCAGGAGAAAGCTGAGGAACATGCCGAGTGAGGTGCGCGAGATGGAAGGCAGCGGAACTCGAAGAAGCTAGTCCCATGTCGGAGAAAATGTCACGAGGGAAGTATTGATTAATGGACTACTTCCCAAAATCGTTCTCTGTGGGGATGCCCATGAGGCGCCGACGCCAATAATGGAAACGGAAGCGCCAGCTGTAGTAGCCCAGATGCGGAGGTTGGTGGAGAACAATTTGTCCAGGCGCCTCATAATTGCTCTGGCCACCAAATCCAGCTTCGTAAACTTGATGCCAGGATTTACGTACGCCTGCCGCGATAATATTGGGGGCAGAATTGATGGTAACGAAAGTCCGTGCCCCGGCGATTAGGGGCGGCAAATGGGCCAGGGATTGTGCACACAAAGGAGTGCCCCAGCTTTTTTGCGAATGGCGCCGATTCGTCAGGATGTACCATGGGCCGGGAGAGAGCGAAAGACACTGTTGCCGAAACCACTCAGGATTAACATGAGGAACCTGGCTTATACCCGTAGGGGCAGCTAAATCGTAAGCGTCAGGAAGTCCATATTCGACGGTTTCCGGAAGTTGATCGAAATAGGGCAGATCGTGGCACGCGGGCTGGAGATCTTCATGTTTGGCATAGACGTAATCCCGCCATCGTATGCCAGAAGCTCGGTACGCATCATATTCCTTGCGCGTGATCTCCAGCTCATAGATGCGATCATAGTCTTGGGATTTTTTCAAAACCGCAGGTGTAACGGGACGACAATAGGAAATCGTTTCAAAAATAGTAAAATACTGAGGGTAACAGCAGAAATCGACCTGGTAGCCAAGTTGGGAAAGATGCAGCGCAGCGGGGAAACAACCGACGATATCGCCCAGGCGCTGACGGTAAACGATAAGTGCGCGTTTCATGCGGAGGGAGGCAGGGTTGATTGCTGGAGCCACGAAAGGAAGCCGAGAAGAAGCGTGGCCAAGGCTGCGGTAATTCCCATCGTTTCCAAGATGAGTGACGGCGTCGTGCCCCACCAAGTCAGGGCAATCAGATAAAGGATTCCCAAGGTTCCAAAAAGAAGACAAGCCAAGATCTGCCGGGCCGCGAGGAAGTGAAAGCCCAAGGCCTGCAAGATACCAATGGGAATCATAACCAAGGCAAATTGAGAGGCCATGGTTGCCAACTCTGAGTCGTGCACGCCGAGCAATAGACTTAGAAGTTGAATCCGGAACATGATGAGAAAAAGTGAGCCGATGATAATAAGGCCCAGATAAACCCAGATGAGAATGACAGGCGACCTATGGTTGGGATGACGCCCTGAACGGCGAGTGAAATAAACGGTGAGGACCGGTAATCCAACCCAGACAATGGCTCGCCCCAGAAGACCCGCGCCGCTGTATCTTCCCAGGGTCTCCCCGCTAAAATGACGCTGGGCAATAATTTGATCACCTTGAAGAAAGGCCAGGGTGCCAAAGGAAACAGACAGGGCAGCCAAGCCATAGATCATGAGTTTTCTATCCCGCAAAAAACTTCGCACGCTGGCTGAGGCGGCATGATGGGGGCTGATGATGACGACCGTGGCCAGGACGAGTCCTGAGAGCATGGTGGCGAAGAGCCCCGTCTCGGCCCATGGCCAAAGTCTGACAAAGATTTCCCCTGTGCTTAGTCGCACCACGGCGGCGGAGATCATGAGAAAAGCGAGTAGGCGAAATCGGCTCAACCCGGAACACCAGGCCCCCCCGAGGGCACTCCAGAGGTTCACCGGAATCAGGAGCAGCACCGTCCAAACCAGGCTGGATCGAGGGTAATGGAGGAAATCGCTGACCGGATAGATGAAGATAAGGCTGAGCAAGATGAGCAGCCACGTGAAATGGCGAAGAACTTTAAGACTGGCTGCCTGGATGAGTACCATTTTTGGGGTGTCCCCTCTGGAGCTGAGCAAAGCGAGGTGATGGGTCAGCGTCTGGCTTGCGGCGGTAAGGGGCACACTGGCGAAAAGGATTAAACTCAGGGAAGCGTTGAGATAGCCGAATTCACTCCAGGATAAATGACGGCGCATCAACGCCTGAAAAAGGTAATTGGCCGCAGCGGCCAGGAGATTGGCAAATGTGAGAATGACGCTGTCAGAGAGCCAATTAAAGGAGACTTTAGGCGAGGCTGAACCGACTTTGAATCCTTGGGATTCTTTCATGATGGTTCAAACTGGAACCGTCTCAAGGCGAAGTCAGGAAAAAAGTATTATTTCTTTTATCGCAAGGGCCTGGGAATTTTTTCGCTGGTCGGAGACAACTTGTAAAAGGTGCGATTGGCAAATCAAGGGCCTATTGAGATTTAAGATTGCTCCGTAGGCCAAGCAAAGGCGCAGGATATTCCGGCGCAAGGTGAACCCGCTGATTCCTTCGATGAGTGATGCAGTAAAAGAGACGATTCAAAGACTTGCCCACAGATCAGAGAGGCTGGATCAGGCGGGCGCAGGCAATCCGGGCAGGAGACCCCCATCGTCTTCCTTTGGTTTGACCGGAGGATTGACGGGAAGAGGTTCCTTGGGGGTGGGATTGGAGGGCGGCATCAACGGCGCAGGCGGCGGGGTGAGCATGCGACCATGTTCGATGATGTCCTTGATATGCTTGCCGTCGAGGGTCTCGTATTCGAGCAGGGCGTTGGTGATCTTCTCCACCGCTTCCCGGTGGGTGCTGATGAGCTCCCGGGCCTTGCTGTAGGCGGCATCGACGAGTTGCAGGACTTCGGCATCAATGGCCTCGGCGGTCTTTTCGCTGTAGCCGCGTGAGCCGCCCATGTCCCGTCCGAAGAAGTTCATGGAGGAATCGTCGCCGTACTGAACCATGCCGAGCTTTTCGCTCATGCCCCATTCGCAGACCATGGCCTTGGCCACGCGGGTGGCTTGGTGAATATCATTGGAGGCGCCGCTGCTGACGTCGCCGAGGAAGATTTCCTCGGCCACGCGTCCGCCCATGACCACGACGAGATAGCTGAGCACTTCTTTCTTCCAGCTCGTGACGCGATCTTTTTCCGGCAGCGACATGGTCACGCCCAGGGCAGGGCCGCGCGGGATGATGGAAACCTTGTGCAGCGTGTCGGTATGAGGCAGGAGGATGCTGAGGAGAGCATGACCCGCCTCGTGATAGGCGGTCGCTTTCTTTTCCTCTTCAGTCATGGCCATGCTGCGGCGTTCGCGGCCCCAGCGGACCTTGTCGCGGGCCTCTTCAAATTCGGCTTGGCCGACATCGTCGCGATTGCGCTTGGCGGCGAGGAGGGCGGCTTCGTTCACGACGTTGGCCAGCTCAGCACCCGAATAGCCGGGTGTGCCCTTGGCGATGACGCCGAGGTCAACGGTCTTGGCCACTTTGACGTTGCGGGTGTGGACGTGCAGGATCTGTTCACGGCCACGCACATCGGGAAGATTGACGCGGACTTCGCGGTCGAAGCGACCGGGGCGAAGCAGGGCGGGATCGAGCACATCCTTGCGGTTGGTGGCCGCGATGATGATGACACCTTCGGCGGTTTCTATGCCGTCCATTTCCACGAGGAGCGCGTTGAGCGTTTGCTCGCGTTCGTCGTGACCGCCGCCCATGCCGGTGCCGCGGCTGCGACCCACGGCGTCGATTTCGTCGATGAAGATCAAACAGGGTGCGTTCTTTTTGCCCTGCTCAAACATGTCGCGGACGCGCGAGGCGCCGACGCCGACAAACATCTCGACGAAGTCCGAGCCGCTGATACTGAAGAAGGGGACGTCGGCTTCGCCCGCGATGGCCTTGGCCAGCAGGGTCTTTCCGGTGCCGGGAGGCCCGATCATGAGCACGCCCTTGGGGATGCGTCCACCCAGGCGCTGGAAGCGGCGTGGATCCTTGAGGAATTCGACGATTTCGCTCAGCTCTTCCTTGGCTTCGTCGATACCGGCGACATCCTTGAAGGTCACCTTGTTGCGATCTCGGGTCATCATCCGGGCCTTGCTCTTGCCGAAGCTGAAGGCGCTCTTGCCGGCTGAGCGAATTTGCTGGCGGAAGAGGAAATAGATCAAGCCGAAGACGAAGAGGACGGGGACGAAGTTGATGAAGATCGGCCAGAAGATATTGGTATTGTTCTGGGTTTCGATGATCTTGTTGTATCCGGCGGCCTTGATGTCTGCGGCGAGGCTGGGATTGAGCGAAAGGTCGACGGGGACCTTGAAGGCGGCGTCGACTTCCGGAGCATTAGGCGCGTTGCTGGACGGAGTTTTGTAGAAGCCGGTCAACATCCGGATGCCGGTGGAGGGATCCGGCTCGTTGACGATGCTTTCCACTTTGCCCTGCTTGATCAATTCAAACAGGCGCGTCTCGGTAATTTCCTGTTGCACCAAATTGGGATGCATGGCTACCCAATAGAAGGCAAAAACGGCCAAAAAGGTCAGGGACAAGAGCAGCAGGCCGCGCCAATTTTGCTCAGTACCGCCGCCTTGGTTTCCGCCGTTGCCATTGCCGTTCCCATCACTTTTACGTACGGGGGGCTTACTGGGGTTACGGTTGGGCTTGGGAAACTTGACTGGCGGAGTGGGCATATTCGGGGAAGCGTACCATGGGTTGAACCTAATAGCAAACCCCGCAGCGCAGGGTCTGCTTAAGATTTTGTCATCTAGCGGATGGCAAAATTACCGCGAGTGTCGTTTAATCATGCAAATGATTGTGATCTCAATTAATTGATTAACCTTAAGGCTTGTGGGCTGAGGGCAATTAGCGTTTGCTGGCGCCGCCATAAGGAGGAAGTCTCTGATGAAGGTACGCCTTGCTGCCCTGGGTTTAATTCTTTTGGTCTGTTTGCCGGGTTTTACCCGGGCAAACCCCGTATTATTGGCCATCCCCTCCAAGACGGACGGAGACACGAGCACTTTTCTTACCGAACCTAGGCACGCGGGTGAAGTGACCGACTTTTATGATCGTGTAAATCTGGCCAAATTCGACGTGGTTATAGTGCCGAACGGTGGGATAAGAACTGCCGATGTCCTGTTTATTAAAGAAAGCGCTCCCAGTCTGAAGAGAGGAAATGATGGAGATCGCCTCAACAATCCGGGGCATCACGTCAAAAATGATCGTTTAGGAATCCCTCATCCAATGGTTCATGAAACACGATCCTTTCCCGCGTCCGCGCTAGTGCTGGATCCTCTTGCGAGTCATATGTGCTGGGTAATCTTCTTGGCCACCCTAGGCTGTATTGCGTGGAAACGATGGGCTCGTATCCCGGTATAAAATTTCTGGCTTGGCCGAGGTAAGATTTGGGAAACACCCTTGTGTTCCCGGGCCGAGATGTCCTAAATGGCGGCGCGATGTCCATAGATGATGAAAAGTTGATTGCCTTTCTGGTGGTGCTGGAAGTTCTCCAGCTGGCCTTGTTTTGGGCGATCATCCGGCAACGCTATCAGCTTTCTCTGCGGCAATTAAGCCGCCTGACGGCCCTCTTGGCCGATGGACAGCGACCGAAATCGTACTACATCGACGGACCGGCCCTCGTCGGGGAAGTGACCGATAACCTCGAGAAGGTCGGGAACCGGCTCGAGGAAATCCGGAGGCAACAGCAGGAAGAGGATTTCAATCTCAATGTGCTGCTCGCCAACATGGTGGAGGGCGTCATGGTCGTCGATCAACGCCATGTCGTCCGCCTGGTGAACGATGCCTTGTTGAATCTCTTCAACCTCAAGCAAAGCCCGTTGGAGCGCACGGTGCTCGAATCGTTGCGGGAAGCCCGCATCGAGATGATCATCCGGGACACGATTCTGAGCGGCAAGACGCAGCAACAGGAAATCACCCTCGAAAGCACGGCGGTTGCCATGCGACACCTGGCGGTGAGTGCCGTGCCGATCCGGACTGGCAAGCCGGACGTGCGGGGCGCGGTCATCGTGTTTCATGACATCACGAGGATCAAGCAACTCGAAGTCGTCCGGCAGGAGTTTGTTGCCAATGTTTCCCACGAACTCCGTACGCCGCTGGCCATCTTCCGTGGTTACCTGGAGACATTCGCGGAGCACCCGGGGCTCTCGCCCGAGGATTCCCAGCGGATGATCGATGCCATGCGGAGGCACTCGAACCGGCTTAACGCCATCGTGGAGGATCTCCTTGTCCTGACCCGGATGGAGGCGCGGCAGAGCCCGACCGAGTTCACTTCCATCCGGATCGATGCTTTCTTTCACCAATTAATCCGGGACTGGGAAAAGCGGGTTGACGCGGGTGCGGTGGAGATCATCCTGAGGTTGCCGGACAAACTACCGCCGCTGGAGGTGGATACGCTCCGGTTTGAGCAAGTCATGCTCAATCTCATGGAAAATGCCGTGGCCTATTCGAATCCGCCCCGCCGCATCGTGCTCTCCGCAGACGTGACTGGGAACCAGATCGAATTGCGGGTGGCGGATAATGGCATTGGCATCCCGCCGGGCGATCTACCCCATATCTTCGAGCGCTTTTACCGGGTGGATAAAGGTCGCAGCCGTGCCTCGGGCGGGACGGGGCTCGGGCTTTCGATCGTGAAACACATCGTCCAGTCCCACCGGGGAACAGTCCACGCCGAAAGCGAGTTGGGCAAAGGGACGACGATTGTCATCCGTTTACCGTTGAGCCAGGAAACTTGAACTTCCGGTTATAAATCGAGGGTGTTGCTTTTCGCCTGGGCTTGAGAAAATTGGCGTTTCCAGAAAAAACGTAACGAGGGAGTGGCATTGGGAGGCAGCTTATTGACGAATGCGGCGTTTTTGATTTCCGTTTTGCCAAGTTTGAGTTTGCCCTTTCCTAAGGTCGTGCGGAAGAGCACCGCCAGACTGGAGCGCATGGGGCGATCAAATAAGTCGATGACTCGGGCGGATGATAGGTTGACCCCAATTTCTTCCTTCAATTCACGGCGGAGGGCCACTTTTAAGGCCTCGGTGGAGTTCGCTTTTCCGCCGGGTAGCGACCAAAGCTGTTCCCCGGCGGTCTGCTGGATGAGCAAAACGTTGCCTTGGGCGTCCTGAATCCAGGCCAGGACAGATAGCTCCTTGGCGGTGGTTGGTCTAACCTTGCCGGGACGTTTTTTGGTACGAGAAATGGCCATAAGCACCTTTAAACAAAAAACTTCGGATTGTCACCTAATTGTAACAATTGATTTTTTCAGGGTTGAGGTTGGCTACTTTCCGGCCTTGAGGCGGGCCTGAAGAAGCTCGATTGATTTCTTGGGGTTGATGAGAAGGATGCGCTTGTCCTTGGGATTTGGCTCCAGCCCCGCCTTGATCAGCTCAATGACATCAGCGGGCTTGAGTTTGGGGTCGAGGGCGAAAAGTTTGGCGGCAAGATTGGCGACGGCGGGCGAAGCCATGGAGGTGCCGGAGAGCTTGAGCTTGCTGCCGCCGGGAATCGGGCTTTCGACCTCGAAACCATCGGCATAAGCGGTGACATTTCCGCCAAAGCTGGTGAAGGATGTCTCGTCGCCGCCCTGGTCGACTGCGCCGACGGTCATCATATTCGGCAGGACGAATGAGGAGGGGACGACTTCGTCGAATTTGACATCGTTGTTGCTGTTTCCCGCCGCGGTGATGAAGAGAATATCAGGGGCGCTTTTGAGCGCCTTGAGCAAGCCCTCGGTGCCGATATCAAAAATGATTCGGGCCTGCTTCTTGCGCTCATCGGCGTTGCCCACGCCATTTTTCTCGAGCGCATCCTCGACGTCCTTGAGCGAGCCGCCCCAGCTCATGTTGACCACGCGAACGCCTTGGGCCTTGAAGTAATCGACGAAGACTTCGTAGGCGGCAGCGTCCTTGCGGGCTTGCTCGACGGTCGGCTTTTCCGGGATGAGATGGTAATCGAAAGTGAGCCGGGCGATGAGGATGCGGGCGAAGGGATTGCCGTCCGTGGCGATGCCGGCGACATGGGTGCCGTGGATGTAATTGCCGAAGAGGCCGAGATCTTCGAGGAACGGTTTGACTTGATCCTGCGAAAGCGTGCCGAGCTTGGCCTTGAGCGCGGTCGCTTCCGGGCTATCGACGGCGGCCTGGAGATCGAGAATGCCCTTGATCTGGTCTTTCAATTCCGGAAGGCGACTGGCGTTGGCGCCGATGGGGTAGAGCTCGCCGTGGACGCGATTGGAGTGGAGATCGAAGGCGAGACCGTGGGGATCCCAATCCTTATTTTGACTGTCTGCTGGGGCATCGGTGAAAAGCTGATTCGGATAAACCTTGGCATCGACGCCGGAATCCCAGATCGCGATGACGACGGGGGTGGCTTTTTCATCTGGCGTCAACGTGACGGCGCGATCTTTCCAGATATCGGTCTTCGCCACGGTGTGAGGTTGGATGACGGCATTGAGCGCGGCGACAATCGGTTCCTTCAATGGAATGGAAATCTCCAGGCCGGAGCGAATCCCGATGACCTCGCTGGCCAGGTCGTTGCTGAGCGAGCCGGTCAGCTTGACTGCCGGATCAATCTCGCTCTGGACTTTCCCCAGGAGCAGATTGCGGCTGCGGATTTCGAAGCCACCCTTGGTCCGCTTGAGTTCGTCCTGAACGATATCCCATGGCAGGGCGTTGGTGCGGGAGGTAAGCTCCTTTTGGAACGCCTGCTGAAAGGCGGGATCGGCGAGGTTCGTGGTCTTGGTCTGCTCTTGGACATCAAGCCTGACTTCGGTGATGAAGCCGGTCATGTACTTGAGTGCGGGCTTGTCTTCCAGGGCGCGCAACTCAGCGATCAGCTTGCGGGCGTCGTCGTTCCTGCCTTCGAGCAGGTCTAGCGTCAGCAGTGTACCCTTGAGATTCTTGAGCGTGGTCTTGTCCTCGATATCGTAGGTGGCCAAATCACTGTTGATATCGGTGCGGACCTGCGCGGCGAACGGAGCGAACTTATCGGCGCTTGTGACCAGGTCAACCACGCTGCCCTGGACGGGATAGGTATGGCGCGGGAGATCGTCGAGCTTGGTGATTTTCTTCTTGGGTTCCTGCGCAAACGTCTGGCAACCCGTGAAAGCGGCCAGGAGCAGGCCCACCATGCAGAAGCGAAACGTAGAGACAGACAAAGTCATAAGACGAGGATTGTAACATTCATCGAGACCTTGGCGAGTCCCGGTGTGGAGGTGACAGGGATGTAAGATGGCAGTCGTCGCGTCAGTGATTCCTTAGAAAATCCGTCATCCTGAGCGGAGCGCAGCGGAGTCGAAGGATATCTAACTATTTTGTCTCCATGTCTCCGGTCGCCGTCGCGCTCCGTGCGACGGATCGGCGCGAAGTGGAATTTGGGAACGAGGGGATGCCTCCTCTTATTTCACACCAAACGCATAAACCGAGGTGCTCTTGTAAACTTCGCCGGGGAGCAGGACAGTGGAAGGGAAATTATCATGGTTGGGCGAATCGGGGAAATGCTGGGGTTCGAGGCAGAAGGCCGCGTATTGGCGGTAGGCCTCGCCGCCTTTGCCGATCTGTTTGCCGTCAAGATAACTGCCGCAATAGAACTGGAGCCCGGGCTGATCAGTATAGACATCCATGGTGCGGCCGCTCTTCGGCTCTTCAATGTGAGCGGCCAGGGCCCAGTTGGTGAAGAAGCTCTTCTGCAAAACGAAATTGTGATCATAGCCGAGGGGTTTATTGCCGATTTCCTTCAGATGCAGCCCAATGGGCGTGGGGGTCAGGAAATCGAACGGCGTGCCCGCGACATCCTTGATTTCGCCCGTGGGAATCAAGTTCTCATCGAGCGGCGTATAGGAACGGGCCTGCAGGGTCAGGACGTGATCAAGAATGTTGCCGTTGCCTGCACCGGCAAGATTGAAGTAGCTGTGATTGGTCAGATTGATGATGGTCGGTTTGTCGGTGGTCGCCTGATAAGCGATGCGGAGGCGGTTGTCGTCAGTGAGGGAGAAAGTGACGCTGGCAAAAAGATTACCGGGGAAGCCCTCCTCGCCATCCGGGCTGAGGCGGGTAAAGCGGATCGCGGGAACGTCCGACTCGACCGGCTCGGCTTTCCACATCCTTTTATTAAAGCCAAGCACGCCACCATGCATCGTGTTGGGCGGACTGTTGATGGGGAGTTGGTATTTGACCCCGGAGAGCGTGAATTTGCCCCCGGCAATGCGGTTCGCATAGCGCCCAATGGTCGCGCCAAAATAATGGAGGTAAGGCGAAAACTGATCAAAGCCGAGGACGACATCGTCGAGCTTGCCGTTCCGGTCCGGCACGATGAGTTTTACGATGGTCGCGCCGTAATCCATGATGCTGACGCTCATGCCATTCTTATTGGTGAGGGTATAAAGCGTGACCACCTCGCCATGGGGAGTTTTGCCGAACGGTTTCGAGGGGACTGGGATCGTATCGGCCGTTACCGGGGAAATGAGGCCGGTGAAAAAAAGAAGACTGGAGCAGACAATCAGGCCATGGCGAAAAGAGTCGGCAAGCGAAGTGAACATAATCAGAAACAAGAATTTCGAGACGGCTGAGTAACGCTAGATCGCAAAATGAACCGGAAATCTGACGGTGAAATTGAAATCAGGCGCTGAAACTCTCTCCGCAGGAACAGTGGGCGGCGGCGGCGGGATTGGTGACCTTGAAGCCGCCTTTCTGGAGATCGTCGCTATAGTCGAGCAGGGAGCCGGAGACGAAACGTGCGCTCTTGGGATCCATGACGACATTGACATTACAGGTGCGGACGAGGATGTCGCGATTGGCGGGGCCATCGACCAAGTCCATCTTATATTGGAGGCCGGAACAACCGCCGCCTATGACCGCCAGGCGCAGGGCGCCATTGGGACGTCCCTGCCGGGTGAGGAGCGACGTGAGTTTCTCGGAAGCTTTTTCGGTAATCTTACAAAGCTTCTCGTTCCCAATGATGATCTTGGGTTCGGGCTTGGGGGCGTCGGTCACTTGCATGTGAGTAATATGGGGCGGATGAGGCGGGGAAGCAAGTCGAGGGAATAACGGAAGGCACCGTCGCACGGAGTGCGACGGCTACCACGGAGGCTAATCCGTTAAGCGATTATGTTTGAAGAGCTGGATGGCGGCGGAGAAGTAGAAGCAGATGAGGGGGATAAGGAGCAGATGGTTGAGCACCATATAGCGGGCCGTCACCGGCATGCCGGAGGCATCGAAAAGGGCGTACCAAAAGAGATGAACGCCAAACAGAACGGTGAGGAAAAGGCGTTCCACGAAGATCATGGGAAATTCCTCGAACGCGCTCAATCTCAAGAACAGAACGCTGATGAAGCCCAGAATGGACAAGAAAAAGAGACCTATGGT
>CAIPBM010000104.1 GCA_903863295.1 uncultured Verrucomicrobiota bacterium | reverse complement strand
GGATCAGATCGCGGATTTGCGCGGAACCGAGAGGATCGACGCCTGCGGTGGGTTCATCAAGGAAGAGAAGATCGGGATCGTGAATCAGCGCTTGGGCCAGCCCGATGCGCTGGAGCATGCCCTTCGAGTAAGAACGGAGCGGACGCTCGCGGCCATTTTGCAGCCCGACCAGATCGATGAGCTCCTCGATCCGCTTTTCAAGTTTTACGCCCGTGACGCCGCAGAGCTTACCGTAGAAGCGCAACGTTTCGTCACCGGTCAGGAAGCCATAGAAATAGGGATTCTCCGGGAGGAAGCCGACACGTCGGCGCGCATCCAGGCTATCAGGTGGCAGTCCGAAAACCCGGGCCTCACCTTCGCTGGCCACGATCAGGCCGAGCAGCAACTTCAGCGTCGTGCTTTTACCGGAGCCGTTGGGGCCGAGAAGACCAAAGACTTCACCCTGTTGAATCGTGAGATCAAGCTCGTTCAGGGCCACCAGAACCTTGCGCTTCCAGGTCAGCGGATATCGCTTCGTCAGGCCTTTCGTCTCGATGGCTAAGGGGGACGCGGCGACTGAAGAGGATTCCATCACTCTAATTTTCATGATGGCAACCGTCTTGCCAATCGGAAAATATATGACATGCAGGCAATCTACTACCACGTCGACGCGTTTACTGACCATGTCTTTGGTGGGAATCCTGCGGGAGTATGCAGCGGTTTGCCACTGTCAGACGATGAAGTGCTTCAGAAGATCGCAGCGGAAAATCATCTTTCCGAAACCGCCTTCATCTTCAGGCCGGATAAAAATAACGTTTACCCCCTCCGCTGGTTCACTCCAACCGTGGAAGTGGATCTTTGCGGACATGCCACCCTTGCCGCAGCACATGTCCTGTGGCGTCATGAAACAGATATCCAACCTTCTGTGGACGATAAAATCACATTCAGCACCCGAAGCGGGTTTCTCACGGTGACCCGCAATGCCCAGAATCTCATCACGCTCGATTTTCCAGCGCGTCCCGCTGAAAGGGCCGAGGAACCGCCAGAGGCGAAACAGGCGCTTTCCGCTCAACCGATCTCGTGCTGGAACGCGCGCGATTATCTCTTTGAATTTACGGATGAAGAGACCGTACGAAATCTCCAACCAGATTTTATCCGACTTTCGGCCTGGAAAGATACCTGGGGTATCATCGCCACGGCCCCCGGTCGGAAAGTCGATTTCGTCTCGAGGTTCTTCGCACCGGGAGCTGGCATCCCGGAAGATCCCGTGACAGGTTCCGCTCACTGCACGCTCATCCCCTTTTGGGCAGCGCGGCTGGGGAAAAAGGTGCTCCGTGCGCGGCAGGTGTCACGTCGCGGCGGAGAGTTGTTTTGTGAGGATGCCGGAGATCGCGTGAAGATTTCCGGTCATGCCGTGACCTATTCCAGAGGAACAATCGAGTTTTGAAAGCAAGCCTTGTCGCGGCGGTCATCGACCGGCGCGACAAACTAAACCGCAGGCTCGTTTTCGCTGATGCGATAACCGACGCCGCGAACCGTCTCAACATAGTTGGCCAGAGTCCCGAGCTTCTCCCGTAACCGGCGCACATGGGTGTCCACGGTACGCGTATCGATAATGCTTTCGTAGCCCCAGACATCGTTTAGCAGGCGATCCCGCCCCTGCACGCGTCCACGACGTTCCATCAGGAGGGCGAGCAACCGGAATTCCGTCGCCGTCAGGTCAATTGGCTCATTCTTAACCAGGACTTCATGCCGGGTGTGATCCAGAACCAATTCCCCGATGGAGAGCTTTTCTACGCTCGGCACCTTGTCCTTGCCACGACGCAGAGATCGGTTGACTCGCAAGATTAACTCGCGCGGGCTGAAAGGCTTGGTGACGTAATCATCGGCCCCCAATTCCAAGCCGACGATCTTGTCGACTTCCTCACCCTTGGCCGTGAGCATGATAATGGGAATGTGACGGGTGGCGATGTCCCCCTTGAGCACCTTGCAAATTTCCAAACCAGACATGCCCGGTAACATGAGATCGAGGATAATCAACGAGGGAAGGTCGCTCCGGGCCTTTTTCAAAGCCGTGGCACCATCTTCAACCGGAATGACTTGAAAGCCGACGGCGCGCAGGTTGATAACCAGCATATCGACGACGTCCGTTTCGTCATCCACCACCAGGATTTTATGTTGCATAAAGTTTAAACGACGCCCGAACCGTCACATGGCGCCAAGGACATCTAGCCCACAGCAAAGGCCCCGCACAAGCCCGAGATTTGTAACAATCCCGTGACGTAGAGTGAGGTTAGCCTCCATTTGATCGCTCACCGATGTTAGACTCTTGCATCCACGCCCGTCACGGAACATCCTCTTATTTAACTGTATGACAATTACTCCCCAAGAACTTAAAGCCCTTTTGGATCAAGGGAAAGATTTCCGCCTCATTGATGTCCGGGAAGCCGATGAATGGGCCGTGGCAAAAATTCCCGGCGCTGAACTGATTCCATTAAGCCAGTTTCAAGTTAAGGCCCTTCAGGAACTCGCGCCGGACGAAACCATCATCCTCTATTGTCATCACGGGATGCGCTCCGCCCGCGCGCAAGGGTTCCTCAAAGAAAACGGATATTCCAAGGTTATCAATCTCACCGGTGGAATTGATGCATGGTCGCTCCAGGTTGATCCATCTGTAAAACGTTATTGAACTAATCCATCCTAACGATTGCGTTGTAGTGCTCGACACAAGGGGCGGAAATGCCTAACCTTCTCTCCTTAATAGGTATGAACATCCTGATGCCGTTGCATCGCATCTAATCTCTCCTGTCTGTCGCCATCTGGCGCGACCCTCTCTTTTCCTTATCCATGAAATTCATTGAAAGTGTCTTCCAAAAGCTTCGCAAGCACCCGAAGCGAATCGTTTTCCCGGAAGGAAC
This sequence comes from uncultured Verrucomicrobiota bacterium, assembly GCA_903863295.1. Taxonomy (GTDB): domain Bacteria; phylum Verrucomicrobiota; class Verrucomicrobiia; order Methylacidiphilales; family UBA1321; genus JABDGH01. The sequence goes on along the minus strand of CAIPBM010000104.1, from coordinate 28,823 downwards.
TGTCCCCCGGGTGCTCGCCGCCGCCTCAGAGTTCGTCCAGCTCCAGCTCGGAACCGCAGTGCTCCTCGGAAAAAAAGATGAGGTCGAGGCCGCCGCCAAAGAGGCCAAGGTCTCGCTGAACAAGATACTCATCATCGACCCGGAAAAAGCCGAGGATTTGCCACTTTTTGTTAAGCGACTGGAAGGGCTTAGCCGTTACAAAGGGATCGCGGATGCGGATGCGGGCAAGATTGTCACCAATCCCAACTACTTTGGTGCGATGATGCTCCAGAATGGCCAGGTGGATGGCCTGGTCGGTGGCGCGACGTCGAACTCCGGCAGCATCCTGCGCCCCCTTTTCCAGCTCATCAAACCTCTGGCCGGGATCAAATCAATTTCGTCGTGTGTGGTGCTCCAGGTGCCTAATCATGAGTATGGTGAAAAGGGTGTCTTCACCTTTTCCGATTGCGGTGTCATCCCGAACCCGAATGTGGATCAACTCGCCGTGATTGCCACCGAGTCGGCCCGTCTTTTCCGCCAGTTGACCGGGGGTATCCCACGCGTCGCGATGCTCTCCTACTCGACCAAGGGCTCAGCCCAGACACAGGACACGGAAAAAATCGTCGCCGCCACCGCGCTCGCCAAGCAGATGCTTTTCGACAAGAAGCAGCCGGGAGAAGTCGATGGCGAACTCCAGGTTGATACGGCACTCGTACGCGAGATCGCCGAGATCAAGGCTCCTGGCAGCCTGGTTGCCGGACAGGCCAACGTCCTGGTTTTTCCGGACCTCAACTCGGGCAATATCGCCGTCAAACTGGTGCACCGGCTGGCGGGTGGAGAAGCCTATGGCCAAATCCTGCTTGGTCTGGAGAAACCGGCGGCGGATCTTTCGCGCGGCGCCAGCGTCCATGAAATCGTAGGCGTGGCGGCCATTGTCAGCTTGCAGGCGATTGAATATCGCCGCCTCTATCCTGACCAGGGCGCAGGCCGTTACGAAAGCGCCCCCGTGGAAACGTTGTAGTTTTTCCAACGGGGAGTACGTTTCACGCTTATGGCCAATTCCGTCTTTCTTGAGGGTCCTCCCCAACGTCCCGAATTGGTCCTGCGGAATACGATTACGCCCCGCATCTTCGTCGCGGCCACGCGCATGGATGACGGGAAAACCACCACCTCCGTCGGCCTCTTCTCCGCCCTGCAGCATCGCTTTCCCCGGATTGGCTATATCAAACCGGTTGGGCAACGCTTTGTTGAAATCGAAGGGGCAAAAATCGACGAAGACACCGTCCTGATCAACGACACGTATCACCCGCATACGCCGCTCCGCGCCATGAGCCCGATTGCCGTGGAACCCGATTTTACCCGGCGTTATCTTTCCGGCGGAATCTCCCACCAACTCCACGACCGCGTCCGCGCGGCCTTCGATGAAGCCGCTTGGGAAAAAGATTTCGTGATTATCGAAGGCACGGGTCATGCCGGAGTCGGCAGTGTATTTGATCTTTCCAATGCCACCGTTGCCAAGCTACTCAAGGCGAAGGTGATCATCGTCAGCCGCGCGGGCATCGGTCGGCCCATTGATGAAATCAGCCTGAATCTGGCGCTCTTTGAGAAGCATGGCGTGGAGGTCATCGGAGCCATCATCAACAAAGTGGTGCCGGAGAAAATGGCGATGCTGAAGGAGTACGCCACGTTAGGCCTGGCCAAGCTGGGCCTGCCTTTGCTGGGAATGATCCCGATGCATACGGAACTCTACAAGCCGACCGTGAACCAGGCCTGCGTGCAGCTCAAGGGCGAATTTCTGGCCGGGGCACAGCACAAGCGCAAGCGGATCGCGCGCATCGGCGTGGGGGCCATGTCCTCCCGTCATGCCGAGAAGCTGCTCAATCCCGGCACCCTGATTATCACGCCGGGCGACCGCGAAGATTTGATCATGATGGTGCTTAATGACGATTCCAAAACACCTTCACGCAATCAACTGGCCGGGGTCGTGCTGACCGACGGCATCCTGCCCCACCAAAGCGTGCTGGAACTCATCAAACAGCGCTCGATTCCCTTCATCTCCACTCACGCGGATGTCTCCAGCGCAACGACCACCATCGCCCGCATGACGGTGAAAACCGAAGTGGGCGACCGGGACAAAATCGGCCTTATCCAGAAGCTGGTGCAGGAGCACGTACAGGTCGACCGCATCGTTGAATTGGTGCAACGCCCGGATCAATTTTCCAACGGGCAGCTGAATCTGGGCATGTAGGGAGCATGGCGGTGGCTGACAATCGGCGTACTGATGGTTGGTAACTGTCGCGTTTTTGACTCCACCTCACTAGAGACTAACCCACAGGTATAAGCGATCTCTGGTGAGTCTCGAATTCAAAATTTTGTCATCCTGAGCTTGTCGAAGGATCAGCGCCCGTTGAACAACTCATTCTCTATTGTTATTCGGATAGAGTCCCGTTGAGGGAAAGATTTCTCAAGCCGGACGTTATGAATAAAACGTGAATGCCTACCGATGGCTGATCCTTCGACAAGCTCAGGATGACGGATTTTCTAAAATAAGGCTTATGACGTGGGTTCTACAAGGGCGTCCAGTCGAGTGCGCTGGCGGCACGATGTCCGCTCACAATCGCACCCTCGATCGTCGCAGGCAGACCGGTATTAGTCCAATCACCCGCGAGCCAGAAATTTTCCCACTCAGTGCTCGGCCCCGGACGCAACGTCTCGGCCTCAGGAGTCGTGGCAAAGGTCGCACTCCGGGCCTTGTAAACCATCCGGTGCAAAACCTTGGCGTCTCCGGTTCCAGGCAAAAACCGCCGCAATTCCGTCATCGTCAAGTCTTCAAGCTCAGCCGCCGTTTTGTCGATTAAATCACGGGCGCCGCTGACCACCGCCGTGATGACATACCCCGTCTCGCTTGGATCACGGCCATGAATATGTTCCCGGCTGAAAACCCAATGAACGGGAGAATCTAGGAAGCCGACAAACGGTTCCTTCAAAATGGGCCGGTCTAGCCAGAGATGGAGACTGACGATCGGAGCGTCCTGTATCTGACGGCAAGCCTGGGCCAGCTTACTTTCCGCAGGGAGCAGGCCACGCAAGACATGCCACGGGAGTGCACTAACGACTGCTTCCGGTTGCAAAACGGAGCCGTCCGCAAAAGTGATCGTGCTCAGGCGCGATTTCTCGAAATGGAGCCCGGTGATTTGTGCCTGTAAACGGAGCTTTCCGCCACTCATCTCAAGCAGCCGCTTGACCTCGGGGGCGAAAAGATCGCTGAGACCGACGCGGCTGAGAAGAATCGTCGAATCAGTCGCCCCACCCAGAAACGACTGCCGAATCACCGTGGCAAAAAGTTGCGCGGACGCTGTGGCAATGGGCTCGTTCAATGCGGCGATGCAGAGCGGATCCCAAAGAGCGCGGATGATATTCGGCGTCTGCTTCCACCGCCGCAACCAGGCTTCCACCGTCTCGTTGGCATGCGGGGCCATCCCGAAGCGCAGCCGCATCGCGAGCCCGATAGCCGAAAGTTTGTCTGCGCCCGTTAGCTCACCGAAATTGAGTAACGCGGAAAGCAGATGAAACGGGGCCGGGGCAGTTGCCGCCAGCGTACTTCTCCCCTTTCCGCTGACAAAGGGCACTTCCATTCTCGCTGGCGAATAGAGCCGATCCATCACGCCCAACTGCTTGAGCAAGGCGAGCGTTTCATGATAACAGCCCATGAGGATGTGTTGCCCATTATCGAGCATGAGTCCGGTCTTGGTATCGACGAAGCTGTGGGCCCTCCCACCCAGTAACGCGCGGCCTTCGATCAAGGTCACGTCATGCCCACGCAAGGTCAATTCCGTGGCTGCGGCAAGTCCCGCATAGCCTGCGCCGAGCACGACGACTTTTTTCGGCGCGGGAGGACGTGGCTCCGCCCGCTTTTCCCGGGCCTTCGCGCGAAAAGGGAGCCACATCTTGCCGAGCTTGCTCACCTTCACCGGCGAGGTCATGACATCAAAGTTGCTCCGCTCGATTTTATTGAGCAGTTCCTCGTAAACTTCCCGCATGATCTCAGCAGCGAGGAGTTTGGGTCGGTCCGAGGGAACCATGAGCCGGTGGGCCTTGGCAAAATAATGGCGGGCGCGATGATGCTGAAACCGGAAAAGCTGCCGCATGTTTTCCGAGAAGCGACCCGCGACGATATCGGCCTCGGTCACGCCAAATGCGGCCATTTCATCCTGAGGAAGGTAAATCCGCCCGAAGGAAATATCCTTCTTCACATCCCGCAGGATATTGGTGAGCTGGAAAGCCATGCCGAGGGCCACGGCATAATCGTTGGTTCGCGGATCGCGACAGCCAAAGATATCAATGCTGACCAGCCCGACGGCGCTGGCCACGCGGTAACAATATTGTTCCAACAGCGCAAAGTTGGGATAGCGCTCAATCGACATGTCCATCTCCATGCCGTTGAGGATTTCCTCCAAGGGCGTTGGCGCGATGAGATAGGTGCGGATGATTTGCGCGAGTTCCTGGCCGAGTGGCGTGAGCGGCGTATCGAGATAAGCCCGGCGGATTTCCTTGCGCCATTCGCCGAGTTGCCTTTGCTTTTCGGCAATGGGCAATTCGGTTGAATCAGCGATGTCATCCACCACGCGGCAGAAGGCGTAGAAGATCGACATGGCACGCCGTTCCGCCGCCGGGAGCGAGGCGAAGGAGAGCGCCAGATTCGACTTGGCCGACTGAGTGATGGCGTCGCTGCCCGGCAAGTGGGGCATCCCGTCTTCGGGGGTAAGGACAGACTGGCTCATGAAATCAGGGCTTTCAAAAAAAGCGCCGCCATGTCGGCCTTGCCGATTTTAGGGCGATGATTCAGCGTGTCGAATTTCAGGGCCTCAATCTTGCGCAAAATGGTTGTTCCTCCCAGCCAGGTCAGGCGAATTTCAACCCGGAGAAGTCCCTTCAGTCTCTTGGTCAGCGGGGCTCCCTGGTCAAAAATCTCCTGGGTCCGCGCCACTTGAAAGGCAAGAAGCTTGCGGTAATTATCATCCGTCCGGCGGGCGAAGAGCGCTTCTTCCGTGACGGCGAATTGCGCACGATCATTTTCCGGCAAGTAGATCCGGTCTTTTTCCAGGTCAACGCCAACATCCTGCCAGAAATTGGCCAACTGAAGTCCGGTGCAAATATGATCGGCCAATTGGTGCAGCGCTTCATCCCGGATGCCATGAAGCAGAAGCACGAGCCGACCCACCGGATTGGCGCTGCGTCGACAGTAATCGAGGACTTCCGGAAAATCGGCATAACGACGCTTGACCACATCCTGCTTGAAGGCGGAAAGCAAATCGGTGAACAGGCTCAGCGGCAGATTGAGTTGGTGGATCGTCTCATGCACCGCGATGAAAATGAAATGGAGCCCCGGGGTGCCACGAGGCGAACAGAGCTGCCGCTCCCAATCGTCCAACGCGGCCAACCGCTGCTCAGGCGTCATCACATCCTGCTTGCCCTCGGCCTTGGCGCTCCCGGCATAGCCTTCGTCGGCCAGGTCATCGGCATAACGGGCAAAGGCATAGACGGCGTGTACGTGCGGCTGCATCTCCTTGGGGACAAGGCGCCCCACCGGAAAGTTCTCGTAATGGGCACGGGCCAGCTTGGTGCACTGGTCATAGGCATCCGCGATGGTTTGGGCATCCGGGCTGATTTTGGGCTCGTCCGACATGATTTCGACAGGCATACCTCACTTTAACATGAAAAGCCCCCTTCTTTTCCAGAACCAACCTGCATTTGAACTTTCCGACGCCGAGAACCGGGTGGCCGTCTCGGCCGATCACGGAGCCCGTATCTTGCGCTGGGAGCGTGAAGGACGCGAGATCATCACCTGGCCGGACGACGCCGACTGGACCAAAATCCTTAAGGTGCGCGGGGGAAATCCCATCCTTTTTCCGTTCCTCGCCCGTCATTTTGTCGATGGAGTGAACGAACTTTGGCGCGATTCGACCGGCCAGGTACGGCCCATGCCGCAGCACGGTTTTGCCCGCGATGCGAAGTTCTCGGTCGTCGAGGGCGAACCCTCGGATTCCCTCCGCATGCGCCTGACCGATTCTCCCGCCACGAAGGATTTCTTCCCCTTCTCCTTTCAGTTTGATGTCGTCGTGAGTCTGCTGCCCGGCTCGCGCCTGGAAATCCGTTTCGAAACCACCAATCGTGGCGACACTCCACTTCCTTATTATGCGGGTCATCACTTTTATCTCGCCCTACCCCACGAGGAACGGGCGGATTGGATCGTGCAAATTCCCTGCTCCACCTGGGGCCGACAGGCACCCGATGGCTCGATCGTCCACGAGGACGCTAAAGCTGATTTTCTTCATCTCGACGACCCTGCGTTGATCGACCGCTTTCAGGTCGAGCCTCTCGCCCCCAATGTAACTCTGCAGAATACCAAAACCCGGCAACGGCTCGTCTTTGAACTCAAGGATCCCGGCTCTGTTTCCTGGTATGCGGTCACGACCTGGACGCAGGCCGCTGACTCGGATTTCTTCTGTATTGAGCCCTGGCTTGGCTTACCCAATGCGATCCATCATGGGGAAGGTTTGCGCCACGTTGCCCCCGGTAAAACCGAAGTCGCGATCTGCACCTTGGATGGCAGCAATTGGTGATTTATTCCACGGAGGTCACGACAATCGGAAGTGAATCGGCACGCCCCTGATCATCAACGGCGCGGACGATATGTCGCCCAGGTTGAAGTTTCCAAAGCAATGGCGTGCTTGGCTCCGAGACACCGAGATAGCGGGCATCCACGAACCAGCGGAGATGTTCGCGACTGGTTTCCGCCGTGGCTTCAAGATTTAACACCTCGTCGGAAGCCGCCCCGACCCGCACATGATAGGCGATTCCCTTTTGAGGCGAAACGATGCAGGGGCCTTTGTCGGCATTGCCCGTCGCTTTTAATGGGGACGCATGGCCGTCTTTACCCATGGCGGGAGGTACGATGCGGGGCAGACCAGCAGCCTGAAACAATTTCGCCAAATCGGAGGGCCAGAACTCGCAGACCTCGGCATGGGACGAAGTCGAATCCTCGGGCTCACCCGGCAGCCGAAGTCCCGTGAGATTATCGATCCAGATCCGGCGGTGGACATCGCAAACGGCTATCGGCGATTTTCCGGGAATGAACCAGCCCTTGGTGACATGGGGGCAATTTGGTCCGGCGATCATCCCCGAGACCGCGCAGAGGTCGACTTGCCGCAGATTCAAGTCGGGCGTACGGGTGAAGCAGGTGGTCGCGGGCATCGGTTCCCGGGCACGCAGCGCATCGATAATCGAGAAAAGGAGCGGGGCTGCCGCCGTGCGCCCGACAAATTCAGGATTGGTTGCGCCGTCAAAATTACCAACCCAAACGACGAGAACGTCATGATCGAAAACTCCGGCGGACCAGGCATCGCGATAGGAGAATGAGGTGCCCGTTTTCCATGCCACCGGACGAGTCGCACTGGCCAGAAGCGGTAGATTGACGGCATCGGGGCGTGCGCCTTCCTTAAGCATATCGAGCGTCAGGTAGCTGGCCTCGGGCGAAAGGAGCGGTTTACCCGGATCGCTCGGATCATCCAGCGTGCGACGCAACGGCTTCAACTTTCCGCGATTGGCCAGCATTGCATATAACGTCGCCAATTCTTCGGGGGAAACCTCCGCACTGCCGAGCGCCACGGTAAGGCCGTAGTGGGATTCGGGTTGTAAGTGCTGGATGCCTGCCTCACGCAGGAGCGTGTAGAGATTGCGGTTGCGATCCAACCGGGACTCGAGATCGACGGCGGGGACGTTGCGACTCTGGGTCAGCGCATCCGTGGCCTTGATCGGTCCGGCAAAATTGTGGTCAAAGTTCTCGGGATCATAGCCGTCGAAACTTGCGGGGGCATCCTTGAGCAAGGTGTTCGGATGAATCAGGCCTTCGTCCAGGGCGAGCCCATAGATGAACGGTTTCAGGGCCGAGCCGGGCGAGCGTTGGGCGCGCAGACCATTGACCTGACCATGAATCGCCGCGGATTTGAAATTGGCGGAACCGACCGCCGCGCGGATTTCCATCGCCTGATAATCGATTAACAAAGCACAGGCGTTTTTGAATCCATCTTTTTCGCGCCCGGCGAGATACTGGGTCACCTGGCGCTCCAGCAACGTCTGGATATCGAGATCTACGGTGAGCCGGGTCTCGGACTGGGGCGAACCATCGCGCATCATCATCTCCTCCACCAAATGCGGGGCACGAAAGGGCAGTTCGCGCGGGAGTTTCATTTCCAATGGCATGGCGAGGACGCCCCGCAGGCGCGCATCATCGGGATGAAACTCGAGCCACTGCGTCAGGAGAATTTCACGCGCTTTTTTCAAGGCGAGCTCATGCGCCGCGGTCCCCGGCGACCGGCGCGCGGGACTTTGCGGAATCACGGCCAACGTCATCGCTTCGACCGAACTCAATTGCGCAGGCTCTTTACCGAAATAAATCAGGCTCGCGGCCCCAACTCCTTCGATATTGCGGCCATAAGGCGCGAGATTCAGGTAGGCCTCCAGGATATCGTGCTTGGAACAGTGCACCTCCAGATGAATCGCCGCGACAATCTGGAATAACTTCCCGCTGAACGTCCGCGTATTGAGATGATACCGGAGCCGCGCGAGTTGCATCGTGATGGTCGATGCACCCAACCGTCTCCCCTGCCCGCGCCAGTCGGCCCAGGCCGCGCGCGCCAGGGCAAAGGGATTAAATCCCGCGTGATCATGAAAATAGCGGTCTTCATGCAGCAGGGTCATCTCGACCAGTTGCGGGGAGACTTTTTCCAGCGGAACATAGACGCGATAGCGATCATCCTCCGCCAGGCCAAGGCGGAGGAGTTTACCGTTGCGGTCGACATAGCACGGCGAGAAACTGGTTTCATCGAGCAACCGTGGCTTTGGCACGAGCACGATCACCAGGATGAAAGCCACCGGAATGACTGCACTTAACCTTGCGATGCGAAGAAGCAACCGATTCATTTTCATCCACCTCAGTTCTGGACGGTCAAAGTTCCGGAAAGCCCGCGTGCCCGGATTTTTTGGTGGTACATGGATTCAGCCTGCGGCGGCGGGATCACATAGGTTCCATGGTTTGTCGCCTTGATGCGATAGGTGATCGTGGTGGCATCACCCGTGATCGTCCCAAAAGCAAGAAGCCGGTCTTCGCGCACATCGACATATTCGATCGCGCCCCAGCCATAGCTGCAACCGCCCGTACGGGCCGTTTCTTCCACGATTTCAAAGCCACCCGGAAGCAAATCTTCGATGGCGACATTGGTCAGCATCTGATTCTCAACACTCCGGACCCGCAAGATGACGGTCAATTCTTCGCCCAAGGTCGCGGTCGTTACCGGTTCATTGTACCGGTTGCGATATTCACGCGAGACTTCGATTCCGTCGCTGATCGGCTTCGTCACGAGGGTCCGCTCAAACCCACTTTCGGTGACCTGATAAAAGAGTCCCGGCACCTGATCGCTGCCAGCTCCGACGCGCTTGAAGATCAACGAGTCCGTTCCCCGCGCAAAAGTTCCCGCGGGATAGAAGCCCGGAGTCAGTTCCAGCTTGCTGAGTACCTTCCCGACTTGCTGGTCAATCTCGACACTGTTCGGCGCGAACTTTTGTTTCATCGCGTGGGCATAACTGTCCAGCGCCATGATCGCCTCTGCTGCCGAGAGCGTACTGAACTCGCCGCCCATGATCGGATCGGCCAACGACATCAGGTCATCTCCCTTGAGCGACGCTATCCGCTCCGGAAAGTGGCGGGAAAGAAGGTAGATGTATTGCGCACTGCGGCCCAGTGTGTCGTAGTAGTCGTAATAGTTCCTCGCATATTCGAGTTTTGCATCCCGCAGGTGAAACCGCTTGATCAGGGCATCCGCCTGATCTTGATTTTTTAGAAGGGCGTAGGTCGCCGCTTCGTAGACGTCGGCCACATCATCGCCCCAGGTCTCTTTCGCATTTTTCTCAAACCAGTTGTGATTATGCTCCAGCGCATTCGTCACTACTGTTCCATTCCGCGCGAGGATGTAGACGGCATAAGCCTGCACCCGCGCCTCGTTCATATTGCGCGCGTCGCCGTCGGCAATCTGTTGCAGGTGGTTCAACCCACGCGTCATCATGTCATCGGGAATGTCATAGCCCTGTTCCTTGGCCTCGGTAAGAAAATGCATGACGTGCACGGAGGGCAAATCGAAGGCTAGATCAGGCTGAACCATCCAGAGACCAAAGGCCCCTTGGTCATTCTGCCGGGTAGACGCCACCTCCAGGACTTCCTGGAGATGTTGAGCCACTTCAGCCCGGGACAGCCCCTGCTGCATCGTTTCATCGGTCACCAGACTCGGGAATGCCTTGCTGACAAGCTGCTCCGTGCAACCGTACTCATAGTGATCCAGATATTCGCCCAATCCCCGGGAAAGCCCCTGCGGTAAAGGCGAAATGAGAGCCGTCGCCTTGCGATATTCCGGATAGAGCTGCCGCGTGATCGGAACCCGTTTCTCACTTCCCCTGAAATATCCGCTCGTCAGCGTCGTCAGGTATGGCACGGGTGGACGAATGCTCAAATGTGAGACGAGGCTCGACTTTGTCCCACCATGCTCGGCGGAAATGGTAAGGTCGGCGTCACCGAGAACATCCCTGGCCCGCAGCAGCCAATGCACACTGGCATCGCGGCCCTCCGCAATCGGGACGGAGTCCGCAGGCCTCTCCACGATTTCCAAACCCTTGCTGACTTGCAAGTCGAGCTTGACCGCTGCATCTGGCCCTGAACCTTCAATATTGTTCGCAACTGCGGTGCTCACCTCAAAGGTATCGCCGGGAGCAACGAACGTCGGCACGTTGGGACTGATCACGAAAGGCCCGCGCACCTGGAGCGTCTTTTGCGCCGAACCAACCGCTTCCGCCGTATTGGCCACGACCATCACCCGCAGCGTCCCGGCAAAATAATCCGGTACGTTGTAGGTGAATGTTTTCGCCTCCGGTCCAATGTCAACGATACCCGACCAGTAGGCCACCGGCTTGTCGCGCTTCCGCTTGAACGGATTGAGATGATGGGCCAGCGCGTCGTCATCGGCATCGCCACCAGCGGCGGAGACTTCGCGCACGATGGAGTATTCCGGCAGAATGAGATCGACCGTCTGCCGGGTGCCAACTTCCAAAGCCTGTTTACGGAAGAAGTAGCCGAGCGGATCAGGCAGGGTATAGCGTGCGACCTGAAGGATGCCTTCATCGACCGCATAGACAACGGCCTGCGTGGGGCGACTCGCCGTGATTTGTATCGATAGCGGTTCACCGGGACGTGCAACCTTGGGCACGTCAATATCAATCGTCGTGTGCCGCGCTTCCTGGTTCACACGAAACGGCAACACCGTATAGCTCAGCGGGCTCAGGTAGATTTCCTTTGAGTCCAGCGCACGGACAAAAGCGACGTTGAGATAACCATTGCCCTCAAAGTCCTTTGGCAAACGAATCTTCTGCACCGTGGTCGTCGATTTCGCCTGGAACCAGGCCGAAGCATAGACCTTGTCCCGCTCGATGGTCAGCAATCCGGCACCAGTATAGGGAGCCGTGATTTCGACTTCGATCTCCTCTCCCGGCAGGTACTCAGGCTTCGACAGCTTCGCCGACAACTCGGCATTCTTGTCGAGAGTCCGGCTGAGATTTCCCGTACCCGCCACGGAGAAATCGACATTGGCAACAAGATCGCCGTGATCATCATAGAGCCGGGCGAAAAATTCTCCCGGCTGGTTGGTCGGAAGCGGCCATGCCAATCCTTTTTCGGGAATCGCCACATCCTCCTCGCTCACCGGGATGGTCTTCGCGACCGACTGGTAGGCATAATTTCCATTCGGTTTCTGGACGAGCACCGAAACATAGCGCCACTCCGTCACTTTCAGGCGAAGATGCTCCACGCGAATCGGCTTCAATTGGGAATCCACGGCGATAAAATTCGCGACGCGCTGGCTATTCAGATGGACATAGCTGAAGTCGCCATCGGGCTTGAATCCCACCAGCCAGGTGCGCGGCGAAACCAGCACTTCCGCGCCTGCGGTCACGCTGCGGCCACCTTCCTTTTCAAAGCCTTCCGCGAGAAAGGAGAGGCGGTAGGCCGAGGGATCGAAATTGGCCAGGCTCAGGTCGAACGTGGCTTGTCCGGAATCATTCGTGGTCTGTTCCGGGAGATCCTCATCCCGGGAATGGCGCGGAACATGGGGATTCAGGTAGGGATCGATGAATGAGTAATCGGGATAGCGCTCGAAACTGAACTGGGAAGGATTCAGTGATATCTTCCCCTTCATGCGATGCCCAACCGACGGCGCGCCATAAAGGTTCTCCAACACGACGTTAGCCGTCAGTCCGCTGGCAGAAATCCAGCCTTCGGGTGAAGCGGAGGAAAGCGTGACCTTGATCTTCATGCGATCCGGAAGAAACTCGGCCACGCGCAGGGTCTGTGAGCCGAGGAGGGTCTCGTCATCGCCGCTCTTCACCAGATAGCAGCTCACCTCATACTTGCCCGTTGGAGACGTCTCACGGGTAGCGAAAGTCGTCTCGAGAAATCCGCTCGCATTCAGCTTCATGATGCGGCTTTGCACCACGACTCCACGTGGATCAACCACATCCAACCGCAGCGGAACTCCGTCGAGCTTTCCCTGCCAGTCACGCTGCTTGATGATCAAGCCCAGCTTCGCCTCGTCGCCGGGACGGTAGATGCCTCGATCCGTAAAGACAAAAGCCGTCAGGTCATGCGGGGCGAGTCCCGTAACGCCGGAAATATCGAACCGGGAAAAATTCAGTTCGCGATCCTGGCGTCCAAAAGGGAGGAAGGAAACGTCCTGGTCGCGACGCACGACATAGGCAACCGGACGCTTCTCGCGGGTGAAATCCTTCAGGGACGGAATCGCGGCACGCCCGTTCTCGTCCGTTTGTGCGGTCACCACGGAGATGCCGTTCTTGCCCAGCACGTCGACCTGCGCACCACTGACCGGCTCGCCCGTCTTGATGGATTGGACAAAGACATCATGCGTGCCGTCGGCGTTGTCCTTGATCAACAAACCGAGATCGGTCACCAGGATCAACCGTCGATCAGCCAGGATATTATCCGCTTCGGTAGGATCCTGCGGTTCGCCGTCGCGATAATAGGTGGTCTGGGGATCAGGCGGATGCGTCTTTGGGTTAGGTAAGACACTCCCATCCTGGCGATAAAAGCCGCCATCATCTCCGGTCTGACGTCCCAGCACCCGCAGGATAAAAAGCCCCAGCTTGCCGTGGTTGGCATCGTTGTCCTGGATGAACTCGGTAAAATCGAGGGCGGAGTAATCGTTCTTGGAAGTGTCCGTATCAGCAATGCCCTGACGACGGATCAATTGTTCCGTGATGTTGGTCTCATCAAAATTATAGTTGGTAAAAACAGGGCTCTGAAAATTACCTTCCGACTGGCTTACCAAGTGATTGATCGAAGGGGGTGTCACCCGTTCCAGCCGGAACTCCAGTTGCTCCACGCCACGGCTCAAAATCGAAAGTTTGCGCTCCCCACTCAATGCCAGCAGCGAGCCGTCATGCATGATGTGGATCGTGCGGGGATAGGGCGGCATCTGGCTGACCGACGCGAATTTATCCCCAAGAACAAAACCACCCAGCGAAGGCAACCCCTTGTCGACTTCCACATAAAGGAAGGCATTTTCCGGCACCTTCACTTTGAAGGAGTGCAGCGTGGCATACTCCTCTTCGCTGGGGACAAGGGTTAGCGGCACGGGAGTCGCCTCGGCCAAAACGGCGGACGTGATCTCGGCAGGACTCTGCCAGGCCGTGACGTCCGCATCGGTATTCGGATCGTGCCGCGTCTTGGGCTTGGGTAAAATCCACGCGTGAATGGCCTTGGCCAACAGCTCGGGCTTCACGCCGACGGAACTGCTCAGCACGAGCGTCTGCTCCGGCTCACCCGTCGTACTGGTCGCAATCACGGCCTGGGCTGAAACGATTCGGAAGAGATCGGGCATGCTCGGAATCAGCACCTGGGCCTCCTGCTTTTCGTCCAGGCGCGCTCCACCCGCAGTTGTCTTCACGGAAACCGGCACGGTGAGAATCGCATGTCCCGATTCTTTCGGCACCTCGACGTTCGCGGAGCGGACGTAGGCAACGTAATCTTCCGCCTGAGGGTCGTAGGTAACCGTGCAACGTCCGGTTGGGTTGGGTGAGTCTTTGAAAACATTCGCTCCACTTTCCATGGCCAGCGCAAGATTCTTCTCCAGACTCGCGCGATCCACAGGATACGAAAAGCGCAACGTCGCGGTGACTTGCTTGACCGCGGGATCTTTCGGATTCACATAGAAAGTCATGTCACTGATCGACACCGTGAACGGCGCGGTGCGGAAATCCTTTGAAAGCGTCTCCAGTCGCGCATGCCAGGAAAAGAGCTTCTTGGAGAGCTTGATGTGAAAGGTAGTGGCGGCAGGCCACATCTGAGCCGGGTAAAAAACCAATTGGGTGTCGCTGATCCAAGTCCACTTTCCATCAATCTTGGGACTGAGCGTGACCCGGGAAGTCACCTCTTTACCGATGCTGTCCAATCGCGCCACGGAACGATCAAAATTGAGTGTCAGGGCCCCTTTCGGCGAAGGGGTTCCAATCGCCCAGTCAACCGTCGTTGGTTTAGGAAGATGCAGGTACCAGTTCCAGACGAAGCCGCCCGTCACCAAAAGCGCGATGAGAAGCGCTGCCGTCATGCCCGTTAGTATGGGTCGTTTCTTCATCGCTCGTCCCGATGCGACCGACCAGCCGGGAGGACGCCAGGAGACGTCGCCAATAACGGCGCGGGAGACTTGAGCCAGACGTTGGAGAGACCAGGTGACCGGAAACAAAAGGCGATTCATGGAGGTTGAATCTCAATCGCAGGGCTTCACCTCCTTATTTCACGGTTTGAGACTATATTTTGAGTCAAACCCAAATCGACGAAATTTAAAGTGCGACGGTCATAGACCGCCGCTACATTAAAGTTGCGTGCTTCGTCTCTTTTTCATCCACAGTCTCCGCTACTTCGCGCGGCACCCGGCTCTGACAGCCCTGAATATCGTGGGAATCGCGCTGGGAGTTACGGTCTTCCTCAGCATCCAGATCATCAACCATAGCGCGCTCGAATCCTTCCGCGCCTCGGTCGATATCGTTGCGGGCAAGGCCGATCTGGAAGTCATCGGCGACGGTCTGCGTTTTGACGAAACCTCCTATCCGATTGTGGCAGATCACCCCGACATCGCGGCCGCCACTCCCACGGTGGAGGATGTCGCCAGCCTGACCGATTATCCCGGCGAGTATCTGCAAATCCTCGGTATCGACATCTTCTCCAACCAACCGCTCCGCACCTTCCAGTTGCATGATGCCCAGAACCAGAAACCCGATGTCATCGGCTTTCTGCGCGATCCCAAAGTCATCGCGCTAACCCGGAAGCTAAGCCAGCGGCTCGGGCTCAAGATCGACGATCCGATCCGGCTGGAAACGCAAACCGGCACCGAGACCTTCCATGTCGGTTACATCCTCGATTTCGGCGAAGATGCCCCCGGTGCCGATGAACATCTCTCCGTCATGGATATCGCCAATGTGCAGGAAAACTTCCGGCACGTCGGCAAGCTCAGCCGGATTTCCGCCCTCCTTCGCCCTGGAGCTGACTTCAACACCGTCTGCGCTGACCTTCGCACCAAGCTTCCTGCCGATGTCATTGTCCATGCCCCGGATCGCCACAACCGCCAGATCGAGCGGATGATCGGCGCTTTTCAGCTCAATTTAACCGCCCTCTCGCTCATCTCCCTGCTCGTGGGAATGTTTCTCATCTATAACACCGTCGCCACAGCCGTGGTAAGACGCCGACACGAGATCGGGGTGCTCCGCGCGCTCGGACTCAGTGGCCTTCAGGTGCAGGGACTCTTCATCGCGGAGGCCCTGGTGCTCGGCATCGCCGGTTCGGTTCTCGGGCTGTTCCTCGGTGTCGTCCTCGCGGGTCAGCTTGTCGGCGCCGTTTCGCAAACCATTACCTCCCTTTACATCCTGGCCAGTATTCACGACCTCTTCATCTCGCCCGTGTCCATCGTGGCCGCCATGGCCCTCTGCCTCTCCGCCGTGGTTTTTGCGGCCTGGTTCCCCGCCCGGGAGGCAGCCCTTCTCTCACCGGTCGAGGCGCTCAGCGTAGGACATCTCGAGGAGAGCAGTGCCCGCAGCACCGGGCGTTGGCTGTTGATCGGTCTCGGTCTTCTTCTTCTGGCGGCGATCATCGCTCATCTCAGCCTCGCTTACGGTCCGGCTTGGCTCAGCTTCGGCTCCGCCCTCTTTGCCCTGCTCGGATTCGCGTTTTTTGTGCCGACGATGAATCGTCTCTTTTCACGCTGGATCAAACCCCGCTCCGTCATGGCGCGGATTGCCTTTGGCCATTTTGCGCAATCGCTTCACCGCAACTCGATGGCGATTGCTTCCCTAGTCGTCGCACTGGCCATGGTCGTCGGCATTTCCACGATGATCTTCAGCTTCCGCACCACGGTCGAAAGTTGGCTCAATCGCTCCATCCAGTCCGATCTTGTCATCGCTCCCGCTGCCAATCTCCTCATCGGCAATCGCGAGATGATCCGTCCTGAGGTCGAGCAGATCGTCGCCGCGCTGCCGCATGTCAGCTACGATTCGTTCCGTGAATTACGCGTCCAGTTGAACGGCGAAACCGTGAAGCTCGCCACCGTGCGGTTGTCCATCACACGGGATATCGAGCGGCTCGAGTTCGCTCAAGGTGACTCCCATGATGCTTTCGACGCCGCCATCAACCACGATGCCGTGCTGGTTAGCCAGCCGTTCTTTCGCCGGTTCCATCTCGGCCTTGGCGATACGATCAACCTCGCCACCCCGGCCGGACGTCGCGACTTCAAGATCGCCGGGGTCTACATCGACTACACGACAGAAGGCGGGGTCATCTTGGTCGACTGGCAAACCTTCAAGCGATACTGGAAGGACGATTCGATCAACGGCATGGGCCTTTATATCGATAAGAAATCGGGGCTCACTGCGGCGCAACTCCAGGAGGAGTTGCGACCCAAACTGGCTCACTACGGCGACTATCTAATCAAGTCGAACCAAGAGCTGCGCGACCAGGTTTTCCGCATTTTCGACCAGACTTTCTCAGTCACCTACATTCTGCAAACCATCGGTATCATCATCTCCGCACTCGGGATTTTTCTCAGCCTGACGATTCTGGTGACGGAACGACGGCGGGAAATCAGCATTCTCCGTGCAATTGGTGCCTCCCGGAGACAGATTGAGGCGCTTGTCCTCTGGGAAGCGGCGATCATCGGCCTGCTCGGTTCATTCCTGGGCATCATCGCCGGTCTCGTTCTCGCCGCCATTCTCAGCTATGTGATCAATGTCTCGTTCTTTGGCTGGACCATTTCCTGGGCGACGCCCTGGGGATTCCTCTTCAGCCTGCCGGTCATGGTGATCGTTGCCGCTCTCATCGCAGGCTATTGGCCCGCACGTCAGGCAGCGCACCTCGATATCGCCGACGGCGTTAAGATGGAGTAGCGGCTTACAGGCCAGCCGCTTTCAATTCCGAATCGACCAGGTTCCGGTCGGGAGATTGCGCGTAGGCCTGTTTATCGGAAAATTTGCGGATGTTATCGAGGTCGCCCGGATGGAGAACCACCTGAAGCGGAGTCGCACCCACCGTCTCATGAATCGTCACGGTCAGCTTGGTTACACCCGGATTCTCGACTGTCATCAAATAAATTTGCGCCATCACCTCATCCCGCAATTTTGTATCGGTATAGTTGGTCTTGATGTTCACGGACATCACCGCCCCATCGACCGTCATCGTCACCATGGAATAGTCGGCCCCGGACGAACCTGTGATCAAAACCGGTGTATTCGTGAAAAAGGAAGTGACCAGCCGTTCCAACACAACCGGCAGAAAAAACAGGCAAAGCAGGATAACCAACGCCACAACCCCCGCGCTAAAAACGCAACCCACCACATATCGATTGAGTGACGATCCTGCTTTGGGTTGAATTTTCGTCGCCGCAGAAGGCTCTTTTTG
Organism: uncultured Verrucomicrobiota bacterium; assembly: GCA_903863295.1. Classification (GTDB taxonomy): domain Bacteria; phylum Verrucomicrobiota; class Verrucomicrobiia; order Methylacidiphilales; family UBA1321; genus JABDGH01. The sequence continues at coordinate 10,789 of CAIPBM010000104.1, read as the reverse complement.
CTGAGGAAGAAGCGGCGCGGGGGCTTGGTCTGACGGTGGGGGTGGAAGTTGTGAAAGTAGATTTTTTAGTGGCACCCATTCCGTGCCGCCTTCCGTCCAGGCCAGGTCGTCCTCCAACAGAGCTCCCGAGGCTAGGTGTTGCTTGGTCTCTTCCAGAGTGTAGGGGCCATACTCGCTCCCGTGACGATGAATGATGATTTTCATAGGAGCGCTTGATGAATAGATTTGATTCAGTCTGAACAGATTTTTTCATCGGTGCAAGTTCCGGCCACCTCGACCTGAACCTCGGCATGACAAATCGCTCAAGACCACCTAGGCTAACCACTTCATGAAATTCATCTTTCTCGGCGATGTCGTTGGCGAACCGGGCCGCGACACCATCCGCCATGCCATTCCCCTTTTGCGCGAGCGTTATCAACCCGACTTTTTTGTCGTGAATGGCGAGAACGCCGCCGGTGGAAATGGCATCACCCCTCGCTTGGCGGTGGATTTGATGCGCGCCGGGGCCGATGTAATCACCCTCGGTGACCACGCCTGGGATCAACGCGAGATCGTTCCCTACTTTGCGACGGAACCGCGCCTCATCCGACCGCTTAATTTTCCCCAGGGAACGCCGGGATATGGCTCGGTCGTCGTGGGCGGCAATGGCCAGAAACTGGGCGTGATCAACATGCTGGGACGCACCTTCATGGGTCCGCAGGTCGATAATCCCTTCTTGCTCATCGAAGCCGAGATCGAAAAGCTGAAACGGGAAACCCCGTGCATCATGATCGACTTCCATGCGGAGGCCACGTCTGAGAAAATCGCCTTTGGCCGCGCGGTGGACGGCTTGGCCACGCTCGTGGTTGGCACCCACACCCATGTCCAGACAGCCGACGACCAAATCCTCCGCAATGGCACCGCTTACCTGACCGATGCCGGTTTCTGCGGCCCACATGAATCGGTCATCGGCCGCGACATCGCCAGCGTCGTCCAAAAATACCGTACCCTCCTGCCAAACAAGTTCTACATTGCCCGCGAAGGACTCCAGGCTGACGGCATCTTCGTCGAAGCCGATCCAGCTACGGGTCGCGCCCTTCGGATTGAGCGGATTCAGCAAAAGGTAACTTTGGAAGATATCTAGAATTCAGAACAAACCTCTGTCATCCTGAGCTTGTCGAAGGATCAGCTCCCGGAGATTGGCTTGCTATCAAGTCATGTCGAAATGCAATGGAGGCTGATCCTTCGACAAGCTCAGGATGACAGAGAAAGGCGATGAAACTGAAGCGCACCAAACCCACCGACGAGCCCAGCCTCGGTTTGGAGATCGACAGCCCCGGCGTCTCCGCGCAAAATCCGGTCTCCGTCACTGATCTCACCGCCGCGATCCGCGACCTCCTGGAAACCGGGATCGGTGAAGTCTGGGTCGCTGGTGAAATCTCCAACTTCCGTGCGCCCGGCTCAGGTCATCTCTATTTCACGCTGAAGGACTCAGCCGCCACCCTCTCCGCCGTCATGTTCCAGCGCGAGGCCCGCCGCATAGGCTTCGCTCTCCAGGACGGCCAGGCAATTCTTGCGCGCGGATCCATCACCGTTTACGAGGCTCGCGGCCAATACCAAATCCAGGTCGCCGAAATTCGCCCGCGCGGTCAGGGCAGCCTCCAGCAACAATTCGAGGAATTGAAGCGCCGACTCCAGGCTGAAAATCTTTTCGATCTCGAACGCAAGCGTTCTCTTCCCGTGTTCCCGGAGGTTATTGGCATCGTCACCTCGCTGCAGGGGGCGGTGCTTCAGGACATCCTGCAAATCCTTCAGCGACGCGCGCCCGGCATTCGTATCCAGGTACGCGGCGTTCGCGTGCAGGGCATCGGAGCCGCGCAGGAAATTGCCGAAGCCATCGCCGCTTTCAGCGCAGACAACAAAGTCGATCTCGTCGTCGTCGCCCGCGGTGGAGGAAGTCTTGAAGACCTCTGGGCCTTCAATGAGGAACCGGTCGCCCGCGCCCTGGCAGCATGCCGCATCCCAACCATCTCCGCCGTGGGGCACGAGACCGATTTCACCATCGCCGATTTCGTCGCCGATCTCCGTGCCCCCACTCCCAGCGCCGCCGCCGAATTGCTCACTCGCGACTGGAGCGAATGGCGGCAGGTTATTGAGAAAATCCACTCACGCCTAGAGCGCACCACCCGTCAGGTACTTGGCGACCATCGCCGTAACCTCACTCGACTCGCCTCCAGCTACGCCCTGCGTGAACCCGGGCGGGTCGTGCGCCAATGGGCCCAGCGTCTGGATGACTTGCGTGAAAATCTCCATGCTGGCGCCCACAACTCCATCCAAAAACGCCAGCAACGCCTGCACCTCCTCCAGGCACGCCTCGCAGGACGACATCCCACGCGCGAGTTGGAACGGCGTCGGAGTCATTTGGTTCAACTCACCGCACGCTTGCGGGCACTCGGCCCCCAGGCCACGCTCGACCGGGGTTATGCCTTGGTGCTCGATCCACACGGCCATCCCCTTTCCCAGGCCACTCCCAAGCTAGAAGGTCAATCGGTTCGCCTTGTCCTCAGTAAAGGCGTTATGGAAGCGACGCTAGCCACGGCATATCCGGCAAGGACTCTGGTTGAGACCCTGGCCCCTGATTCGACTCACGGCGTCTTGCCCCCCGTCAAAAAGCGAAAATCCCGAAAGAAAACCAGCACAGCCTCTCCGGAAGGTTCACCACAGTCCTAGCCAGAATCTTGAAACCATGTTAAGCTTTAGGTGTGAAAGGTTCCACTCTCCGTTTCGCATGGATTAGCCTCGTGCTCCTTACCCTTTCCATTTCGCTCGCCCCTGCTGATCTTGCACCTGAATTGCGTGAGGAAGGCGTCCTCTATTTCGAAGGAAACCTTCCCGACAAGATAACGGCCACGCTCAGCAATGCGACCACCGTTTATCTGCGGCGCGATTTTCAATCCGCCTTGGCTGCACTCTATCCCGGCCAGAAAATCGAATTGATCGGCATGAGCCCGGACGGCTACCTGCTCAAAACAAATTACCGGAATAACACGATTACGGGTTGGATTCGCCCGGAGGATTTGCCCACGGGAATCGATCCTACCCTCTTCGTCGAGGCCCAAAAGCGCCAGAAACATCGTGATGCCGTGGCCGTGGCCATTGCCAATAAAAGCGTCATCCAAGGCATGAGTCCCGATGAAGTGAAGCAATCCGTCGGGCGTCCCGAACAAATTTCCTCTCACACCGATGCCAATGGCATGGCCCTGACCTGGATTTTTACCACCTACCGGGAAGAGCCGCAAAATTCCTACGTAATGAATGCTTTCGGCCAGGCCGTACTCCAGACGTATTACGTCAAGGTGCCCGTGGGCCAACTCGTCGTCGACTTCTCCAACGGCGTCGTCAGCAGTGTGGCCGAGCGTAAGACCGACCCGAGCAGCCCCGGCGTTGTCACAAACTGATTCTCCGTCTCTTTGTGCGATCTGCCCTTTTCAACTCCACTTCATTAGGCGTGCGCCAAGGCCGAACATGGTCTAACCTCCCCCGGATGCGTGTCTTACGTGTGCTGGAGCAAAAAAATCGAGTCCTGGCCTTAGGCTTTTTCGTGGCCTTCGGAGCGACGTCGTTTCCAGCCCTGGCCCTGGATAAACCGACCGGGGCTCCTCTCGAGATTTCGTCCATTGAAACCGAGCAACCCATCCCGCTAGTCTACCTTGACCCCGATGGACACACCGCCCACTGCTCGGCCATTAAGCTTCATTGGGATCCCAATCCCAATGTCGGCCCGAAGGATGATGCCACCAGCTTCACCATCGACCTAGCCCCGGAGAATCCCGGCGCGGCTGTTTTCACTTCCCAGCTTTGGAACGCTTCGCTCGCCAGCGCCCTCGCCTGGCAGCAACCCTGGCAGGGGGCACGTTGGAAAGTTTTCCAAGTGCCCGTGACGGACGGCACCGGCATCGATGCCGCCCTGGCCGTCGGCATGATTTCGACTTCCGCTCGCCGTCCCTATCCCGACAAAACCGCCGTTATCGGAAGCCTTAATCCCGATGGCTCCCTTGGGCCCGTTTCACATTTGGTTGAGCGTATGGATGCCGCAGCGGCTGCCGGCATCACGCGGGTCATCATTCCCAACGTGCAGAAATTCGACACCGATTCCACCGGACAAGTCGTCAACATGGTCCGCCATGCGGGCGGCCTCCATCTCGATTGCGTGCCGGTCGATAACCTCGTCGAGGCAACCGAGACGGTGATGAACGATCCCCTCCCTGATCTCGCCTCCGACGCCACCGCGCCGCGCTACGGCAATGACATCACCAGCTACATCGACGATTTCGCTCATCGGGAACAGAACGAAGCGGATATCAACCTGAAATACGCACCGAAGGAAACGGAACTCGCTCACTTCCCTCCGCGCCAGGCCGCGCTTTGGAAAAGTGTCTACGCCGATTACGCTGCAGCCCAGCAAGCTTACCGGGGGGGGCAGGTCTATGTCGCCTACCGCCTCTTCAGTCGCGCTAATGCCACCATGATTGGCGTCAACACCTTGGTCGGGCAAAACCGCGCCAGCTTTGACGTCAAGACCGCCCTGGCGGAATCCGATGACCTGCGCAATCACCTCCAGGCTTTGATGAATCCACCCGCCATCGACCAGGGTGAATTGGAAAGTGCCGTTCTCGTGGCCGAAATGGCCGACTGGGCCTATGACCTCAACGCCTCACTCGAAGGCGCCCAACTCGTCACCAAACAGACCTTTTCCCAACGCTCCGATGCCACCGAAGCAGAAAAGGACCGGGCGCGTGAAACCATCCTTTTTGCCATTGAGCAGTCAAAACGCCTGATGAACCAAGCGGCTTTCTTCAACGGATTGCTCCCTCATGTGGGTCAAAATCCGTTGCCCGTGGATGACAATGCCGCCCATCTCCTCCCCCAGTTGATCCCCGCGCAACTGGCCACGGCACGCATCTTCAGCGACGGCATCCGCGAGCGCGCCAACGATCTCGGCTCCGGCCTCCTTTTCGATCCCCGTCTCGTCGCTTACGTGAATGTTCTGCGTCAGGAGAAGACCGACTGGGATGCACGCCAGCGCAAGAAGGAAGCCGAAGCAGCCGCCGCCGCGGCCCAGGCTGCTGCAACTCCCGTGGCGGGTCCGCCGAACTCGACGAACCAGGTCGTCACTCCCGTCAAGTTGAACGACAACGCTGCCACCGGAGCCGTCGCCTTTGATCCGGGCAATACCTACATGCCGCCTCATACCGCCGTCTCTCCGACCTTGCCGACGCGGAAATTGAGCGATGTCGCCCTCTGCCTCATCTGGGCCAACACCGATTGCGAAATCGCCACGCTCGATGAGAAATACCTGCGCCTGAGCGGCACGGTCGATCCCGTGAGCCATGAATGGCACGTCAAGGATCGCGCCAAACTCGACGCGCTCTTGCAATCCGCCGAATCAGGGGCGCGTCAGGGCATCGCCTTTGCTGAGAAAGCCGAGGTTAATTCAGCGGTGCTCGCCATGATCTATGAACGAGCGGCGCATCTGCGAATTCAGGATGACGATGCCTCGGCGTTGGATGCGCTTCGTCTCTACTGGCGTTGCGCCTTGCTCGGCAATATGTGCTGGCAACTGGCTCACACCCGCAAGGCCCAGCCTGTCGATCTCAGCGCTGAAGGCGACAAACCCGCCGAAAAGAGTGCTCCCGCTAAAACTCAGGCCACCAACTCCAACGTGAATGCGACCAAGGCTGCCGCCGATGCGGCCACGGCCAAGTTGCTCGGCACCCCCAATCCCCCGGCCCCATCCGTAGCCGCTCATTCGGCGACCACGTCCAATCCGCCCGTCGTGCCTGTCGCCTCGCATCCCTATCCAGCACCCTCGCCCAAAGTGGAGGATGTCATTAATCCGCCCGTCGTTCCCATCGCCCACGACACCGAATATAAAGCCCCACCGCGTGCCCTGCCCGTCACCGACGACACCATTCCCACCCCAGCTCCTGTACCGGTTCCTGCTCCTCCCCGAGCCCTTCCCGTTACCGATGATGTAACTCCAGCTCCCGCCCCCATTCCCAAGCCTGTCGTCACACCTCCCGCCACCGACGACTCTGGAATCCCCGTCGCTCCGATCGCCAAAGTCCAGGACTATAGCGGCGGCGACACCTCACCCGCCACCAACACTCCCCCACCGTCGGCACCGCCCAAAAACGACAATGCCGACGCCCATGGCGGCTTTTAGAACGTTTCCAATAATTCTGTGGCAAGCATCAACGCCGCGCGATCCTATTAGCCGAGGTTAGGGTAGCGACGCCTACCTTGGAAATCATGTACGCATTCACTACGCTGTAAGCGTTGTATGATGTTGCTCTCAGCAACCTATACGGAATCCCAGAGCTTGCCGTTTTGAGTAGGGATACACTTTGACCACAATCTACGGCTTATTTTTACTGGTCAGGATAACAAGACAGATAAACGCCCCGAAGGAAAAGGGCAACATTGCGCCAGAAATACTGCGTAAAATCTTATCCTCATAGTTGAATTTACCTATTGTTTCGATGAAGAGACGAAGAAAGGCTCCTATCAATAGTGACCATCCGGCAAGGTTGGCAATGAGCTGTTCTTTCGGTGCCCAGGATTTGCGCTTATGCCAAACGATAAAAAATCCAGCGTATGCGAACATGATCAAATAGAGGATCGCAAAAGGATTCATATATCCGACGAACCTACCGACTCAAGGATACCTTCCAAGCTCCAAAAGAGACTCGCTGATCCAGCTACCCTCGCCGAAGTAATGAGCAAACCGACATGGGTAGGGGAGATGTTTGGCCATATGAATTGGAAAGTACCCGAGTGCTCTAGTAGCACAGCCTATGACCGTCGCCCAAAGAGGCACGACGGTCATAGACCGCCGCTACAGGCAGACCTGGTATCTTTAGTGCGACTTTGAACCGAGGGGTGCCGTTGGCGCAGGTGGCGGGGTAGCGGGGACCGCATTCGTTACTGGAGCAGAAGCAGGCTTCGGTGCCGCAGGAGCCACGTTCGTCGCAGCGGCGGGAGCGTTCGTGCTGGTCAACGGCGCGTGAACCGGCTGGCCGCCTGGTTCGTAATTAAACTGCCAGTTGGCGACCATGATCTTCCCGGTCTCGGCATCCTTCACCCGGAGGTTGACCATCACCGGAGACTGGATGAGATCCCGCGGAAGGTAGAGACGGATGGTCGAGGTCTTCGGATCAAAATCGTGGCGCACATCACCAAAGTCGCGCACGCTGGTTTCGATTGCATTGGGATCCAGATCTCCCGCATAGCCGAGTACCGCCGAGATGACGGGACGCGGATTCGTGGTCGTCGAGCCAGGGGCTGGATCAGCCTCCGCTACGCCCAGTGCGCCCTGGCGCAGATACGCCGCAAAATTCTTTTCCACGCTCTGGGTGATCGTGTAGCGCCCGATGCTGTGCATGTCGGTATTTGAATGAACCGGATTATCCGCAACGGTGAAAATCGCATCATACCCGGCGGCGATGGCCTTGGCTTCGACCTCTTTGTTATACGCGCCATAAGGGTAGGCGAAGCTCACGATGGGCTTGCCCATTTTTTGCTCAAGAATGGCCTTGGACCCGGCGGTTTCGTTGGTCAGCCATTGGTCATATTCTTCCGGGGAGAGATTATGCCATACACCCTTGATTTTCTGCTGATGCTTGGTCAAGGTCGGGTGCGTCATGGAGTGAGACTCAATGTCGACCCCGTCCGCCTGCAGGGCCAGCAGATCGTTCCAACTGGCCGCGCCCTTGCCCTCATTCACGGTAATGAAGTCGGGATAGACGAAATAGGTCCAAGGGTAGCCATATTTCTTGAGAATCGGCGCGGCGTAAACAATCGCGCTCTTGTATCCGTCATCAATGGTAATGACCACTGAATTGGGAGGCAGCCCAATCTCGTGCTTGAGAAACTTGAGCAAATCGGACATCGGCACCACGTGATAACCGTTGTCATGGATGTACTTCATCTCCGACTCGAAGACGTCCTGATTCATCGTCCACTGGAGCTTGGGCGAAATCTTCACTCCGGCAGGAACAAACTGATGGTAGAGCAGGACGATCACGCTGGCCTGAACCGGCGCAGGCTTGGGCGCAGCACCGGTTTCGCCACCGGGAACGGCAAAAGGAGCCGCGTTGGTTCCCGGGGCCGGGGCAGGCGCACTATTTGTCGCGGGGGCAGCAGGTTCAACGTTGGTCGAGGGGGAGATAACCGCCGGTGCGGACGGCGCGGATGGAGCGGTGCGGGCCGGTTCAAAGCCAGGCGTCTGAACACGAATGCCGCTGGCGGGACGATAATCGACCAACATAAAAGGCGATTCGCTTTCGCGCGGCTCATTCATGGTCGAAGACGGGGCCATCGGCGCCGCATTCGAATCCGTGGCGGCCGGGGCAGACGTCGGGGTTCCGCCGGGGGTGGTGGAGGAATCAGACGGGGCGGGAGGTGTCGAGGAGACCGGAGCCGCGTTGGGATCGACAGGCGCAGGCGCAGGCGACGGAGTCGGATTCGCGGCCGCGGCGGAGTTATCACTCGAAGCCGTCTGCGGGGGAACCGGACCGATGATGGCGTTGGTATCCGGCGAGGCTGGAGGCGTGGCCGGAGTCGATTTATCCGGAGAAGGAGGAGTTGCCGTCAGCACCGTGCCATCCACCCCATATTTGATCCGCTCATCGCGAAAGCGGTTTTCCATCGCCGCGCGGGTGTAGGCAAAATAGCCGATAAAGACGAAAATGAAGAGGACAATGCTAGCCGCCAGGGCAACGTAACGCTTGAGACGCATAAGAGGGTAATAATCCTATTAGAAGCGTCGGCAAAAGTCTCTTTTTAAAATTGTGTCATGCTGTGCGGGACAGAATGGTTGAGGGAGTTCTCCGATTCGTCCCGTGGCACGGAGGGCGACGGCTTCCCTGGAAGGCGACGATCTGGACCGCTCTAGACCAACCGCGCCTCAACCACTTCAAGAATCACGTGCAGAGCCCAACTATGCAACTCCTGGACGCGCGCCCCGATCATGGACGGCACGATCCAGTCGACATCGGCGAGCCCTTTGAGCTTGCCCCCTCCACGGCCCGAAAGGGCCACGGTCTTCATTCCCCTCGCCCGGGCCGCTTCGATTGCCAGCAAAAGATTCGCCGAGTTACCGCTCGAGGTGAAGATCACCAGCACATCCCCGGAAGTGCCCAACGCCTCGATCTGCCGGGCGAAGATCTGGTCGAAACCGAAGTCGTTGCCGATACAGGTCAGCGCGGTTCCATCCGCGGTCAGGGAAATGGCCGCCAACGCCCGCCGGTTGTTCTTGTAGCGACCGACCAGTTCCTCGCAGAGGTGAAGGGCATCTGCCGCGCTGCCGCCGTTACCTGCCGCCAGGACTTTTTTTCCGGCCATCAGCGCATCAGCAATAAGCTGTGCGCAACGATCAACCTGGGGAAGACTGGCTTCGGCATCGGCGGCGGCCTGAAGCAGTTCCGTGTATTGCTGCTGGACGATTGGATTCATGTAATGAGAGAATTGTTCTTCAGCATGTCATGAAGATTTTCTTTCGCTACCTGTTTCTTCGTTTACTCATACCCTTCACGGTCTGCATCGTTTCCTGCACCGCGATAGGCATCATGGCGGATGTTTACGGCAATATTGACGATTTCCTCGTCCACAAAACCAGTTTTGGCCTGATCTTTTACTACTACATGCTGAAAACTCCGGAGATCTTGGTGCAGGTTCTCCCCGCTTCGCTCCTCTTTTCCACCCTCTGGACGCTCATCAGCCTGAACCGCCGCAGTGAACTTGTCGCGCTGCAATCGGGCGGACTCGCCCCCCTGCTCATCTTCTCACCGTTCATCCTTTTCGCGCTGATCTGGGTGGGCCTTCTCGCCTTTGATCTCAACGGCCCTTCGGCTCAATCCAAGGTGACGTGTGACCGGTTGTTGCTCCAATTCAAGGGCCAGGATGCCAAGGGTAACATCCTCAATAATTTGCCCTACGTCGACAGCGTGAACCACCGGGTCTGGTTTTTTCATAAGCTTTATACCAAGGAGGAGAAGGGCGAAGGCGTGGAAATCCTCCAACGCGATTCCGAGGGTCACGACATCCAAAAGTACATCGCCAATGAAGCGAAATGGAACAAGGAATTCTGGAAGCTGAGCGGCGTGAAGGAAATCATCTACGGAGTCGACGGCACCCGTCCGGTCGAAAAGACTTACCAGCAGCTCGACATGCCTGACATCACGACGCCGCCCAAGCAGCTATCCCTCATCGTCTCGCAGCCCGACCAGTTGACCGTCGCTCAGCTATCCCAATATATCTCCACGAGCACGGCCACCCCGGATCACCTGGCCAGTTATCGCACGGAATGGTGGTACCGGGTCATGCATCCCTTCAGCCTGGTGGTGCTCATGCTTTTTGCCCTGGTGCAGGGCACGCGGCCCGACCGGCGCAGCGCGGTGGCGGGCGTCGTCTGGGCAATCATCGTCCTGGTTCTCTACATCATGGTCATGAATGTCTTCATGGCAGCGGGGCGGTTCAACCGTCTTCCCCCGTTCGTGGCGGTCACCGCCACGGAGGTGATCTTCGGCCTGATCGGCCTTCACCTCGTGGCTTTACGGAACGGCTGGTATTGGCAATTTCGTCAAATGTTCAAGCGCAAGGTGAAGAAACTAGCGGCGGGGTAGTCCTAGCCGTTCACCTCTTTTTGCTCCTAATGCACCTTCATAAATTCTATGACTGGGCGAACCAATATCCTGAAAGGATAACATGGTATAGCCCAGGGTTGGCGCAGCAGCGCCTACCCTGGGTC
>CAIPBM010000103.1 GCA_903863295.1 uncultured Verrucomicrobiota bacterium | reverse complement strand
CCTGAAACAACAGGCTTGCTCGCCAAGTTAATCAAGATCGAGTTTTACGGAGCAGCACAAAAGCGACGCAGCTTGGGTTCCCATCATGTAGCCGGCTTGATAATGGATGAGTTCCATTACGCATTGACGACAGGGCAGACTCGATATTCCGATATCTCCTCCTTGGCCACTCTTCGGGGTAAGGGAGTTTTTGTGCTTTGCGCAACTCAGGGCCTAGTTCAATTGGACCTACTGGTCGGATCGAAGTCTACCGATGCTTTGTTGATTAATTTTGGGAGCGTTATCTTTTTAAGATCGCAGGAAGTTGGTCGCCTATACGATTTCGCGGAACGGCTTTTGGGTTACCAGGTGGCCAGACATATTCCGCCGCACACACGCGATCCTTCCGGAGATGTTTTGGTTTCTTTATTTCCACTAATTTTACCGCGCGAACCCGTGTGTGCCCCCGGGGACCTGGCGGCGCTTCAGCCCCACCAAGCTTTTGTGTCGCTGGCCAGTGGTCTGAAAACGAAAGAGCCCATTTGGTTTGCGCCGCTGTACCTCCCAGACCCTGATGAACCCGGATCAGCTCCCCTTGATTCTGATGTGGCCGTTATCCGGATGGCCGAAGCTCGCCTGAAACGCTCAAGGGTAAAAGCAACCGGAGCTTACATTTATTATTCGTGCAAGTTATGGGAGATTTTTATCAATACCAACGCACGGCACGCCAAGGCGCATCAAACGATGACTTTAAGTGAATTCCGAGTCGCATTGACCTCACTCGGACGCGATACGGATGGTATTGCCTCGATTCCGCCAGCGTGGCGCATGGCATGCTTCAAACTGGCGTCGCAATTACCTCCAAGAATTCGCCTCGCGAAGCTTGCCGCCGAGGACGGGGTGTTGAACGTGCTATTCACCAGTTGGGGATCCAAAGCAGCCCTCGACGAAATAATCAAATTGGAAACTCGGTGGAAGCATTCCGTCTATCCCACCCCACTTAGGCCCTTCACATGGCGGGACCAGAAATGGATAGAGCAGAATTATCCTTACCTCCTTGGAGAGTTGCGTGAAGTGATCGAAATAGATGAGCCGTAAAACAGAAACATCTAATTCAAAACACCATGAAATTTTCCAATCCTACTGCTCGTAAAACCTTTCGTCGCTGCCCTAAACGTTTTCATTATCGATATTTCTACCGACCTGAATCAGCCAGCGACTTATCGGCTCACCGGCGACGGCTCCAACTTTGCGGTATTCGCGAGCTCGCCGGAGACTTTATCCACCGGACGATTGCCAAGATGGTCCGAGCTATCGCGGATGGAGATCACTCCTGGGATTACGCAAAGGCGTCGCAAGAATGTTGGGACGAGTTTAGCCTAGTCGTCGCCAAGTCGCTGGCGGCTGAACCTGGGCAACTGATCGGCGGCTTGCAACTGGCCGAGACTTATAACGGGCTTACTCCTGCAGAAATTAAAGACGACGTTAACCACTGGAGGGGACTGATCCCGGTGGCGATTGAGACTGCTTTTCGTACGGCGCACGAATTGCAAATTCGGCACGCCACATCGACGTATTCGGTGGAAGCCGAAAAGGAAATCATGTGGACGGACAATGGGATGCCCATGCGTTTCATCATCGATGTTTTAACGCAGAGTCCCTCCCAGACGGTCGTCATAGACTGGAAGACTCATGAGATCGATAACGCTGATGTGTTTCAGATTAGAAATTATTTACGCTGGCTGCACAAGGTGGTGAAAGTGCCCTCTTCCAAATTATTTGGATTCGCCGTCAATTTGAGGACCGGGGAATGTGTGGAGGTGAATTATAATCCGTATCGTTTCAATCAGCGTAGCACCACTGCTACTGCGCGCGATCCAAGGCTTGAGACAGAAGGGGGAAAGGATTTGAATTCCCCAAGTCCGCACCCTGAACTCTGCCAAAGCTGCGCATACGCGACACTGTGCCCCGACTCAGCACTAGCAGGGCCTTTGCCGATATCACGTCTCAACCATAATTGAGGCGAGCCCGCTTCGGTTTGATTTTCATCGTCAGCCGTAATCGAACGGTTGTTTGTGCAAACCCGTGACCGGAGAACAACCAGCGGTCACTTCCAAACAAAAAGACATGAAATTGATTCTAATT